>CAYMQY010000020.1:11284-32691 GCA_964392655.1 uncultured Saprospiraceae bacterium
TGAAAATGACATTCATGTCATTTCAGTTTACGATAGTAGAACCGACCATCTGTTTTAAATCAACAAACATGAAAAAACTACTCCTGCTCGCCCTCTTCCTCCCCTTCCTTGCCTGCAACGACCAACCCATTCCAATGCCGATGTGCCACGACGCGGGCGCTGAATTTGCGGCGTTGGGGTCGGACAAATCGTTTCAAAAAGCACACCCGGCGCCCAAACCCGTCGAACTCCTCCACGGTGGAAAAAACATCGAATTCCCGGTGGAAGGCGGCGAAAACGGACGCGGTTTCCTGATGACTCCGCACGGCCAATCGAACAAATACCTGCTGCTTTTCCACGAATGGTGGGGCCTGAACAACTATGTGCGCAACGAGGCCAACCGCCTTGCGCACGAACTGGGTATCAACGTGCTGGCCGTGGACCTGTACGACGGCAAAATGACGGAAAACGCCGAAGAAGCCGGCAAACTCATGCAGGCCTGCAACCCGGAGCGCGCCTCCGCCATCATCCGGGGTGCCGCCAAATACGCCGGAGAAAACGCCGATTTCCGCACACTCGGCTGGTGCTTCGGCGGCGGCTGGTCCTTGCAGGCCGCCCTGCTGCTGGGCGACAAAGCCAAAGCCTGTGTGGTGTACTACGGCATGCCCGAAAAAGACGTGGAAAAACTGAAATCCTTGAAAACCGATGTGCTGATGATCCATGCCAAACAGGACAAGTGGATCAACGATGCCACCGTGGCAGATTTCAAAAAAAATATGGAAGCGGCAGGCAAATCCCTGACCGTGAGCGAATACGACGCCGATCACGCATTCGCAAACCCCAGCGGCCCGCGTTTTAACGACGAGGCCGCACGGAAGTCCCGGGCCGTCGTGCTGGAGTATTTGCGCAAAAACTAAAGGCTGTTGGCTGTTGGCTTCCGAGTTCGATAACACTGCATTTTGTTCGGAAGCCAACAGCCAATAGCCAACAGCCAGAAACATGTCGAAGAAAAAAACACCGCCACCGGCCCCCGTCAGTTCTGCCGCTGCCAAACCGGCTGCTCCACCACCCTCCCCTGCCCCGGCGGAGTCGTCTTTTTTTGATAAACCCTGGCTACTGGCCGGCATTCTTGCGGCAGCAGCGATAGCCGTGTATTTCTCGTCGCTGTCCAACGGTTTTTTGATTTTCGACGACGACAAGGCGATCAAATACAACGAGATCATCAAAAACCCCACGTTTCGGGGGCTGTTCGCGTCCACCAACCTCGGCATGTACGCCCCCATGACCTGGCTCGGCTACGCGCTCGTGTACGCCATTGCGGGCGAAAGCGCTACTGCCTTTCACACGTTCAGCCTCGTGCTGCACACCGGCTGCGTGCTTGGCATATTTTGGCTGCTCAACCTGCTGCAGTCGCGTCGCGAGGTGTCGTTTTTTGTGGCCTTGTTGTTTGCCGTACACCCCATCCAGATGGAGGCGGTGTGCTGGATTGCCGGCCAAAGCGCCCTCACGTTTTCCTTTTTTTACGTGCTGGGCCTGATTGCTTATGTCAAGTGGCAACAAAACGAACGCCCGGCTTTTTATGCCCTCACGCTGCTGATGTTCGTGTGCTCGATTCTGGCCAAATCGGCAGCCGTGACCTTCCCGCTGCTGCTGCTGGCTTTCGACTGGTACCGCAACGGCTCCCTGTCGGTTAAAAACCTGATCGCGAAGGCGCCGTTTTTTGCCCTTAGCGCGGCGCTCGGTCTGTACACACTCAGCACGCGCGAAGCCGAGGGGCATGACCTGGTGGTGACCACCAAGGCACTCAGCCTGTTCGACCGCTTTCTGATGGTGTGCCACTCGCTGTTGTTTTATCCGGCCAAACTGATCGCACCGCTCAGCCTGAGCATTTATTACCCGATGGAAAAAACCGGCGGAGCCTGGTCGTTCGACTACTATGCTGCCCCGCTGGTGGTTGCCGCACTGGCCTGGCTTGTCTGGAAATACGGCCGAAACATCCGCGAAATCGGTCTTTCGGCACTCTGGTACCTGCTGCCCCTCACGGTCATGCTGCCGTACGTCACAGTCGGCACGCTGGAAATGCGCTCCGGGCGGTACGTGTACCTGTCGTCCATTGGTTTTTTCCTGCTCGTCGTTTGGCTGGCGCAAAAATTTCAACCGGCCATCCGCCGGGGCATTCTGACGGCAGCAGCATTGGTTTTCGGCCTGCTGGCGGTGCAGCACGGACGGGTCTGGAACAACGAAGTCACGGTGTTTCAAAACTGTGTGGACAAGTATCCGGATGCCGTGTTGTGCAATTGTAACCTCGCCTACGGGCAACTGCTTAAGTACGACTACGAAAACTCGATCAAGCATTACACCAAAACCCTCTGGCTCGATTCGACTTATGTGGAGGCCTACAACGGACGCGGTCAGGCCTATTTCATGCTGAAACGCTACGAAGAAGCCTTCTCCGACTTCGACAACGCGATCAAAGCCGGCATCGTAACCCCGCGCCTTTTCCTGAACCGGGGCAAGTGCCACGTCATTCTCAACCGCCCCGCCGATGCCCTGCCCGATCTGGCACGCAGCCTCGAACTGGAGCCGCGAAACCCGGAAACATATTATTTCAAGGGCATCGCCGAAAGCCAGACGGGAAACCCGGATCAGGCGCTCGCCGAGTACAACAAAGCGCTCGAATTGCAACCCAACTACACCGACGTGCTGGCTAACCGCGCCTTGTTGTTCGCCAACCAGAAACGCTACGACGAGGCTATCGCCGACTACACTACCGTGCTGAAAGCCAACCCGAATATCGCGATGGCCTGGAACAACCGCGCCGCCGCCTACCTCACCCTTGGGCAATACGACAAAGCGCTGGAAGACGTCAATCGGGCGCTGGAAATACTGCCGAATTACGCCATCGCTTTCCGCACCAGAGCAAGCGTGTACCGGGGTATGGGTCAGATGGACAAAGCCATGGCCGACATGAACCGGTCGCTTGAATTACAGAGCGGAAAACAATAGAAAAAAAACTGTTAGGTTTGTGCGCAACAAACACACGCCGGCCATGCCTTTGACCCAGCCGCTTGACGCGCTCCGCAAAGACCTTCAGAACCAATTGGTGGACGACATTGCTGCTGCGCTGCGAAACTTGCAGGCATTACTTCCGGCAACTTCGGACAAATACAGCGCCGTAGTCGCCTTGCTGGGCCGATTGAACGACGCCAACAAGGCAAGGCTGCGCAACACCTTGTCCAACGACGACTTGCAACGCGAATACGACCGCATCCGGGCCGATTTTCTCGACCTTATCCAGAATTTACAGGAAGCCGATTTCAGTGTCGAATCAGACGCTGCATCCGCAGAAGGCGAACCGGCGCCCAAACAAGGCAGCATCCTGTACCGCATTCCCGGCACTATGCCGGTGCGCAAGGAGACCAAATGCGTCGTGCGTATTTCCATGGACGAAGACGCCATCGTGGAAAACATCACCATTGACGAGCACGTGCAACTCAAAAACCTGTACCGGGTGTCCGACACTATGCAGGCCGAACTGCTCGACCCGGCAGGCGGACGGATATTTAGTATCCGAACTATTAGCGAGGACATCCAGTTGGTTGACCGGCAGGGATTTACGGAGTGGTGGTTTTACGTTACTCCAATGGAAGAAGGCACGCACCCGCTGGTGCTCAAAATCGCGATCATCGAGATGGTGAACGGCCTTCCGCACCGCAAGGAGTTGGTCATGGAAGAAACCGTACAGATCATCGCCGACGGTCCGGTGTCGGACGAAGGCGCCACGGCGCTGCGACCCGCCGGCTATGCTCTGGCGTTTCAGACCGCTTCGATGGCCGGCGCCGGACTGGTCACCGGTATCAAACAGTCGGCGCCGGTATCCGCTCCCGCAAGTACTGCCAAAGCCACGTCTTTGAGTTTGTTCGTGAAAACAGCCATACTCGTGCTGGCCTTGTCGGCAGGTACTGCCGTGGGCTGGTTTGCCAGTCCGGCAGAATCGAGGGACTGGTGGCAGGCCCGGTATTGGTCGGACAACCACGCGGCTTACTCGGCTTACATGGAAAAACACCCCGACGGCAAACACTACGCCGAGGCTGCCTGCAAAAAAACGCTGCTGGAAGATAGCCCGAAAGGTTATCGGGACTACCTCTATGAATTTCCCGAAGGCGCCTGCCGGGATCAGGCAGAGGCCGCACTAAAACGTCTGGAACACGAACACCTGGAAAAACTGCGGAAAAACCCGACCGAGGCCGCACTTCGAGCATACATGATCCAGTTTCCGGAATGTGAAAATCTGGACGGCGTGTACGAGGTCGTCGTTGTCAATCCGCTGCTGCGCGAAAAATTTCTGCCGGTCATTACCCAGCGCTGGGAGGAATGCAAACTGCTGTACCCGGCATTCCCCGAAGTGCCGGTCATTGAAAACATGCCCACCGTGCAGCCCGATTCACTTCCGGAAGAAGCGGCGCAAGAAGCCCAAACCCGCGAACAACCTCCCGCTCTGGCTGCTCCCAAAGAACAAAAACCGGCACCCGAAAAGCCTGCTGCTTCCCGTCCCCCCATGCCCGCACTGGTGTTTGTCGCGGGTGGAAAATTCCTGATGGGCAGCGCCAACGGCTTGCAGGATGAACAGCCGGTGCGCGAGGTTTCACTTCAGGATTTTTATCTCGGAAAAACAGAAGTCACCTTCGATGAGTACGATCGTTTTTGCGAAGCAACCGGTCGCGCCAAACCCGACGACGAAGGCTGGGGCCGCGGCAATCGCCCGGTCATCCACATCTCCTGGCTCGACGCTGCGGCTTACTGCAACTGGCTCAGTACGGCACTCGGCCTGACTCCTGTGTACACGTTTTTACCCGACGGCAGAACCGGTATCAGCCGGAATGCCGGCGGATTCCGCCTGCCCACCGAAGCACAGTGGGAATACGCCGCCCGCATCAAACAGGATTTCCCATATAGCGGCAGCGCCGACCTGAACGAGGTGGCCTGGTACCTGAACAACTCCGGCAACCAAACCCATCCCGTGGCGCACAAAGCCCCCAACGCGCTGGGCCTGTACGACCTGACCGGCAACGTGCGCGAATGGTGTCAGGACTGGTACGGCCCCTACCCTGCCGGCGCCACCGCCGACCCCGTCGGTGCACCGACCTCAAAAAGCCGTGTCCTGCGTGGTGGACATTGGGGCCGCAACCCCGAGCAACAACGCACTACCTACCGCAACGCCGCAAAACCCGACTACCACGACTACGGCACAGGTTTCCGGCTGGCGCGCCTCCGCTAAAAAAAGCCCTGAAAGGGCGTCATCCGCTAACGCAGGGTGAAGCCCTGCGGAAAAACACATCTCAGTATACCCCGGCAGACCATCTCCGGCCTATCTTCGCCCTCGCATGAATTTCGACGATATCCTGCGCGACATCAAAGCGGGCAAATTCAGCCCCATCTACTTCCTGCACGGCGAAGAGCCGTATTTCATTGACCGCATCGAAGAAGCCGTGGACCGGCACGCCCTTTCTGAAGGCGAAAAAGGCTTCAACCAGACGGTGCTGTATGGCAAAGACGTGGACCACCTGACCCTGCTTGACTACCTGCGCCGCTACCCCATGATGAGCGAGCGCCAGGTGGTCATCCTGCGCGAAGCCCAGGAAATGAAAAGTTTGGGCGAACTGGCCGGCTACTTCGAAAAACCGATGCCGACAACGGTTTTTGTCGTGTGCCACAAGCACAAAAAGTACGACATGCGCACCAAACTCGGCAAGGTACTGGCTTCCAAAGCGCTCGTATTTGAAAGCAAAAAACTGTACGACAACCAGGTGCCCGACTGGATTGCCGCCTATTGCCGGGCCAAAAAACGCAGCATCGAGATGCCCGCGGCTGAACTCATCGCCGAATACCTCGGCGCCGACCTCGCCAAGGTAGCCAACGAATTAGACAAACTTGCCCTGAACCTGCCCGCCGAAACCACCATCACGGCCAACCACGTGCAGGAGTACATCGGCATCAGCAAGGACTACAATGTGTTCGAACTGCAACGCGCGTTTGCACTGCGCGACCTGGCCAAAATAGCCCGCATTCAGCAATATTTTGCCGCCAACATCCGCAAAAACCCACTCATCGTGACCATCGCCAGCCTGCACGCCTATTTCACCAAGGTGTACATGCTTCATTTTTTACAAACTGCCGGCGATGCGGAAATGTCGAAAGCGCTCGACCTGCGCTCCGATTTTTTCCTGAAAGAATACAAACTCGCCGCCCGCAACTACCCGCTGCAGCAAACGGAATACATCCTGCACGTACTTCGCGAATATGACCTGCGCGCCAAAGGCGTGGACACCGATACCACCAACACCGGCGACGAAGAACTGATGAAAGAACTGTTTTTCAAAATACTGCACGGCGCCTCTATGCCCGCAGCCAGTCAGCGGGCGGCATGAGCACCACAGCATCGAGCCATGAAATACAAATCCTCCGACTACTGTCCGAACTGCCACTTTCCTTTGCCGTACAAGGCGAAGTTTTGCACGCATTGCGGACAAAAATATGAGGATGAAGTCATGTCGCTCGGCGCCTTGCTCAAGCAGGTATGGTTTCGGGTGCTGCATTTGGAGAGCCGCTCCCTGCTTTTTATGTGGCAAATGTTGATCCCCGGATACGTGGCGCAGGAATTTTTTGCCGGCAGACGCAAGCGCTACCCCCACCCTATCCGCTTCTTTTTCATCGTGGCGTTTTTGTTTCTGTTTACCCTGAACCACCTGACAGATGTCGGGAACTCACGCGGCCTACAAGCCACCAGCAGTGAAAAAGGCATCCAGATCAGCGGAAAAAAAAACAAAGACCCAAACGTTAATTTGTATGAACTTGGGCGCCGCAATGCCGAAATTGAAAAAATGCGCCGCGAGTTCGACTCTCTGCCACCCGAACTCCGTACCGCCTCCACCATGCGAGCAGTGGATACCCTGCTTCAACGGACGTACGGCGAGACAGCAAAAAAATTCAGCGACATCTGGACAATTGCCGTTGATTCCACCCAAAAAAATGCCCCGGACTCGACCCCCCTCAATCTCGGGCTCAGAAGTATTTCCATTCTTACCAGCGACCTTTTCCTGCTTGACGCCGATTCCATTTGCGCCAAATACCACATTGAAAAATGGATGGACCGGATTTTTGTGAAGCAAGGCATTAAAACCATCCAGAATCCTTCAGCCCTGATGAAGGCCTACCTTGGCAGCCTCGCCTGGACGCTGCTCGTGCTCATTGGTCTGATGTCGGCAGTACTTACCCTGCTGTACTGGAGACAGAAACGCTACTACGTAGAGCATTTCATTTTCCTGATCAACGAACACACCAGTATGTTCCTGCTGCTCATGTTCGCGTTCTGGATCAATGCGGTTTGGCCGCTCAAAGAATTTTGGGTCATCCCGATTGTCTGGCTGCTCATCAGCCCGCTGCTTGCCATAAAGCGGTTTTATGGACAAGGCTGGGGCATGACCAGCCTTAAATCGCTGGTGTTCTCCATTGCCTATTTGATTGGCTTTGCGTTTTTGTTCATCGCGGCTATACTGGCGGTGTTCATTGTATTTTAAATAAATGCACAAGCCGAACGAAACATGAGTCATCCCGAATTTTTCAATGTGAAAGACCTCGGAGAGGTCGTTACATTCCCTTAAAACGCTGATCTACAAATATTTGACTTCTCCGAAGTCATTTGAAAAATTCGGGATGACTCATGTTTAGAAAAAAAATTTTCGGCATGAAACACAAAAACACCGTGCCGTACTACCCGGCGCTCCTGCTCCTTTTCTTGTTATTCAGTTGCTCGCCTTCCTTCCGCGCGGGTTACAGCAAGTTTCAGGAACAAGACTTCGCAGCCGCGCGGTCCGTTTTCGAACGTTTTCGGGAACACCCAAAATACGCACCCATCGCGCGGTATTTTCTGGGAAAAATGCAACTCAGCGATACGCGCGACTTGCCGAGGCTGCTGGAAATGGACAAATCACTCGCCGTAACCGATAGTCTCCTCCGACGTCTGCCCCGCAAACAGTCCCGACGCCTGGCCCGCCGGTTTTCGGTGGACACCCTCGCCATCCTTGACCTGCGCGAACAAGTTCAACGCTGGGCGGTGGCCGGCACAAAAGCACGCGGTACACTCCCGGCGCTGGATTCTTTGCTACTCGGCCTGCAAAAACCCCTGCCTCGCGTGCAGCCCGAGGTACAAATCGCGCGCACCGACATCGTGCAGGCGCACCTGTACACGACCGATTACGACACTATGACTGCCATTTTGAATCGGCATCTGGAGTTTGTCTCACCCGAAAACTTCGACCAGACCCGCCGTATGAGCGAAAGCGCGTGGACGGCCTTTGTCGAAAAATACACACCCTGCCAATTTGACCGATTTGCCGACGATTACCGGCTTTCCTTCGCCGCGCGCGACTGCTGGCGTATGCAGGTACGCGAACTTCTGTGCACCGGAAAACTGCCCGATTTGCTGGATTTTCGTGCAGAGAACCGCTGGTCGGCGCTCGAAATTGTGTTGTTGAACACCATCGCCGATCTGGCTGCCGACAGTACGGCAGTGGCCGGACTGGATCCCGAACAAGCCAAACACCTGCTGGATTTGCGGCGCCGGACGGCACTTCGGATGCAACTACAAAACGGCACGGCAGCCCGCGACACGACGGTTACTCTGGAGCAGGCCGTCGGCTACATCGCCCGCTACGCACCGCGGTATTCAGCCTTTCGGCTCATGGAGGAAAGTTTTCAGTTTTTTATTGACCGAAAGCACTACCACAGTGCCATTGCCTTGCTGGAACAGGCGCGGCCGCATTTTCCCGACACCCTGCCGGCGGGCTGCAACACCAACTTCGACTACCAGCGCCGCGTGCGTCCCTGGATTGACGGCAAACTGCCCATCCTGCGCCGCCTGGAACGTATGGCGACCAGGCAACCGTTGGCGACGCTTAACACGGCGCAAGGCGAAGAATTCAGCCCGGTGGTACGGGCCGATGGTCGGGAGATTTTTTTTGCCGGAAAAAACCGCCCGGACAACATCGCAGGCGCCGATATTTTTACCGCCACCTGGAACGAGGCCAGGCAGGACTGGGATGCGCCAATTTTGGTCCAGAACCTTTCCGGCCCCGGCAATTCGGTTCCGCTTTCCATTACCGCCAACGGACGACTACTCTTGCTCACGGTAAACAACCGCCTGCACACCAGTCGCCGCACATCGTTTGATTCGGACTGGTCGGCGCCAGCGGCACTTGCTGTATCAGGCATTGCCATCCTCGGCAACGGCTGTCTGAGCGCCGACGGAAACACCCTGATTCTGGAGGGCGCATATTCCGCGGGTTCTGCTACCCAGGCGCCCGATCTCGACTTGTTCGTCAGCCGCCGCGATCCGGCCACGGGGCAATGGAGTACACCGGCTGCCCTCGGCGCCGATATCAACACCGACGGCCAGGAAACCGCGCCTTATCTAATGCCCGATGGGAAAACGCTGTTCTACGTCAGCACCGGCTACCCCGGGCTGGGTCGCGGCGATGTGTTTGCCGCACGCCGCACCCGCGACGACTGGACGCACTGGACATACCCTGAAAATCTCGGCAAAGAACTGAACGACACCCGCCCACACAGCGGGTTCACCACGGTGGCGCCCGACGGAAAGCAGGCCTGGGGAAGTGCGGAGGGGGATTTGTTTGTGATTTTGTCGGGACTTATGCCAAACTAAACGCGACGCGTTGCGCCCCGTCTTGTATCGGTGAAAAAGTTGCCGAGCATTGGGTTAGCGATTAGCTATGAGTGATGAGCGATGAGTACATCTTGTCCGACGAATTTGTCGTCGGACGAGTCTGCTCGGCTCCGGATTCGTCCGACGACAAATTCCTCGGACTGGATGTACCGAAACTTCCCGGACTATTTGGCGTAGAGTACAGCCAGCACGGTTTCATCGCCGAAAGTGAAACCAAGAAAACCCTCCTTGTGGTAAGAAATTTCCACGCCGCAACCCGGTTCGACCGGCGCTTTGAGGAAATCGCTGCGCAGCGAAAAGCGGTTTTCCAGCAGGCGTTCGATCCAGTGGGTGGCGGGTTCGTGTTTCTCGTAGCGGTCGTTTTCTTCCTTGCCGATAATGTCCTCGATTTCGCGGCCGAAGAAGAGTTTCAGGGCGTTTTTATCCGTTTCGGAAATGTTTTCAATGCGGTCTATCACCTGGAAAATACTGTAGAAATGGTTGTAGCAGTTTTTGAACCGCGCAAAGAAATTCGGCTCGTAGTGGTTCACATTCGGCTCAATGAGCACAAGTGCATCCGGGTTTATCAGCCGGATTTTTGACAAGGTTTCCGTGCGCTGTTTGGCCGACTGGATGTGATGCAGGGCCAGCGAAGCGTTCACGATGATTTTGCCGGACAGGCCCTTGATCGCCGCGAAATCCACGTTTTCCGCCACGTCGTGAATGGCTGTAAACGCGACCTCGAAGGGCACTTTGCCGTTGCAGGCCAGGATCGTTGCTTCAGCACGGGCCAATGCATCGCCGAACGGCTCGATACCCACGACGTGCAGTTTTTTCAGGCCGGGCAGTGCTTTGGCCATTTCGATGATGTTCAGCACCTGTGTGCCCTGTCCGATGCCGATGTCAATGATCGTGACCTCAGCGGCGCCGCGCATTTCCTCTGTGATGGCCGTGTTGGTGATTTGCTGGCTGTAGCGCACGAAAGGGAACTTCTCGATCAGGATGTTGAACAACTGGATTTGAGAAATTTCGTATTTGCCGAGGTAGATGTTTTCCCCGATGCGCTCGGAATGGATGCGTTTGTTCAGTGCCTTGAGGAGCAGCGTGGCGAGCAGTTTTTCCGAATCGTGGTCCATCCCGGCGGCGCAGTAGACGAAGAAGGATTCGATTTCGAGTTTGGTGAGGGCGTCGAATTGTTCGGGCGCCGCTTTCATAAAACGGCTGAGGGTGAAGTGGATGTCGGTGCCGGCGGTAGTGCTCATGGATTTAATTTTTTATCAGCAGGATGAAAAGCAGAAAAATCAGTGAAACGGAAACGAGAAAAAACAGGTCGTACAGGTGGTGCGTACACCTAATTTTTGTAACCGGCCTTTTTCTGTTTGAATTTCATAGTACAAAAGTACCGAAGCGGGGAGGCAGGCGCCAGCGGAGTTCAGCCAGCGATCGGATTTGTTCGTGGCTGACGGGTTTTTTAAGTGGAGGGCCCCGTTGTGCTCAGAGCACACTATACCCCTGGGCCGCCCTTCCCGACACCGTATGTGCGCCACACACATCTGAAAAACTTTCCCGGACACGCTTCTCGGCCGGACAAAACCGGCACACTACCTTTAGCACGCCAAAACAAATACCGATGGGACCAAACCCGCCGCCACCACAATGATAATCCGACAGATCGAAAACTACACAACGATTCGGCAGGCATTCAAGCCCGAAAAAGTATGGCAGAAGCATTGAATTTCGTCACCCTCGAAACCCCAAGGCTGCTGCTCCGCGGAATCTCCCCGGAACAAATGCGGTATATCTTTGAAAACCTCCCGAAGGAGGAAATAAAAAGCATACTTGGCCACCGTTCGGAGCAGGACTATGAAAAAGAAGTGCTCAAGCACCAAAATGGATATTCCAGTTACAACCGGAGTTTCAAACTCTTTCTACTCACGGACAAAGCATCCGGTACGATTATCGGCAGGTGCGGCATTCACAACTGGAATGCCGGGCACCGGCGGGCCGAGGTCGGGTACGTGATGGAAGATGAGCAATACAAAAAAAAGGGCCTGATGACGGAAGCGCTGGAGGCCGTTCTGGAATATGGGTTCCGCCAAATGAACCTGAACAGGATCGAGGCGCTGGTGGGCGCCGGCAATATCCCCTCGCTGCGACTGATGGAGAAATTCGGATTTATTCAGGAGGGGCTGCTACGGCAACATTATTTCGCCTCCGACAAGTTTGAGGATTCGCTTGTGTTTTCGAAACTTTACGAGGAGCATATTAACGGGTAACCAACAACAGGGCCGAACTGCAAAAGCAGTTCGGCCCTGAGTTGAAAAGGCATACCTTTTTTCGGAAACGCCGCCCGTATAGCGGACGGATTTCTCCGAAATGACAAAAATCAGCGCAGCACCGACACGTCGCCGCGGTACAGCAGCACCCGACCGTCGAGGAATTTGACCTCAATCAGGTACACATACACGCCGTTTTGCACAATCTGGCCTTTGTATTTGCCGTCCCAGCCTTCGGCGAAGTCGTTGTTGTTCGGAATGAAACTTTCGCGCTGATACATGAGGTTGCCCCAGCGGTCGAAGATGCGCATGTAGTTCACGATCTCCACACCCCGGCCTATGTTCAGGTTGAAGTGGTCGTTCAGTCCCTTCACGTTGCCCGGAATGAATGCGTTGGGAATGTACACGTTCCGGTTCGGATCTACATTGATCTGAATGCTTCCGGTAGCCGAACAGCCGTTGGCGTCGTACACCACGAGGGTGTATTCCTGCGATTCGTAGGTGCGGGTAAACGGCTCCAGCGTATCCGGGTTGCTGAGCAACGTAGGCGGCGTCCAGTCGAAGTCGGTCACCGTAGCGCCGGAAATGATCGGAATCAACTGCAGCGAGTCGCCCAGTTCGATTTCCACCTCATTCGGGTCGAATACCACCGTGATTGGAGCGGGTTCCTGCACAAAAATGGTATCCGTGTACTCGCATCCGAGGCGATCCACGTAGGTGATGTAGTGCTCGCCGCCACCCATGTTGATCGGGAAACCGGGATCGAGGTACACGCCGTAGTCCAGACTGTACTGGTACGGATCACCTGCGCCGCCGGTGATGGTATCAATAAACAAGGTGGTTTCCTCTCCGAAACACAGGATCGGTTCCCAGGGCAGGTAGGCGCCTTGAACCGGAGCAGGGTCACTCAGAATAATTCCCGTTTGAACGGCTGTGCAGCCCGCATCATCTGTCACCGTGACCGAGTAGGTGCCCGACGACAGGTTGTCGAGCGGGTTGGAGGTGTCGGTAATGGGGCCGGCGGCATTGGCCCAATTGAACGAATAGTTGCCATTGCCGCCCGTGACGGTCAGCGCAAGCGTACCGGTGTTGCCGCCGAAACAAAGCGGGTTGCGGGAATTGAGTTGATCTTTGGTGGCAATGATCTGCGCAGGTTCTTCTATTTGTGTCACAAAAACCTGGGTGCAGCCCTTGTTATCCGTCACGGTCAGGGAAATCGGCCCGGCAGGCAGGTTAGCCGCCGTGGAAATGGTAGCGCCGCTGCTCCAGAGGTAGGTGTACGGCAAGCCATTGCCGCCGGTTACCGTGACCATGGAGCGGCCATCGGTACGGCCAAAACAGGACACCGAGTCGTTGTTGAACGTAGCGGCAAAAGCCGGCGGAGCCGCAATGAACACGGAGTCTATGCGGAAGCAGCCGAGAATCGGGTCGCGCACCGTGACAACGTTGTACCCGGGGCACAAGTCGGTGCGCACGGAGTCGGTAGAACCATCGTTCCACAGAAAATCAAAGTCCGCAGGTGTTCCGCCATACGACGTGACCAGCGTAACGCCGCCGTCGCAGGCGCCCGGACAGGAAGCCGGCACGATCTGGTTTTGTGACAACGAAATACCAGGCGGGTTGGTCAGCACAAACGTGCGTACCAGCGTACAGCCTTTCGAGTCCGTCACGGTCACCGTGTAGGTGCCGGCAGGTATGGCAAATATTACGGCGGTATTTTGCCCGCCGGGCGCCCAGTTGTACAGGTAGTTCGGGTTGCCGCCCTGCACGTCAATTGCAATGCTGCCGTCACTGTCGCCAAAACAGGAAGGACGGGTCAACAGGCTGTCTGCCAAAAAGAGCGGTGTTTTACCAGCCAGAGTAATCGTATCCTTATTGGAACAACCTTGCGCATCGCGCACAGTTATAATGTAGGTGCCGCCAGGCAAGTTGCCGACCTGCGCCGTATTACCCACCGAAACACCGTTAAGTGTGGTCCACTGGAACGACACCGCAGCAGGGGCATTTACCCGCAGGCTGCCGTCGAAGCCGCACACCACCGAAACGGAATCAATCGAAGTGATCGTAGGCGGGTTGGGCAGCGGCAGCGGCACTGTGAGCGAGTCGCGGCAGCCGTTGATGTCGCTGATAGTCACTGTGTAAATTGCCGGGCCGAGGTTCGTCAGGTTGGGTTGGCCGGGTACCACTGCGGGCGGGTTGGAACTCCAGGCGTAGGTGTACGTCGGAGTACCACCGCTCCCGGCTACGGTGATGGCGCCGGTTGTCGGATTCAGGCAGGAGGGGTTGGTTTGGGATACCAGCGCCACGTCGAGCGCCGGCGGCTGGTTGAGTGTGAATGACGCCCCGGCCTGACAACCGGAGTTTACTTCCAGCGCGATCAGTTCGTACGTGCCTGTCGGTAAATTGGAAATCCGGGTCATATTGCCCACATTATTCGTCGGGTACGGGCCGGGAGGTGTGGGCGCTACCGGGTTCCAGAAAAACAGGTATGTCGGGTTGTTGAAAGCCGGGTTGGCATTCATTTCCGCTTCAATGGAGCCGTTCGACAAGCCGAAGCAGGATGGATCGAAGATGTTCAGCGTATCAATCGTGACTTCGCGGGCGCTGGTAATTTCAATATCAACCGGATGCACGTAGGTGCAGCCGTTGGCGTCTGTAACTGTGACGTGGTAAATGCCGGCGAGTTTTCCGGTAAGCACAAACGGGTTGCCGGAACCGGCATCGTCCGGGTTGAACGGACCTGCGCTGGTCGGCGCATATTCCCAGAAATACAGGTATTCGCTGCCGGCAGCGCCGGGCGTGCCGCCTGCACATGTGACAGTAATAGAACCGTCGGCGATGCCCGGGCATGTAGCCGGAGTCACCTGCGGGTCCATCGTGATCGCCGGAGGCTGACTGAGCGTACCGGCAGCCACCTGCGTACAACCTGTGCTGACATCGGTCACGGTCACACTGTATCCGCCGGCGGGAATGCCGGAGATGGTCTGCATCGTTTGCGGCGGCATCGTATTCCAATTGTATGTAAAGCCCGGCCCCGGGTTGGGGATCAGCACACCGTCTATCGTCACATCTGCCCGGACGGAGCCGTTGGAGCCGCCGTTGCAGGTGGGCGATTGCACCAAGGCGAGTGTAGCGCCGAGGCTGGGAATGGCGACGTTGAGCGTTTGGCAAACCTGCGTGCCGAAACCGTTCTGATCGGTCACACAGATTTCCCAGCAGCCTTCAGGCACCGGCAGGGTCAGGATAGTATCGGCAATATTGGATACCACTTGCCCGCCTACAGCGCCGGCGCAGGTTTGCCAAAGGATTTCATAAGGCCCTGCTCCACCGGAGATGTCCACACCCAGCGTTGCAGTATTATCGCAATAGGTGGTATCAATAAAAGCATTAATTATCAAGGGGTTGAAGCCTGCGCATACCGAGCCGGCGTCTACCGTAACCGCCAGTTCGCCGCCGAACGCATCGTCCATGGTGACGATGGAAGGAAAACTGACCACGTCAATCGTGGAGCAGGAGTCGAGCGGAGCCAGTACAGAAAAACAAATTTCAAAAAGTATACCGTCGTCCGGAATAGTGGTAGAACTCGCAAAGTCCGAATACACCACGCCGAGGAAGCCGTTCATTGCTTCGTTTTCGTTCAGGTTGCCGTTGACGGCGCCGAAGGGCTGGATTGCAGGGTGCGGGTTCTGAATGCCGGTGTATTGCAGCATGGTCGGATCCCAGGTAAGTGAGAAGGATGCACCGATGATGTCGTCGAAGTTGTTGACGGTCACCGGCACACAAATCTGCGAGGCAGGCGGCGCAAGCAGGTCCGGCATGGAAATAACCACATTGTTCAGCGGGTTGCAATTTGCCATGTCAATCTGGAAGGTGTGGCCGCAACTTTTGCCGTCTTCGATGACGACCGTGTAGTTTCCGGATTGAGGCACGGAGAAAATCACGTCCGTAAAGTGCGTGATCTGTGCCGGCGGCGTGTAGATCAGGGCCTTGACGCTGGGGTCGCTGGTCAGATAGATGGAAACCGTGTACGTCGCGTTCAGGTCCCACTGCGGGTAACCGCCCAAAACACGGAATTTGCCTTTGCAGTCGTCATTGAAATTGGTGACGATACTGATGGCATCAATCGGCTCAAGATATACTACGGTAAAGGCCTGAGCGATACCCACATCCACACAGCCCGGCTCGAGCATACCACCGGCGAAATCAGTTATCGTGATTGGCGCAAACGTGATAGCGACCGGGTTGCCCTGCCCAAAAATCGGGCTGTTCACAAGGCTGCCGCTGTTGAAAAAACAATGGCTGCCGTCGGCAGGGCCTATGGTAGCAAAAAAACCTGTTCCGGCAGCACCTGGCCACAGGCAGGGATCACCCAACACGGCCATTTCATCGCCATCTCCAGTAGGTGGGCACCGATAAAACGCGTAGCCGATGCCGGGAGGAGTACTCGGGTCGGGGTCCATGTACATCGCATCGCCATTGTGCTGAATGCACATGGAGTCGCCAAAACAAAAGAAGAGCGTGTCGGGAGTATTGTCGTTGCTCTCGCCGAGGATCGGACCGAACTGAAACGTGCCCACAGAGCAGGCCGCATCGGGCACGGGCGGGAGGTTGTCTTTGTGGGGTGCGAGTTTTATGAGCGTCGGGACTTGGGCGTTTGCGATTGTTGCCGAAAAGCAAAAAAGCAGCAGGATTAGAAGTTTGTGCATGCGGGTGAAAATTGGAATGGTTGATGGATAAGATCGGCAAGGGTACGGGATTAAGTTACCTGGAGATTCAATGCCAATCTAATTTGCTGTGAGTCAAAGCCATTTTAACATTTGGAACTTTGGACTTTGCTCGTGTAACCTGGTTTTGGGAAAATCGGTCGCAAAAGTAGGCAAACGCCGCGCATTCAGAGGGGGTGGAGCCGTAATAAATGTTGGTACGGTCGGGATTCGATAAGAGGCGGCGCCAAAACGCGGGGTTTAACGAAATTATTGCCAAACACCCACACCCTGTGTACATGCTCAGCAAAATCGAATCAATCGAATCATTCCAGCCAATCGAATCAATCTTTTCGCCCTACTTTTGCCGCGTTTTTATCCTGCCATTTTTAAAACCACCACGAACACACGCCCGTATGGACGCAAACAGCCGCATCTACGTAGATTCTGAAATAGGCCGCCTGAAAAAAGTTATCGTGCACCGTCCCGACGAGGGTATCGCGCGCATCACGCCCAAACGCGCCGGCGAACTGCTTTTCGACGACATCGTGCACCTGCCCAACATGCAGGAGGAGCACGACATATTTATCGGTGTGCTCAAGGCTTTCCTCGGTAAGGAAAACGTGCTGGAAGTACGCGACTTGCTCGCCGAAAGCACCCGCGACGAGGAAAGCAAGTACGAAGTCATTAATAAAATTACCGACTTCGAGGAATTGCCTTACTCGTTCATCCCGCGCCTGGCGGGCCTGTCGTCCGAACAATTGGCCGACACGCTCATCACCGGCTACCTCGAACCCGAAGACCGTATCCTCTTCGACCCGATCCCGAACCTGATTTTCACCCGCGACATCGCCGTGACGGTCAAGGATTATGTCCTGATTACCAAAGCCAACAAGTCGGCGCGTTTCCGCGAAAACTTCCTCACCCGGCTCATCTTCAGCAGCCACCCGGTCTTCCGGCGCCTGAAAGCCGATGGAAAAACCATCAACCTCAACCGCGTGGACAAGTATCCGCCTTCCAAAAAAGGCGAAACAATCAGTATCGAGGGCGGCGACGTCATGGTGCTCAACAAGGACTACCTGCTCATCGGCTGCTCCGAACGCACCAACAATTACGCCTTTCAGCAGATCAAAAACACGCTGTTCGACCGGGGCATCATCAAAAACGTGGTGCAGGTCAACATCCCCGCCGAACGCACCTACATGCACATTGACACCATTTTTACCCAGATCAACCACAACCACCTTGTGGGTTACAAACCCATCGTGCAGGACGGCCTCGGTTCGTATGTGGACGTACACCGCTCCACCGGTGAAGAAATCGAATACCCCAGCCTGAAGGATTTTCTGCTGGCCGAGGTCAACCCGAAAATGGAATTCATCTGGGCCGGTCAGGGCGAAAGTCCCTACCAGGAACGCGAGCAATGGACCGACGGCTGCAACCTCGTGGCCCTCAAACCAGGCGTCGCCATCACCTACGACCGCAACCCGGTGACCGAAAAGGCGTTCAAAGCATTCGGCTACAAAGTCATCGGCGCCGAAAAACTGCTACGCGACATTGAGAACGGCAAAATATCGCCCGATAAAGTCGAAAACACCATCATCACCATTCCATCCAACGAACTCTCCCGCGCGCGCGGCGGCAGCCACTGCATGACCTGCCCCATCGAACGGGAAGAAATATAACTAATGATGAATGGTTAATGATGAATGATAAATGCGTTTGCCCCGCTCGCCATCATTCATCATTCATCATTCATCATTCATCATTAACACATGTACAGCCACGACCTTCAACTCCGGGTGCGCTACGGCGAAACCGATCAGATGGGCTACCTCTACTACGGCCGATACGCCGAGTATTACGAGGTGGGGCGGGTGGAGACGATCCGCTCGCTGGGGCTGTCGTACAAGGAATTAGAGGACAAGTACGGCATCTGGCTGCCGGTGGTGAGCATGGAGACACGCTTCGTGCGCCCGGCGTATTACGACGACCTGCTGACCGTGCATTCCGAAATCCGCCGCTTGCCGGACGAGTACATTTCCTTCCACACCGAAATTCTGAACGAGGGGCGGAAGCTGGTAAATGCCGGCACGGTGCGGCTGTGTTTTTTCTCTCCCGGACAAAAAAAAGTCGTGCCCGCGCCGGAGCATCTTCTGGAAAAACTGCGGCCGTTTTTTTGAAAAATAGCCATGAAAATGCTCTGGAAACGAGACTCCACGCTTTGGTTTGCCTACGTCCTGGTGACGCTTGCAGTCAGCATACACAGCGTGCTGAAAGGCCCGAACACTTCCGGGTACACCTCGTATGAGAACTATGTGATTTTCAAAAACTCATTCGCGCATCTTGTTCAGGGATTAAATCCCTACTCGGATTTCCCTGCGGAACAGTGGGATTTGTACAAATACAGTCCGGCGTTTTCGGTGGCTATGGCGCCGTTTTCGGTGCTTCCGGACGCAATTGGCCTTGCCCTGTGGAACCTGTTGAACGCCCTTCCGTTGCTTTGGGTTGTCCTGAAAATTCCTGTTTTGACTCCACAGCAACGCCGTTTCATGGCGTGGTTTGTCCTGCCCGAACTGGTTGTTTCCCTGCAAAACAGCCAGAGCAACGGCCTTACTGCCGCGCTGATTTTGCTGACCTGGGTTGCCCTCGAAATGCGAAAGCCGGTACAAGCAGCCTGGTGGGCGGTCGCCGGCGGGTTTGTAAAAATTTTCGGCGCACTGGCACTGCTGCCCGCCTGCATCTACCCGAAACGGAACAGGTTAATTCCGGCAGCGGCGGCCTGGACAGCCCTTCTGTTCGCGCTACCGTTGGTGGCAGTTTCGCCGGAACAGTTGTGGCAGGTGTACCGCTGGTGGGGCGAGTTGCTGCGCGACGACCACAGCGCCTCGGTCGGCTTGTCGGTCATGGGCTGGCTGCAAACCTGGTTTGGCCTGCAAGCGCCAAAAATGGCTGTATTACTCGCAGGATTTGCGCTGCTCTTGGCTTGCACACGGGCAGTTTTCCGCCGTAGTGCGCAGGCCGCAGACGGCTTGCCGCCGGTTCAGGATCGTATCCGGCTATGGGGCATGCTGCTTTTGTGGGTAGTGGTGTTCAACCACAAAGCCGAATCTCCGACCTTCGTTATCGCAATGTGTGGTGTTGCCTTGTGGTACCAAAGTGTGCCGCAACCTGCGCGCTGGATGAAAATACTGCTGTGGACGGCGTTCATTCTGGCCTCCGTTTCACCGACCGATATTTTTCCCCGAATCGTACGCACGGCGCTTGTGCAGCCATACGTGCTGAAAGCCGTGCCCTGCATCGCCATCTGGATTGTTTTGACCATTCAACTGTTGCGCCCCGAAAACCGTGAGCAAACATTGACTACAGATGAATAACGACCTGTTCTGGAAATTTCTCAAGTTTGGCGTCGTGGGTTTCTCCGGCGTGTTCGTGGATTTTGGCGTGACCTGGCTTTGCAAGGAAAAACTGCGCCTGAACCAATATGTGGCCAACAGCATCGGCTTTCTGTGCGCCGTCGTGAGCAACTACATCCTGAATCGCATCTGGACGTTTCAGAGTCAGGACCCCGCCGTGGCCACACAGTTTTCCAAATTCCTCCTGGCTTCACTTATCGGGCTGGCACTGAACAACGGCATCATTTACCTGCTCAACGAGCGTCTGCGCCTCAATTTTTATGTGGCCAAACTGATCGCCACAGCGGTAGTCACCATCTGGAATTTCTGGGCAAACTACACGTTCACTTTTACCGGGAAATAACAGCTGCTCTCGATTTGCAATTAATTGCCCTGCGACAGACTGCGAAGCGGTCAAACGTGAATAGCCCCCGGTGCAACCGGGGTGACATTGAGGACGTTGCAACAACCACAAAGTGGTTGAATTTCATTCATTTAACTGATGTTCAAGCGCTTTGCAGTTGAGAAGCCGGACGCGTCTGAAACCCCGGGATATCCCCGGGGCTATTCAAGTTTGACCGCTTCGCGGTCTGCCGCATAAAGGTGTTTACAAACCGGAAATTACCGGGTAAATAAGGGAAGAAACAAGGAGTTGTTCAATACGAAAGGGGTTCAGCACCAAGACCACCCGAAAGCGCCTGGAAACACTAAAACAAAAGAAAATCTTAGTGAAACTTAGTGCTTTTAAGTGGTCTTGATAGTGAACCCCTCGCATGTAAAACCGCCTCTACCGGCTGGCCTGGCCAATAGCCAAATCAATGGTGGTGCCCGCCGGCGCCATGCACGTGGCCGTGTTCCAGTTCAGCCGGTTCGGCGTCGCGCACCATTTCCACCTGACCGGTGAAGAACAGGTCCACGCCGGCCATCGGGTGGTTGAAATCGAGTTTTACTTTGTCCAGCCCGATCCAGGCGACGGAACCCTGGAAGCGGTTGCCGTCCTGATCGGTCAGCGGAATCATGTTGCCGATTTCCAGCAGGCCGTCCGGAATTTTGCCGTCCGTCTCGAAAATACTCTTGGGTACCTCCACGATAGCGCTTTCGTCATAATCGCCGTACGCGTTGGCGGCTTTGATGCCGAACGCAAAGGTGTCGCCGGCCTTGAGTCCGCTCAGGTTTTTTTCAAAATCAGGGATCATCATGCCGACACCGTAGATGAAGCCGAGCGGCTCGCGGCCCTGGGTGGATTCAATTGTTTCGCCTTCGGCATTGCCTTCGGTAAGGGTATAGTGCACCAGCACTACTTTTTTTTCTGCTATGACCATTGGATGTGGAA
>CAYMQY010000021.1:0-15769 GCA_964392655.1 uncultured Saprospiraceae bacterium
GCCGAAACCGTTTGCGCGTACACGCCCGCCGCGGTTTCGTAGTTTCCAAAAATCAGGACCGAGTCGCCGGAGCAGATCGTCTGCGTTTCCGCCGTTTGCAACACCGGCAGCACGGCCAGCGAAACCGTGTGCGTGGAATCGCAGCCGTTCAGCGCCGAGAAGGTTAGCGCGTAGGCGCCCGCTGCGGTTTCGTAGTTTCCAAAAATCAGCACCGAGTCGCCGGAGCAAATGGTCTGCGTTTCCGAAGTGGCCAACACCGGCAACACCGCCAGCGAAACCGTGTGCGTGGAGTCACAGCCGTTCAGTGCCGAGAAGGTTTGCGCGTAGGCGCCCGCTGCGGTTTCGTAGTTTCCAAAAATCAGGACCGAGTCGCCGGAGCAGATCGTTAGTTGTCCCGCCGTTTGCACCGGCAGGTTTACCTCGATAAAAACCGTATCGAAACTGAAACATCCGAGCGGACTTTTGGCCTGCAAGGTGTACGTGCGACTTTGAGGCGGCTGGGCCGTGGGATTCGGACAATCGCTGCACGACAAGCCCTCCGCAGGGAACCAGGTGTATTCCGCAAACCCGGGCGGCGCCGACAGCAGCAGCGCCGAGTCGGCACAGATTTTCTGGTCACCCCCAAGGTCCACCACACCGGCAGGGCTGAGCGTCACCGTCACGGTGTCGCGGTACGTGACGCCGCAGTGGTCGGTGGCCTCCACCCAATACGTGCCGGGTTCGTACACCGTAATGCTCGAATCGGCGGACAGGTTCGACCAGCGGTACTGCTGAAAACCCGTGCCCGCATGGAACGTCCACACGCCGTTTTCGCACACCTCCACGTCGGGGCCGAGGGCGGGCGGCGGCGGTACCGGCAGCAGTTCAAAGCTCGCCAGGTTGTTCGCGTAGTTGCACTCTGCGATATTGGTCAGGGGGAAAGCAGCGGGCATGAAAAACGGCGTGGGCCGGCTGCCGTCGTCGTTCACGACGGCGAAGATTTTTTGTCCCAAATTTTTGGGCAACAGGACAAGGATTTCGACGCAACTGTCCGGCGGCATGGCATTGGTCAGCGCCGCCGCTACGGGCAGCCGGAGCACAGGTGCGGTGGTTGGGTCGCCGAGGTAAAATCGCAGGGGCGTGCCGGCAGGCAGGATTTCGAGGCCAAGGTTGCATACCCGCAGGTGCACTTCGATATGGTTGCCGGCACAGCGGCTTTGCAGCACGTCGAGCGCAGCGTCGGGCACGTACTGGAAGCCGTTGGTGCTCACCGGTACCGGCTGGCCCAGCACCAGATTGAGCGGATGGCGACCGCTTCCGGCGGGAATTTCGGCAGTGCTTTTTTGCGGGATTTTGGGGATCGTCAGGTCGTCGTTCACCATGTACGGCGTGTAGGAATACTGGTTCCACACGCGGCGGGTAGGTTTCCACGCAGGACCTTTGGCGAGGTCGGCGCCGATGACCCGCAGGGGATCAAGGTTGGTGTTCGGGGGCACATCCGAGCCGACAAACACGATCTCTGCCTGCCCGTCGTTGTCCACATCGGCAATGGCGGGACTCTCCCTGTTGGTGCCGCTGTGGCCGGCAATGGCAAACCAGGTCCGGTTGGGTTGCACCCCAGCCGGAAACGGCGCGGTGCCGCCGTACAAGACCCGGAGCGAGTCCTGTTCGCGGGTCACCAGTTCCGGCCAGCCGTCGCCGTTAAAATCGAACGTGCTGACCGGGTTGGAATACCCGGACTGATCGAAATGAGGCGCCGACCACCAAAACGGGTTGGCCGGATTGGCCGTGGCGGCGTTCAGGTTCAGGCAGTAAAGCCGTTGGGCCGAGCCGTAAAAAATTTCCGGCAGGTCTTTGGCCGCGCCCATTTTCGTGTCGTCGAACACGTTGGCCACGGAAGGGATATAGGTCGAACCGGTGTACGTAAACCCCGTGTGCTCAAATTTCCAGATAAATTTTTTGGCGTTCCAGGCGTACGCATACCCGCTCAGGGGAAGCACCGACAACTGCACGTGGGTGACGATATCAGGTACCCCGTCGAGGTCAATATCGGCCACCGCGGCAGGGCCGTTGGGCAACACCGAACCGCCGGGAACGGCATCCACCGTCAGCCGGGGAGTAACGGAGCGTGGGTCGCCGTCGTCTGGGGTGTCGGCCAGGTCCACGCTGTAAATCGTGTTTCCGGTCACCAATTCCAGTCCTTCGCAATCGGGATCGCCGTTGCAGTCGGCCACACTAAGCATATCTGCCGCAAACGTCGGGTAATGGTTCTGCGGGAACGGCACGGGCGTAATCGAAACGAGTTTGTTCAGGCCGGGAGCAGCGTGGTTGATCCAGAGTACCCGATGGCCGACGTAGATTTCCGGGTGTCCGTCGCCGTCAAAATCGGCCAGGCCGGGCGGGAAGGCATTGGCCTGCAGCGATACGGTTTCCATCGTGAGGGTCATCGGCGGGTTATTCGCCGGGTTGTAACCGGAATACACCTGCAATTGCCCGTTTCGAAGTGTGGTAATCAGTTCCGGAATGCCGTCGCCGTCGAGGTCGCCGGCGGCAGTCATTTCTTCCGGGAAATTGCCGTTGGCGCCGGGAAACGAAATCTGGCCCGGAGTGGCGGCATTGCTGCCGTTGCCGGCGTAAATGCGGATATGCCGGGGGCCATTGAAGCTCGGGTTGTAGGTCGTGGCGATGATCTCCGGGATGTTGTCCTGCTGCGGGTTCAGGTTGGCCACAATGGGCTGGCTGAAATCGAAAATATCGCTTTGTGCCGAGCGCCATTCCTCTTTGCCCACCACCCTCGTCGTCAAAGGCGGCACGGGGATGGCGCACTCGGGATTGGCGCAGGGGCAGTCCACGGGATCGTCGCAGTCCACGAGTCCGTCGCCGTCGTCGTCGAGGTTGTTGTTGCAAATTTCGGGACAGGTATTGACCGCGCACACCGTGGCGAGCGGCTGGGGAAGCAGATCGGAGATGGGTTGCACCGACTGGGCCGACACGGCCACTACGGGCACCGCAACCGGTGCGATGTTGGAAACCGTCCACTGCGGCGTGGCCACGTCGAGGGTAAACGACTCGTTCACACAGTCGTCCGCCGTGGGCGCCGCCACGGGCGTTTTCAGCAGGAAAAACTTGTTGTTGGCCACGTCCAGGCCGCTGAACGTGAAGGCATGGTTGTTCTGAACGACCACCTCGGGGCCGCTCAGGTGGAGTTCTGCGCGCGATTTTCGCCACAGCAGGTTGCCGTTTTTGTCCAATTTCAGCAGCACGATGCGGGTTTGCGGCCCACCCGTTTCCAGCCCGTACGAGATGAGGTACCCGTCGGCCAATACCTCCACATTGGCCTTGTCCACGTGCGATATTTCCGGGATGGCAAATCCGCTGTAAAACACCCGAGCAGTAATCGGCTGCCCGTTCAGGTCGGTTTTCAGGAAGTACAGGTGCATGTTGTACGCGCCCACCGCTACCAGCGACGCGTCGGAAGCGTCGTGGCGGATGTCGGCCAGGTCGCGCAGCTGGCCGTTGAACACACCCGGCGCCGAAAAACCGTAGCCCTTGCTCCAGGTGGCGTTGCCGAGGGCGTCGAATTTGCCCAGCATGGGGGTGTTGGTGTTGTAGTTGCCGCCCACCGCGTACAGTTCGTTGTTTACCCACACGCTCGCCCGCACAAAGGGCACCGTGCCGATGCGGTAGTTTTTTTGGGATAAAATGTCGCCGGTGGCCGGGCTGAGGGCGAGCAAAACGACCTCGTCCGTCGGGCTTTGGCCGAGCGCCGGGTTTGCAATACGGCCGAACACCGAGATGAGTTGGGTCACCGGGTTTTCGGTGAGGTGCCAGGTGAGTACGTTGCGCGTCGGATGCGAGAGGTTTTTGTACCACGCCGGCTGCCGGGTCGTGCAGTTCATTTTGGCGACATAACTGTAGTTCTGCACCGAGCCTTGTGTGGACACTACGCCCCGGGTAAATACCGCATCGCCGTCGTTGGCGGTCATGGCGTCGGACACGAAGGAAATTCCGGGGCCTTGATAACGCCAATGGTCGGTCAGTTTTCCTTCCGAGGAATAGCGGACAAAGTACTGGTCGCCAAGTTTGCCGCCGATGCCGAGCAGGTCGCCGTCGGGCAGTTGCAGCAGGTCGAGGCCCCACAGGTAGGGGTTGGGGCCGAGGTCGTCGTAGGTCACGGTTTTGAAAAACGCCCCCGCGCAGCCCGACACATCGGCCACGTCAATGGTTTTGCAAGCCACCGCCTGGCAGTACGCGTTGCTCGCCGTCAGGCATACCGTGTAGGCGCCGGGGGCTGAAAACGCCTGGCTCCACACAGGGTCGCTGCCCGCCGGCGCGCCGTTGAGCGTCCAGAAAACATGGGTAGCGCCCACCGCCTGGCTGCTCAGCAGTACGGTGTCGCCCGCTTCCGGGTAGGTAGGGCCGAACGAAAAAGCCGCTTGCACCCCGCAAATGACGAGCAGGGTGTCGCTTTGTTTGTCCGAACAGTTGGGGTCGGCGCCCTGCACCGTGAGTTGCACGATGTACTGCCCCGGCACGGTGAACGCATAACTTATGACCGGCTGGTCGCCTGCGGGGGCGCCGTTGACGGTCCAGGTCCAGGTTGTCACGTTGGGGCCGGGGCAGAAAAAATCCACGCTGGTACCGGCGTTCAGCACCGGCCCTGCCGAGGCCGCAAATGCTGCCGACACCGGCACGGTGCAGGGATCGAGGCAACCTTTGGAGTCGAGCAGGCTGGCCCGTGCCGAGTTGAAAAAAAACTCCATGCGGTCGCTTTGGCCGGCGGTGAACGCGCTGTAGCAGGCCAGCGTGGCGTAGTCCATGTAGTTGATGGTCATGTCGGGCTGGTCGGCACTGAAGCCCGACTGCGTGTCGGTGGAGCAGGTATTGGCGGGAGTGCCGCAGGGCAGCCAGGCCGTGGACTGGTCGGGCGGGGTGTCGCACACGCGGTCGCCGTCCTGGGTGCAGTCGGCATTGGTGCAGCCGCCCTCGAAGGTGTGGTACAGGCCGAGGTAGTGGCCGGCCTCGTGGATGAGCACACCGGTTTCGGCCTCGGCGCTGCCGAAATACTGCGCTTCCATGACGATGCCGTCAATATCCGAGCCGTGCGCGGCGGGGAAATAGGCGTAGCCCGCCACGCCGGGGCCGCTGCTCGCGCTGGTGACCGCGCGCACGAGCCAGATGTTCAGGTAGTGCTCGGGGTTCCAGCGGCTGAGGTTTTTGAGCGGCAGGTCCTGGGTTTCCATGATCATGCTGGTCAGCGGCGAGGCGATGCGGTTGATGCCGCTGGTGGCTGATCCGTCGGGCGCGCGGCGGGCGAGGCAGAAGCGGAAGGGTGTGGCGGCGCCATTGCCCTGATCGTAGTAGCCGGAGTTGGCGAAGGCGTCGTTCAGCATCTGGATGCCCGCCGCCACCTGTGCGTCGGAGATGTTTTCGGCGCCGTTCTGGTGGACGATATGCACGACCACCGGGATGGTGTAGAGCGCCGATGCGGCGCCTTTGGCGGCTTCTGCCGGCGTTTGTGCGAGCCGGAGCACGCGCTGTTGCTCCAGCAGTTCGTGCCGCGTGCGCAGGGCGGGTTGCCGGTCAAAAAGTTGCAGGCGCATGGGATCGGCGCCGCAGGAAAAGGTCTGGGCGGCGAGGGGTGCGAGGGGCAGGGCAAGAAGAAAACCGAAAAGGCGGCGGCGGGTAAACAGGAGCATGCACGGGAATTTTTCGGAGAGATGCAAGAGGGGGGGGGAAGCGCTGTCTTGGGGGTGGGTTTTCACCGCAGAGGCGCGGAACAAAAGGAGAAACGGAAATTTTTGCCTCAAATGTTGTTCAAATTCACCGCAGAGACGCGGAGGCGCGGAGTTTTTTTTCGCTGCGTCTTTACGGCGCAAAGCCCCGGCGTATTAGAAAAATTTTATTTTCGTGTCGCTTGGACAGACAAAACCGGCGCACTACCTTTCGCACGCCAAAACAAATACCGATGGGACAAAACCCGCTGCCACCACGATGATGACCCGCGCCCCCGCTTCCGGCCCTGCTGGCGGAGACGGGGGCGTGTTCGTGTGGAGCGGGCTTATGCGCACCACAATGGATAAGAAAAAACACGAAGTACCGAATAAGTGCCAAAATCGGGTGAAAAGGCGCACGTCGTGTTTTTACTTATCCGTTGTGGTGCGGGAGTGCAAAAGTTGGGCGTAGCCCAACAGCGAAGTGAGATAGTAGAACGAGAGAGCATACTTTTCATAATAGTATAATTGTCCGACAAGTTATAAAAATGAATGCTATGAGTAAATACAACGCTCTATGGGAGTATGTTCAAAAGAACGGCAACTCCCAAATTAAATTGACTTTTGATGAAATACATAAAATCACTGGATTTGAGATAGACCATTCTTTTTTAAATTACAAAAAAGAATTAATCATATTTGGGTATCAAGTCGGAAAAATATCTATCAAAGAGAAAACGGTAATTTTTAATAAAAAAGAATAAACCAATGGACCTATGGTAATTTATGGAGAGATAAGTCATAATAAACGTATGATAACGAATCCAGCGCCCAACAATGTACGCCATGACCATACTCCCTAAACGGTCGTACGGCAGGCGTACTAACTGTCAAAAATATTCCCCGCTGGGCACAAGTATTCGGTGGCCCCCACTCAAAACGACCTTTAAACTGGGCGCGTGCGTCCGTAGCGTGTTGCTGCTTAGTCGTTGTGGTGCAGAAAGAAGAGGTTGCCGGCTCATCAAAGAAGCAAACGATAAATAACCATTTCCCATGAACGTTCAAAGACAAATCGAAGATTATATTGCTGCTCAATCTGAACCAAAACGCAGCGAAATGCAGGCGTTGCACCAAATCATTTTGGAAATAATGCCGGAATGCAAATTATGGTTTTTGGATGGTAAAGACAGTGAAGGAAAAATTGTTTCCAATCCTAACATAGGTTATGGCTTTCAAGCCATAAAATACGCTGATGGAAAAACCAGGGAGTTTTATCAAATAGGTATGAGCGCTAATACAACCGGAATTTCTGTCTATATCATGGGCATCAAAGATAAAACCTACCTGTCCCAAACTTATGGAAAAACTCTCGGCAAGGCGAGCGTAAGCGGATATTGCATTAAGTTTAGAACACTAACTGATATAAGTATTGATATACTTGAAACGGCAATACAAGATGGGTTTGAGGCTCGTTGGCAAACAGATTGACCGCCACAAACCCCGGCTTGCTTTCCACACCGCCGAACAGCCGGCCCGCAAATCCAACGCCCGGCGGCGCTGTATCAAGCCAAACGTTAGCGCTTAAAAACATGCCAAAAACAAACACTCCATCAGTCTCGGACACCGGTCCCTTTTACCACGGGACGAAGGCTGATTTGCAGGCCGGCGACTTGCTCACCGCCGGTTTCAAGTCGAACTACTACACGGACGTCGTGATGAATCACATCTATTTTACGGCTTTGGTGCAAGCCGCCGGTCTCGCTGCCGAATTGGCGCCCGGCGCCGGACAACCCCGTGTCTTTTTGGTGGAACCCCTTGGAGATTTTGAAAATGACCCGAACGTAACGGACAAGAAATTTCCAGGCAACCCTACTGCTCACAACTGCTTCTACTGCACATGATCTATCTCGGCGAATACAACAGCCTGAAAATCGTCCGGCAGACGGACAATGGCGTCTATCTGACCGACGAGGAAAACAGCGGAGAAGTGCTGCTGCCCAACAAATTCGTGCCGGAAACCTGGGGCGTAGGCGACGTGATCCAGGTCTTTATTTTCAAGGATTCCGAAGACCGAATCACGGCCACGACAGACAAGCCGCTGATAAAATTGAATGAGTTTGCCTGCCTGCAAGTCCGGGATGTCAACGACTTCGGCGCTTTTCTAAATTGGGGGCTGGACAAGGACTTACTCGTGCCATTCAAGGAGCAGCCCGGCAAAATGATCCCCGGCAACTGGTACATCGTCCATCTTTACCTCGACGAGCAAACGAACCGCCTCGCCGCTTCCGCGCGCTACCAGAAGTTTTTGCAGAAACAATTCATCCGCCTCCAGGCCGGTGAAGCGGTGGACCTGCTCATCGACGACCAGACGGAACTGGGCATCAACGTCATCATCAACAACCGCTACCGGGGGCTGATTTACCAGAACGAGATTTTTGAAAAACTACGCCGGGGCGACCGCCGAAAGGGCTATGTCAAACTTGTGCGGCCGGATGGAAAAATTGACGTGACCCTCCAAAAAATCGGCTACGCCAAGATTGAACCCAATGGTGAAAAAATTCTCGCCCAACTGAAAGCCAATCACGGCTACCTCCTGCTCACCGACAAAAGCGACCCGGACGACATCGCTGAAGCCCTCAAAATGAGCAAAAAGACCTTTAAAAAAGCCATCGGAACACTCTATAAACAGCGCCTCATCCGGTTGGAAGAGGATGGGATTTATTTGGTACAATAGACTTGTTGCGCTGGAGGCAAGGAAAGAACATAAACCGGAAAATAACGCTATTAACAACCAAAGAGCCAATCAAAACCAACCGTGAGTTCTGGCATAAAAAGATTGAAGGAAACTATTTAGCACCCGTCTGCAACAAAGCATTTTTCACCACAGATTACCCAGATTAACACAGATTATCCACGGACAATCTGTGTTAATCTGGGTAATCTGTGGTGAATCACATCTTATGGGCCGTCGCAGACGGGGGTGCTAAATAGTTACCCTAAGCGTATCATATCATATTTGGGAAGCCAAACGTCAAAAACATGCCAAAAACAACCACTACAACAGCCTCGGACACCGGCCCCTTCTACCACGGGACAAAGGCTGATTTGCAGGCCGGCGACTTGCTCACCGCCGGTTTCAAGTCGAACTACTACACGGACGTCGTGATGAATCACATCTATTTTACGGCTTTGGTGCAAGCCGCCGGTCTCGCTGCCGAATTGGCGCCCGGCGCCGGACAACCCCGTGTCTTTTTGGTGGAACCCCTTGGAGATTTTGAAAATGACCCGAACGTAACGGACAAGAAATTCCCCGGCAACCCAACCCGCTCCTATCGCAGCCGAGAACCCTTGAAAATAATACACGAAGTGACGGACTGGGTAAAACTGGAACCCGAAGCACTCAAAACATGGCAGGAAAATATAGCCAGGTTAAAGGCTGACCCAAATGCGGAAATCATAAACTGACTACCACGCAAGCACCATTACAAACAAGATGAAATCACTCATTCCGGCATTCCTCATCCTTCTTTTCCCAGCCTGCTCCATTGCGGAGCCTTTCACGGTTTTAGCCAAATCCGGCCTGAATGTCCGAAAAGGGCCAAGTGCGTCTTCGGCGAAAACAGGCTATCTGCCTTTCGGCACCGTGGTTGAGGCGGATATTCAGTACGATAGCGATATTATTCCCCACAGCGGCTACTTGTACAGTCATTTTTCAGAAGTGATTGAAGGGAATCGCGGGTTCTGGGTCAAGATCAGGCACAAAAAAACGGAGGGCTTCATATTTTCCGGTTTTGGACTTGTCGGGGAGTGGGCCGTTCCTTCAAGCGAAATCAACAAGGATTTTCGCTTGCTGGAGGTTGGCGCGACATGTAACCCCGTCAATTATGATCCGGGACTGCACTGGTATGCGCTGACGAAAAACAAGGACAAGATGGAAATCAAAAAATCCGATGTGACGCTAAAACTCATCCACAGTTTTACCGAAAAAGATACGCTTGGCGATCAATATGCTGAGTGGAAAACTTACCCTATCGTGGTGTCAAGCAACCTGACGGATACCGTTGTTTTTCTCATCGGAAGCCGAAAAGAGTTGCCTGAAAAAGAAGTGTTTGCTTCGTTGCTGGGCACCACAAGGAACTACAAGCATGAGGCAAAATTTTTGTACCCGGAGGAAATTTACTCCACCTACTACAACGGAACAAGTTACGCCTTCCGCGCTTTTGAAAACGTCATGCTCACCCGGGGAAATCCTGAGGGCTACCTGAAGCAATACCAGATCGAGTTTAGCATCAATATGCATCGCTCGAACCAACAGACTTTTAACATCAGCACCGACCTGGGCTTTCTCGATGCAGGGCAAAGACACGCCCAATACAAAACACCCCAACTTGTCTGGATCGGCGATTTAAACAGTGACGGGCTGCTCGACTTTATTTACTATTCCCATAGTATGACAGATAGTTGTGGCGGCTCATTGGAGTATCACCTGTTCTTGTCGGACAAAAACAATCCAGACCGGCCTGTTCAAAAAGTCGCTAACGAATTCCTTATCTATTGCAATTGAACAACGGCGCCTTCAGCCTGATCACATCTCTTCTACATATTCCAGAATATCCGCTCGCCAAAACGGCATGACATATTGGCGCGCCCGGCGCCTTGGCACGTTTTTGTTGCAGAGAGGCGTCCCCGCTCAGCCACCACCACTGCTCCGCCATGTCTCCACATCTGATTTATGCCGAAGGGGCCGCTACCGGCTCCGAGAATATCCAGCCCCAAACCCGCCCTGCCGACGACGGCCACCTGCTCGACGCCTATTCCCGCACGGTGGTAGGCGTAGCCCAGCGGGTAAGCAATGCCGTTGTCCACCTCAAAGTAGAGAAAAAACAACAGGGCAAGCGCCCGAACCCGCCGCAGGGCGCCGCCGGTACAGGCAGCGGATTCATCATCAGCAGCGACGGTTTTGTGGTGACCAACAGCCACGTCGTCAGCGGCGCCGAACGCATCGAGGGCATGCTGCAAGACGGGCGCAGCTTCCAAGCCCGCGTAGTGGGCGACGACCCGGCCACCGACCTCGCCGTCGTGAAAGTGGATGGCGAAAACCTCGTCCCCGTGGCCTTCGGCGAGAGCCGCAGCCTGCAGGTAGGCCAGATCGCCATCGCCATCGGAAACCCCTTCGGATTCCAGTACTCGGTGACGGCGGGTGTGGTCAGCGCCCTCGGGCGCACCCTGCGCAGTCAGAGCGGGCGCTTGATAGACGACGTGATCCAGACCGACGCCGCGCTCAACCCCGGCAACAGCGGCGGTCCGCTCGTGGACTCGCACGGCTATGTCATCGGAGTGAACACCGCCGTTATACTGCCCGCACAGGGGCTATGCTTCGCCGTAGCGTCCGACCTCGCCAAATATGTGGTGGGCAAACTCATCCTCGAAGGCCGCGTACGCCGCGGCTTCATCGGCATCGGCGCCCAGAGCGTACCGCTGCCGCCCAAATGGCTGAACACCCTACAACTCGACACCAAAGGCGGCATCCAGATTCAAAGTCTCGAACCCGGCGGCCCGGCATCCCAAGCCGATCTGCGCGCGGGCGACGTGATCGTGCAGTTCGAAGGCAAACCCATGGACTCGATTGACGCTCTCCACAAAGCGCTGGACGAGCGCAGCATCGGGCGCCCGGTGAGCCTGTGGGTGCTGCGCGACGGCGCGCTGAAACAGGTGTCGGTAGTGCCGGGGGAATTGAAGTAGTGGGGCGATGATACTTTTGGCGGACCCAGCAACAGGTCGAAATTGACTACATCGAGGAACGCGACGGCCTGCTCCACTGGAGTGATCCTGCAATAATTTTTCCCTGATTTTCACTTCCGTCGTTTTCCAGCCAAACACCGGTTTGTCTAAACTGGCAGGACAACTTATGTTTGCCGGCAAAAGGCCTGTTCGCCTCAGCAAAACAGTAATAATCTGCCATTTACACGCTTCCCATGTACAAAATCCTGATTGCCGGCGCCTTCGCGTTACTGGTTCCCTTTTTTTCCTTTTCCCAAAATGTCGCCTGGCGTCGGGCTACTGTCGGCGTGGTTGAATTCGGGCTGGCCGCCGACTCGTTCCAGCACCTGCGATTTTTGACTTCCTTCTCGGGCATGTACGATTTCGATCCCGGTCCCGGCGAAAACATTCTGGAGGTGCAAGGCCCAAAGCGATTTGTCCTGCAATCGTACCGCAACGACGGCACTTTCCGCTGGGCGCGCCTGCACGGCGGCCCCAACATTGACTCCACTTCGGCCCTGCTGGGCCTCGATCCCTCGGGCAACGCTTTTGTAGTGGGCCTTTTTTCCCAAACCGCAGATTTTGATCCCGGCCCCGGCGAATACCTGCTGACCGCGATTGGCGCCTCGGATTATTATATGGCCAAGTACGACACTCTGGGTGTACTCGTGTGGGTCAGGCAACTGAGCGGCGCAATACGGCTCGACGGCGAAGTAAACGCACCGCATTTCGACCGGGACGGAAATATCCTGCTGGGAATCTCGCTGACCGCCGCAACCGACCTGGACCCCGGGCCGGCAACCCAAACTGTTACTCCCGTTGGGCAGTGGGATGCCGTCGTCCTGAAACTGGACCCCGATTTCAACTATCTGTGGAGCGCCAGAGTGGGCGGCTCCGGGTTTGACCAATCTCGCAGTATTCGCACCGACGCCCAAAACAACGTGTACCTGTACGGCTCCATGGGCGGAAACGGCGATTACGACCCCGGGCCGGATACTTTTCTCCTGACCAAAGGTAGCGGTACCGACGATGCATTTATCCTGAAACTCAACCCGGATGGTCAGTTTATATGGGCACGCCAATTGCGCTGCACGCAGTCCAGCGGCAAAGTGTACCCAATCGGCGTGGCCGTGGATGCCGCCGGCAATTCCTATATCACGGGGTATTACCTTACCCGGGTAGATTTCGATCCGGGGCCGGCCTTGCTGCTGAAAACTGCCGAGGGTGCAAACGATATTTTTGCCGTCAAACTCGATCCTGCCGGCAATCTTGTCTACGCCAACAGCATCGGCGATGCCCTGGAAACAGGTACCGGCATTGCCGTTGACCGCGAAGGCAGCGCCTACCTGACCGGATACTTTACCAGCATTCTCGACGTGGACCCCGGCCCCGATACGATTCTTTGTACACCGGAATTCGGATCGTACGACGGCTTTGTGCTCAAATACGACGCCTCCGGCAAATACCAGTGGGTGCGCCGGTTCGGCGGCCCTGAAAACGATACCGGCTACGAACTGACTGTGGACAACGACTTGAACGTGTACTTCATCAACCGGATGACCGAAGTGTACAACCTGGGGTACGCCGAAGGCGAAGATTTCGTGCCGGTCAACGCCGTCGAACGGGTCATGCTGATGCAAATTGACCAGCGTAACAACTACCATGGCTCCATTTACCGCGACCTGAACAACAACCAGATACGCGACCCGCAAGAACCGGGCTTGCCCAATGTTGTGGTCGAAGTTAACGGCCAAACCCTGTTCGCCACCACCCGAAACGATGGACGATACAGCCTGTATCACGACCTCCACGCCGATACTGTTCGGCCATTAGCACATCAACCATACTGGACGATTACGCCGCCGTTTGCCGTTGCGGACTCACTGAATCCGGCAATGGACTTTGCCGTGACCTTCCCGCCCGATTACCGCGACGTGTCAGTAAAAACCTTTGCGCTGGATCGCTTCAATCCTGGTTTTCACACCGACCTGAAAATCCTCGTCAAAAACCTGAGCAGCGAATCGGTTGACTCGGTTCCTGTTACCTTGAGCGGGCTGAACCTGACACCGCCATTTTCGTTCCAGTCGGCGCTTCCCCTGCCCGATGCCGTGCTTGCCGATCACTTGCTTTGGTACACAGACACGTTGCTGCCCGGAGAGGAAACCGCCATTAATGTGCGGCTGAAACTGGAAGTCGGCGCGGCCTTGGGCACACCGGTACACCTGACGGCGACGGTTTTTTATCCGAACGACGCAAACCCGGGCGATGACACCGCGCATATCGTATCGGCCGTGAACGGCTCCTTCGACCCGAATGACAAACTCGTGTTCCCCGCCGAATTGTCGGTACAGGACCTCGATACCGCCCGGCTGTACTACCTGATCCGCTTCCAGAATACCGGTACTGCTCCGGCCCGGTTTATTATCCTGCGCGACACATTGTCAGCCGCCCTTGACCCCGCATCCCTCCAGGTACTTGGCGCAAGCCATGCGTTCACCTGGCGTCTGCACGAGCAGGGTATTTTCGAAGTGCGTTTCGACGACATCAACCTGCCCGACAGCACGAGTGACCTTGCCGGAAGCCAGGGGTTTGTGGCGTTTTCCCTGCGTCCCGACCGCGATTTGACGATCGGCGATACCGTGTACAACCGGGCTGGTATTTATTTCGACTACAACGAGCCGGTTATGACCCCTTGGGCAAAGGCGGCCATCGTGCTGCCGAGTGTGTCGGTACACGAACCGTATGCTTCAGCTGGCGCTCTGACGATTTACCCCAATCCGGCGAAGCAACAATGTACCGTTGGCTCCCGGGGAAAACTCTCCGGGCCGGGTTTTGTACAGTTGTTCGATACATTCGGGAAGTTGCACCGGAGTGTCCCGGTCACCGACGCCGGTTTGCCGATCGTACTGACAGACTTGCCGGCAACCGGCGTGTATGTGGTTCAGGTAATCACCAAAAACGGCTTGATGAGCGGGTTGCTGGCTATTCAAAATTAAATTTACACCCGTTCAAACCACTTCAGCCCCGCCACGCCTGTCAGAATGAGCAGAAAACACAGCACTTGTTGCCAGTTCCAGGCGGCTTTGAGGATGGCCACGTCCACCACCTTGCTCAGCACCAGCGCCAGCCCCATCCACGCGGCAAATGCCGTGGAGGGCGCGATGCCTTTCATGGCCATGGAAAAAAAGTAGATGTTGCCCAGGCCGAAAAAAATGTAACCCAGCAGCGGCAGCAGAGCCATCCAGCCCTCCATTTCGGTGAACAGGCGGCTGACGTGAAAGGACAGGATTTTTTTGAAATCCAGCAGTTTCAGGCTGTAAATCCAGCAAACCTCCAGAAACGAGGCAATGATCAGCGAGAGCCAGGGGTTCATGGCGCGGTACGGGAGGTTTTGGAGTTAGACGGTTCATCTTTTTCGTTTTGGGAAAACAGTTTTCCCAGCCATTCGGCCAGTGATTTCTGCCACTCCACGTACGGCTTGAGCCAGGGCAGGTTTTCCACTTTTTTCACATCAAAGCGCCAAAACGAAAACCAGTGCTGCATGAAGTAGTCGCGCGGGTACTCGTACGGAAGCCCGAACTCGCGGGGTTTGAAAAACTGGTGCTTGAGCGGCTTGAGTCCCGGCAAAAAGCCCGTGCCGAAAATCCAGTCGAAAAAAGCAAACTTGGTGGCGTAGTTGGCGTAAAACACCTCCTGGTGGTTGGCGTGGTGCCACTGGTGCATCTCCGGGCCGTTGATGAAATACTGGAACTTGCCGGTTTTGGCGTCAATGTTCGCGTGAATCCACATGCCCCACATCGCGTCGAGCAGGGCCTTGATCGGCACCACGATAGCCGCCGTTTCCACGTCGAGCAAAAAAATAATGGGCGCAAACTCGATGGTCTGGTTGATGATAATCTCCAGCACGTGCGAGCGCGAACCGGCCAGCCAGTCCACGTCTTTCACCGAGTGGTGCGCCTCGTGCGTGCGCCACAGGATTTTGCTGTTGTGCTGCCAGCGGTGAAACCAGTAGATGTACAGGTCATGCGTGATGAGGAAAAACAACACCAGCGCCCAGATCGGCCAATGCGACAGATAGCCCTGTTCCGCCATGCCGAGCGCCTGCTCCGACGGCGCAATGATGTAGTCGAAGATCAGGATTTTGAGAAAATAACTCTGGATCAGGGTGTACCACACCATGTCCAGCCACCAGCCTTCGCGGAAAAACTTCATGCCCTTCGTGTACGGGAAAAACCGTTCGAGGGTGACCATGAAGGCCATCCAGCAAAGTAGTATGGTCGTGGTTAGGACGACAAGAGACATGCTAAAAATTGATT
>CAYMQY010000021.1:15779-32642 GCA_964392655.1 uncultured Saprospiraceae bacterium
TTGCACGGATTTTCTTTCTGATTTTTTTGATCCGTGCAAATCCGTGTCTCATCCGTGGCATCCGTGTCCAATCCTATTTCACTCGCCGCAGTTTCTGGCGCTGCCCCACCTCGCTGTCGTACAGTTTTTTTACCCCGTCGCCCAGCGCGGCTTCGATGTCGCGGATGTCGCGCACCAGACGTGCCATACCTCCCGGTTCCACCGACGCCGCCTGATCGGAACCCCACATGGCCCGGTCGAGCGTGACGTGACGTTCCACAAAACAGGCGCCCATGGCCACGGCTGCCAGCGTGGGCGCCAGACCCGTTTCGTGGCCCGAATAGCCGATCGGCACTTCGGGATACATGCCCTGGAGCGTGTGGATCATGCGCAAATTCAGTTCGTTCACGGCGCAAGGATACGCCGAAGTGGCGTGTGCGATAAGCAAATTGTCGGTTCCGATCTGGCTGACGGCGCCGGTGATTTCCTCCATCGTGGACATGCCGGTGGAAATGATCAGCGGCTTGCCCGTGGCTTTTTTCTTTTTCAGCAAATCAATGTCCGTCAATGAGGCCGAGGCGGCTTTGTACAGGGCCACATCGAATTGTTCCAGGAAATCCACCGACGGCTCGTCCCAGCAGGAGGCGAACCAGGTGATATTGTGCTCCCGGGCGAATTTGTCAATGGCTGCGTATTCGGCTTCGCCAAACTCGACTTTGTAGCGGTAGTCAATGTAGCGCATACGGCCCCAGGGGGTGTCGCGCATGATGTCCCACTGGTCGCGGGGCGTGCAAATTTCCGGGGTGCGTTTCTGGAATTTGACGGCGTCGAAACCCGCTTTGGCGGCTTCTTCCATCAGTTTCAGCGCAATATCGAGCGAACCGTTGTGGTTGATCCCGATTTCGGCGATGAGGAAACAGGATTGGCCCTGTCCGATCGTCCGGCCGTTTTTCAGTGTAAATGTATTCATATCAAAATTTGTGTGCGTTGTTCAATGATGTGCTCGGCAAACTCGCGAAACGCGCCTCTGCCGCCGTCGGATCGGCAGACGTAGTCCACCACGGCTTTCACCTGCGGCATGGCATCGGCAGGGCAGGCGCTCAGGCCGACCAATTGCAGGATTTCGAGGTCGTTCATATCGTCGCCGATGAAGGCAATTTCTTCGGCAGCCAGTCCGTGTTGCTCCAGGATGGCGTGCAGTTGCGCCGCCTTGTTTTTAATACCGAGGTACAAGTGGGCCATTTTCAGTTTTTCGGCACGTCGCGCCACGATGGCCGAGTTTTCCCCGGTCATAATGCCCGTGTCAATCCCGCAGAGATTGCGCAGACGCTCCACACCCATGCCGTCGCGGATCGAAAATCGTTTCAGTTCCTCGCCTTGCGCCGAGTAGTACACCCCCGCGTCGGTGAGCACGCCGTCGCAGTCGGTGAGCAAGAGTTTGATGTTGTTGGCTTTGTTCATTTGTTCGCACTTCTAAATTTTCGCCTTGCCTGGTGTTTTCTCCAGACAGCCTCGCGTGGAGCCGCTTGATGAAAACACCAAGCGGGGCGGAAGGTCACCGTGGTTTTTGGGAAGCATTCGCTCCGCCGTATCAACCCCACCCCCGGCACTCCCCCAAATGGGAGGGGTGACGTAGAGTAGATTACAGTATTTCGTTGACTTTTGGATGGGCATTATCCGTTTGGCCTACGCCCCCCTCCCATTTGGGGGAGGGGCCGGGGGGGGTTACATCGCCGTCCAGCCGCCGTCCACCACCAGATTCGCGCCGGTCATGTAGGCCGAGGCGTCACTTGCCAGAAACACGAGCGCGCCGCGGTAGTCGGTGGGTTGAGCCATGCGGCCAAGAGCGGTTTTTTGGGCGTAGTTTTTTACAAAAAAAGGCTGCTGGTTATTTTCCACACCGCCGGGCGTGAGCGTGTTCACCCGCACGCCCTTGTTGCCCCAGTAGGCAGCGAGGAAACGGGTGAAATTGATGACCGCACCCTTGGTGGCCGGGTATGCAGGTGATTTGAAAAACGTCTGCTCGCCCTGCTCGTTCCGGTAAATGCTCTGGTCGGGACCAACCATGCCGTAGGTGGAGGCGATGTTGATGATGCTGCCGCTGCCCTGCCCGGCCATGACGGTACCGAACACCTGCGAGCAGAGGAACACGCCGGTCACGTTCACGTCCAGCGACTTTTGCCACATGTCCAGCGGGTAATGTTCAAACATGGACTGCGTGGCAGCCATAGCCGGATTTTCGAACATGTCGTTGATGGCGGCATTGTTCACCAGCACGTCAATTTGCCCGTACCGGGCCAGAATCGCGTCGCGGGCCTGTTGGAGCGAGGTTTTGTTCGTCACATCCACCGCGATACCGAGGTGCTGCGGACCGAGTTCGGCTGCCAGTGCGGCACAGGCGTCGGCTTGCACATCGGCAACCACCACGTTGGCGCCCGCTTCGGCCAGCGCCCGGCAGTGCTCGCGCCCGATGAGGCCGCAGGCGCCGGTGACAATGGCGGTTTTGTTTTTCAAAGAAAAAAAGTCCATTTGTTAGCGATGAGTGATGAACTATGAGTGATGAGCGGTGAATGATGAGTGCGCTACGGAACTCATTGCTCATCACTAATACTTCGTTTTCCGAAACACCATTTCCAGTACTTCCCCGCGCAGGTACGCCGCCGGGTTTCCGCTTTCGATGGCAGCTTTTAGCACCGGCAGCGCATCTTCGTAGGCGCGCAGGGTGTAGTCAATATCGGCGTCGGTGTGGCTGAAACTCATGTTGTGGAAGCCGCCCCAGAGCACGCCGCGCTTGAGCATTTCCTGCTGCATGAGCGTTTTGAGCACCAGCGGATCGCCGCCTTTGTCGGTGAAATTGACGATACCGCGGCAGTCGAAGCCGCCGCAACTGGTGAAATCCTGCAACTCGAATTTTGCTGCGAGCGCGTTGTAGCCGTCCTTGAGTTTCCGGCCTTGTTTGGCCAAATGGGCAGGCACGTTTTTCTCCTTGATCTCCGAAATGGTGGCGATGGTGGCCGCCAGTGACAGTGCCTCGCCGCCGAAGGTGGTGAAAATGAACACGTCGTGTTCGCCCCGACTGATCACGTCCTTGCGTCCGGTGACGAACGACACGGGCATGCCGTTGGCCACGGCTTTGGAAAAACAGGCGAGGTCGGCTTGCACGCCGAAGTACTCCTGTGCCCCGCCGGCAGCCACCCGGAAGCCGCTCCACATTTCGTCGAAGATGAGCAGCGAGCCGTTTTCGCGGGCCAGGCGTGCTACTTCGTGCAGGAAGTTATCGCGCGGGGCCTCAAACACGTATGGCTCCAGGATGACGGCGGCCACATCGTCGTCCAGCACCGCGCGCAGGCTGTCAAGGTTGTTGTAGGAAAACGTTTTGGTCAGCTCCCGTACCGCTTCCGGTATGCCGGCATTGCGCAGTGTGGTGCCGATGTACCAGTCGTGCCAGCCGTGGTAGCCGCAGCACACGATTTTGTTGCGCCCGGTGTGCGCCCGGGCGAGGCGCACGGCGGCCGAGGTGGCGTCGCAGCCGGGTTTGAAAATCCGCACGCTCTCGGTATGCGGCACGGTTTGTTGCACGAGCGCAGCGGCTTCGTACTCCAGCCGGTGCATGAGGGAAAACGTGATGCCTTTCTCCAACTGCTCCCGAATGGCGTTGTCCACCCGCTCGTAGCAGTAGCCCAGCGAGATGGGGCCGATGCCCATGTTGTAGTCAATGTACTCGTTGCCGTCCACGTCCCACACATGCGAGCCTTTGCCGCGCTCTAAGTACACGGGCGCCATACCGCGGCTCCACTGGCCGGGGCCTTTGGCCAGGGTTTGGCTGACGGGGTGCATGATTTCTTTGGCTTTCGCCAGTATTTCGAGCGAACGGGTGATGTCGGGGTAGTTGGCGTTGAGTGAAACTGTATTGGGCATAATTTTGAATTGATTCGATTTGTTCGATTGTCGAATGCGAGAGAATCACCACAGAATACACAGATTAACACAGATTAATTTTTTGAATTTTTGAAAAAATCTGTGTTAATCTGTGTAATCTGTGGTGATTCTCTCCGCAAGTTTTTCCGGCGTAAAACCCTCGTATTCCAGCACCTCCGGCAGGCGTCCGGGTTTAAACCACCTTTCCCGAAGGGCCAGCGGCAGCACGTCGGCGGTTTGGCGGTGGCGCAGCAGGGTTTCGGCCACAATGCTGTACAAACCGCCCGTCAGCAGGTGGTCTTCGATGGTGACAAGTCGTTTGGAACCGGAGGCGGCATCGAGAATGGCCTGCTCGTCCACGGGTTTGAGGCTGCGCATGTTGACCAGGCCGACGCTCAGGCCGTTGCCTTCCAAAATTTTCGCCGCCTGGCGGGCTTCCTCGAACAGGTAGCCGTACACGAGCAGGGTCACATCCGTGCCTTTGGCAACTACCTCTGCCTTGCCGATCTGGAAAGGCGCGTGCTGGAAATCCGTTTTCCGGACGATGAGCCGCACGTATGCCGGATCGGGCGAAGCCCACACGGCGGGCAGCATGGCCAGCATGTCGGCTTCGTCGGCAGGACAAAAAACCGTCATGCCCGGGATGCCGCGCATGAGCGCCACGTCTTCGATAGCCTGGTGGGTGGGGCCGTTTCCGTCGGACAGGAAGCCGGCGATCCAGCTGCTCAGTTTGACCGGCAGGTGCGCAATGCCTACGTCGGTGCGCACAAACTCGTAGGCGCGGTAGATGAGAAACGGCGCCAGCGCGTGGCAGATGGGGATGCGCCCGCGCAGGGCCAGTCCGGCGGCGGTGCCGATCATGGTTTGCTCGGCAATACCCACGTCAATGAAGCGGGGGCCGAGTACGGGCGGCAGTTCGCGTACGACGGCGCGGTTTTCGGCGGTCATCACCACGATGCGCTCGTCGGCGAGCGCGGTTTGTTTGATCAGTTCCTGATAATTCATGGGTGCTTAGCGTACGGTCAGGGTTTCGGAAGTGAGGTCGGCCTGGGCTTCGCCGTGTAGTTCGCGCACGAGTGCGTCCACCTCCTCGTGGGTGAAATTGCAAAACCAGCGGTCGGCGCGGGCCTCGATGCTGGGCACGCCTTTGCCGCGCATGGTGTCGGCAATGATGACGCTCGGCTTTTCCGGGTGGAAGGGCAGGCGACCAAATGCCTCCTGCATTTGCCCGAAATCGTGTCCGTCAATGCGGGTGACGGCGCAGCCGAAGGCTTCGAATTTGGCTTCCAGCGGTTCGAGCGGGATGAGTTCTTCGGTGCGCACATTGGCCTGGAAAAAGTTGCGGTCCACCACGATGGTCAGGTTGTTGGCCTTGTGGGCGGAGGCCACGAGCAGAGTTTCCCAGACGGAACCTTCGTCTAATTCGCCGTCGCCGGTGATCACGATCACGCGGTTTTGTTTGCCGCGCAGTTTGCAGTCGAGCGCAATGCCCAGACCTACGGCAGGCAGGTGGCCCAGTGATCCGGAATGAAATTCGATGCCGGGAATGTTCCGGTTGGGGTGCCAGTAGATGGAATCGTGCGGGTCGAGGTGGTTTTGCAAGCGTTCCTTTTCGATCCAGCCGATCTCGGCGAAGGTGCCGTACAGCGCAGGCACGTCGTGGCCTTTGGAAAGGAGGAGGAAATCGCGGTCGGGATCGTCGAGGCGGTCGCGGTGTACGTGCAGGAAACCGGAATACAGGAACACGAGCAAGTCGGTACACGACAGGGAAGCGCCGGTGAAGCAGCCGCCGTCGGTGGACAGGTGCAGGATGTGTTCGCGTACGCGCAGGGAACGGGTTTTGAGTTCGTTGATGTGCATGATAGGTCAAAAATCAAACTTGTTTTGCCCGCCTCCTGTCTGCACGAACTTGTTCGTCTGACAGGAGACGGGAGGGGGGCGACCTGTCAGACGAACAAGTTCGTGCAGACAGGATGTTTTTGGCGACCTGTCAGACGAACAAGTTCGTGCAGACAGGGGATTGTCGGGTCTGTTCGGCAGTCACGGTTTTCAGTTCATCGAGGTGGTTTCGGTACCAGTTTACACCGGCATAGCGGCTGTTCAGGGCAAAAATTTCCGGGTGCGTATCGGTTAGGTCGAGGATATCCTGAAGGCTGAAACACGGGTTTTTCGGGTGCAAATGTTCGTAAACTGTCCGGATAAAGGAAAAATCTTCGGGATAATCTATCGTCCAGCGGTGGCTCATGGAGTAGTCCAGCCCGGTTTCCCAGGCAATGTTTCCGATGGAGAACAACTGCGGGTTTTCCCACAGGTACGGCGTGGTATGCTCGCGTTCGAGGGGGCGAGTGGCTTCGGACCAGGCTTTTTTCAGCGCGGTCATGGTCATGATTTCCACGTCGTTGCCGTCGGGGTAAGTGGCGGGGTGCAAGTTGCCGGCGTAGTCGTAGTTGTTTTCGAGAAAAAACTGAAAAACCCGGTCAATGACGGCAGGGTCAATGAGCGGGCAATCGGAGGGAATTTTGGCCACAGCATCGGCGCCGAACAGCAGCCCGGTCTTGTAGTGCCGGTCGAGCAGGTCGTTTACGCTGCCGCGGTAGCAGTTCAGGTTGTTTTGCCTGCAAAGCATCTCGATGGGGTCGTCGGAAGGCTCGGTCGTAGTCGCTACGACCACCGTACCAGCCAATGATGCAGCTTGTACCCGTTCCAGAATACGCAGCAGGAGCGGTTGGCCGAGAATGTCCAGCAATACTTTCCCGGGCAAGCGGGTGGAGCCGGTTCGAGCCTGTACGACGGTTACGATTTTTTTCACGCCAACTCGAGGGTTTCCCGGCGTCTGAGGCTGCGCGTGAACGCCGGCCCGTCGCCGTCGAAGTGAATGAACTCGCGGCACAGCTCCGCGATGCGCAGCGCCGAGGTGCCGCCGTTTTGTTCCGGCATCAAGCGGTACAGCATGTCCAGATCGAAGTAGGAATGCACTTTTTTGTCCATGGCGATGCCGACATACACCAGCGTGGAGTACTGCGTAATCAGTTCGCAACAGTTGGCGATCATGTCGTTGGAGCTGCCGTCGGTATAAATGCGGGCGTCGTCGCCGAATACCGATTTGATTTCTCCGATGGCGCGTTCGCGGATTTCGTTGGGGTGGAGTTTGAAAATAACCGGACGGCCGGCAACGACCTGTTTGCAGCGGTGCAAAAAGCCGATGCGGTCGTCGTGCCGGAAACATTCGCGAATGTCGGAAGTGGCTACCAGCACATAATCCCGATAGGGGAAATCGTTGTTCAGGTGCTTCCGCACGTTGTCGAAATTGGGCATGCCGGTTACCACGATTTTGTCGCGATCGGTACCCATTTTTGCAAAATAGTCCTTGTAGCCTTCGGATGCCACGCATGACAGATCACAGAGATTGGAGGAGCCGTTGAGCGCGGTGCTCATGGCAAAGTACCGGGGAATAATGCGCGATTTGTGTACAAAACGTGCCCAGGGGGTCATTTCATCGGTCATGCCCTCCTGCACCCAGACGGTTTTGCCTTTTCGCAATTGTCGCGGCACGATCAGATCGGAGCAAAGCACCGCGAGGTCGTAGCGGTTCTTTTTGCCCATATAGTCCTCGCGCAGGTTGTGCTCACGCAGGTAGCGGTCTGCTTTTTCCTTGAAATGCCCCGACATGATTGTTTTTTCCATCAAATTGGCCCAAAGGGCGAATTTTTCCCAGGGGGTATCGGGATAAAACTGGCTGAAAAAGCAATCGAAGTCATGCTCCAGATAAGTAGCAATCTGGTGCATCTGCGAGGTTTGATTGGGCGATCCTATGACAAAAAGTACCTTCTTTTTCTCCTTCATGCAGATGTTGGGTAGTGGGCGGCAAAGGTAAGGGCATTGAGTGATTTGAGGAACAGCGGAGTTGGCCGGACAGTTTAAACGTTTGTTAAATTTTTATGAATACCGCGAGTAACTCCAACGCCGGATTGTACATTTTTTGTGGATTACAACTACCTTTGGCAAGCCAAGGCAGGTAATGCCTGCTTTTTCAATTGATTAAAAAAAATGGAGAAATGGCCATCCAACACAAAATCACCCTGTCGCTCGTGCTGCGGCTTATCGTAGCCGTCATTTTGCTTCAAACCCTGTATTTCAAGTTTTGGGCAGCGCCTGAAAGCGTGTACATTTTTCAAACCCTCGGAGCCGAACCCTGGGGCCGCATCGCCTCAGGTATTGCCGAACTGGTTGTAGCGATACTGCTGCTTTGGCCGCGCACGGTGGCCATCGGCGCCGTGGGCGCGCTCGGAGTCATCAGCGGCGCCATTGTGGCGCACCTCACCCGGCTCGGCATTGAGGTGCAGGGCGACGGAGGAGTGCTGTTCGGACTGGCGCTCGCAGTGTTTGCCGGCAGCGCTGTACTGGCCTGGCTGCACCACAAGGAGATACCGGTGCTGGGGCGATGGTTTGCCTGAGCAGGGCAATTTGTTTTTGTGTATCCGGCTCCGTACGTTTGCGGCGGCTCCCCGCTCATGTAATTTTCTGTAATTCACTGCATTATTCAATCGCCGGAAAGGGGTTGTCTCATGGCCGTTTTGGCTGCGGAACTGCTGCGTTGAATTCAAAACGCTTCGTTTTTGCAACCCCGGGTCAAAACGGTTTCGAGACTGTCGCTTCTCAAACACTTCAATTTCGTGCAAAAAACATCCTTCTCGCTCGCCAGTCTGCTCCTTTTGAGCCTTTTCTTTTCCTGCCGGAACGAACCCGTACCACCTCAGGTCGTCACGGTCGGCAGCCTGCAATTGCAGCAACAAAGCGGAACCGACTGCGACCGCCCCGATACGTCGCGCACGAATTGTGCCCGACTCGACCTCGTCTGGCCCACTATCGAACAAGGAAGCGATGCCCTGAAAAAAAGCGTAAACCTGTGGGCTACGCGTTACCTGAACGGAATTCTGGCGCCTTCGCCCGACATCAAAACACCAGCCATCAGCAGCGTGGAGACTGCCGCCAATACGTTTTTTGACGAACACCGGAAGTTTGCCGAAGAAGCCGACGGCTCCGTCATGGCCGGCGCCTGGGTAGCCGAAAGCGGGTACCGGGTGTTGCTCAACGACGGCAGATACCTGACCCTCGAAATCACAGGCTACACCTTTCAGGGCGGCGCGCATGGAAGCCCGACTGCTGCAGTCGCCACCTTCGATGCCCTGACGGGTATAAAACTCACCTGGGACCACTTGGTGACCAACAAAACCGCCCTCAAAACATTGGCAGAGAAGAAATTCCGGGAAACGCGGACTGACCTTTTCAGCCCGACGGACGGCATCGAGTCGTTCGAGTTTGACGCCACCATGCCCTTTGAACTGGCACAAAACTACGGCCTCGTGGAGGACGGCATTTATCTCCACTACCTCGTGTACGAAGTCGGCCCTTACGCCATTGGCTCTACACAAATGACCATTCCGTATGAAGAATTAGGTGCGTTGGCCAAACTCCGGGCACAGACACCACCGCCGGGTACCGGCGGCGGCATGGTGCCGGATTTTTACGAAGTGGACGGCGATTCCATCGTGATCCCCACCTTTGAAATCGAGGTGAGCAACAGTCCCAAAGTCAATCAAATGCTTCGGAGCCGCAAGGAGACGGTCATCGTATCGGCCATGTTCAACGGCGAGCCGCTGAACACCCAGGACCGCGATGAAATCGGCATGATGCCGGTGCTGGACCACAATATCGAGTTGACGGGCAACAACCGCATTGCGCGCTTCGAGGGACTAAAATTTTCCAGGAAACAACTCGGCAAACTGGCTGACAAGGATATCAACCTGCTCATCAACGTGTATAGCGGACGAAAATCCTCGCAGGACAACCTGCTCGACTGCGGATTTATGGAAATGAAAGCCTCCGGGTTCGGCAACAAACGTTTTGTACTCGGTTGCAAATTGATCGGCGAAAGCGGCACCGGTACTACCGGCTATCCGCAAGCCTGCTATGCTTTGCTGCCTGCCAGCTATGCAGGTGGTACCCGGGGCGCCCTGTTAGTCGGTTGCGACGAACGCGGGAAAATCGAGTTCGCAGGCCGGCCCATGAAAGATTACGAAGCGCTCAAGGCGGCCATTCGCCCTGTTTTGCTCAATTTGATACAGTCTGGCGAAAAAAACCTGCCCGGCATCGAAACGCAAGGCTGCATGTCGGGCAACAGCGGCGCCATCCGGGATATGTACGAAGACCTGATCGCCGAACTGAAGGGCAAAACTTCCGACAACTCGAATGCTGCCGCAAAACCTGCTTCGGCCAAAACCTCCGTCCCGTCGGTTGCTCTGAAAAAAAACGGGGAAGTGCTGCTCAACGGCAAAAAGGTGGCACTGGAAAACCTGCGCAAAGAGTTGCAAAACGTGTTGCTCGCCAAGCCGGTCATACCCGAAAAAATTCCCTTGAAAACCGTCGGGCAAACGGGTATGGGGATGCGCAGCGAGGTGAACACAAGCATCGCCGAGGCGATCAAAGGCGCGAAGTGGATACGCAAAAAAGCAGCCTTTGAAGCGCTGAACAATTCGGTGAGCAAAAAACTGCGCACAGCTACAAAACTGGCGCCGGGTACCTACAAAACCAACGCCGATTTCGCCTTCATCAGCGCCCGGCCCTTGCTGGCCGACGGCGGCGCCATCCCGTACAGCCTGACCGACTACGCGGTGGAGCACAAAGCCGCATATTTCTCCGACAACGCCATCGGATTGCTTCAGTACAAAAACGGCAAGTGGTCGGTGCTTGCTTACAGCATCGGTGTAAGCAAGCCACCCGTGGAGGTGTGGGTGAAAAAGTACAAGGCGCCGAGGGCGTTGTTCGGGAAGTAGCCCTGATCATCACTTTCGCCGCTGTTGGCGTCTACCGGCGCGTTTTGATTAGTTATGCTCCAAAACCCCTGCCCTTCGGGGTTTTGGGTTATGAAGTATAGGTATTCAACACGCGCCGGTATCCGCCAACAGCGGCGAAATATCCCTCTGCGTCTCCGCGCCTCTGCGGTGAAAATTTGCGACGCCTCGCACCTCGTCTCCCGCTGCGATACGTCCCGCGGCGTCGTGTCAAAAATTAGTCAAAATTAATTTGGACAAAATCTTGATAGGCTGTTTGGGGCGCTATCTTTGCCGCTCATTTTTACGTTTTCAAATCCAGCCTGATACATGAAACAGCCTTACCTTTTCTATTTTGCCTGCTGCTTCGTAGCATTTTTAACCTCTTGCACCAAAGACGAAAAAACACCGCTCGACATTCCGACGGCTTACGACGGCACTGCTTTTGCCGCAAATACAGTTACCCAGGATGCTGTTCGTGCTCAGTTGGAAGCCCTTGTGGCGGAAGCCCAAAAAGGGCGTACGGCAGGAACCATACTCGACTATGCCACCCTGAGTGGCTTGTACAGCGCCGGCGCTCCGAGCCTGAAATCCATCAACTACTGCCACAGCGTGATTTCCACCATGAGCGCCACAGGCGTTTGACTCCCGTCATCTGTCAATACAAATCCGCTCCCGACACTTGTCGCCAAAAATTTGTAAATCAAGTTTCCATGTTCCAACGCGTTTCTTTTTTAGCCTGTTTCCTGGGTTTGGCGGTCCTGTTTGCCGCCGCCGGCTGCAACGACAACAACGGCCCCGCCGACAACTTCGACCGGCAGGCCATGCTGCGCAACTATGCCGACAACCTCATAAAACCGGCTTTTGCCGATTTGCAAACGCAGACCAATGCCTTGCTGGCGGCGGTCGAAAGTTTTAAATCAGACCTAACCCCACTCCGACTCGCCAGTTTGCAGACAGCCTGGGGCGGCGCCTATGTCGCGTGGCAGTACGCCAATGCATTCAATTTCGGCCCCGCCGGGGAAGAAGGCTTGCGCAAGGACCTGATCGAAGAAATCGGCACGTTCCCGGCAAGCGAGTTGAAAATGGAAAATGCCGTCAGTGCCGGCGCGTGGAATTTGCAGGATTTTAACCGCGATGCGCGCGGCTTTTTGGCCATCGAGTATTTGATTTTCGGAAAAAACCAGACCCCGGAGGAGATCATTCAGGCTTTCAGCCAAAGTCCCAACCGGCGCAATTACCTCACCGCGCTTGCGGAAAACCTGCGCGACCGGGTGGCCGATGTAGCCACGGCCTGGAACGGACCGTACGGCGACGAATTTGTCGAAAATGACGGCACCGATGTGGGCAGCAGCACCTCGGCGCTGTACAACGAGTTTGTACGCAGCTACGAATCCATCAAAAATTTCAAACTCGGTCTGCCACTCGGCAAGCGCCCCGGCCAAACACAAGCCGAGCCACATTTGGTGGAGGCGTACTACAGCGGCACTTCTTTGGCGGTGTTGAAACTGAATTTTTCCGCCATCGAAAACATCTGGTACGGGCGTGCAAAAGACGGCTCGGACGGCATCGGTTTCCGTGAATACCTCGAAAATGTGGAAGGCGGCCAGGCACTCATTGCCAATACTGAAACACAAATCGTCGCCCTGAAAGCCGCACTGGCTGCCGTGCCGACCGCGCCTTCTTTGTCCGAACAAATCGCCGCCGGCAACCACCCGCAACTTGATGCACTCTACGTCGAATTTTCAAAAATGACCCGCTTTTTCAAAAGCGACATGTCGTCGTTGCTCGGCATTGCCATCACGTTTAGCAGCGGCGACGGGGACTAATTTTGTAAAATATCCTGTGGCCCGGAACTCCGTTCCGGGTAAGTAAATCGTAAAACATACTGTGATTTTTAGTCAAATAGCCACTATCAGAACACCCGGAACGGAGTTCCGGGCCACAGACTTAAAACAAATTCACATGAAACAACATCTTTCTATTTTTCTCCTGGCCCTGCTGGCCGCTGCATTTTCCGGCTGTAAAGACGACGACGACAGCTCGGAAGCCCTCAAAAAAGAAGCCCTTGAACACTACGCCGACCTCGTACTGGCCTCATACGAAGACAGTTACAACACGGTGGCAGCGCTGAAACAACAAATTAATATTTTTGTGGACAACCCCAGCGCCGCCGGGTTCCAAGCCTGCAAAGATGCCTGGCTCGCTGCCCGAATCCCGTATGGCCAGACGGAAGCCTATCGTTTCTATGGCGGCCCGATTGACGATGCCGACGGTCCTGAAGGCCTCATCAATGCCTGGCCGATGGACGAAAATTTCATTGACTACGTGAACGGCGCCTCCAACGCAGGCCTCATCAACGACCCTGTTCAGTATCCACAGATTACCAAACAGGTGCTCATGGATTTGAACGAGAGCATTTCCGAGACCTCCATTTTCACCGGGTACCACGCGATCGAATTCCTGCTTTGGGGGCAAGACCTGAACACCGGCGGCCCCGGCCAGCGCCCGTACACCGACTATATTACAGGAGTCGGCGGCACCGCTTCCAATCAGGCGCGGCGCGGGGCTTACTTGAAAGTCGTGGCCGAATTGCTGCTGGAAAATCTCTTGTCTGTACGCGACGAGTGGAAAACCGACGGCGCCTACCGGCATGAATTTTTGCACAATACCGAAACGAAGGTCGCGCTCGGGTACATTTTCACCGCTCTTGGCGAACTGAGCAAAGGCGAACTTTCCGGCGAGCGCATGTTCGTGGCGGTGGACACAAAAGACCAGGAAAATGAGCACTCCTGTTTCTCCGACAACACGATCACCGACATCAAAATGAATTTCCTGGGCTTGAAAAACGTCTATTTCGGTGAATACAAACGGACGGATGGTACCACACTGAGCGGACGCAGTTTCGCTGAAATTGCCGGGCTGCTCAACCGTACAAAAGCGGATGCCGTCGTCGCCGCATTTACCGACGCAGAGGCTAAAACCAACCTGATTCCTGCGCCGTTCGACCAGACCATCGTCAACAATCCCACGCCTGTGCTGGATGCGATTGAAGCCCTGCGCACATTGAGCGACCGACTTGTGGACGCGGGTATTGCCATCGGGGCAGAGTTTTGAGATGCCTAACCCTTCCAGGTTTTGAAAACCTGGAAGGGTTTTGTTTTTTATTGTTTGAAAATCATGCGAATAATCACCGGATTTTTTTTGATCATCCTTCTTTTTCCATCTTGCACGCAAGATGAAATGCTGCCGGTTGCCAACCCGGAAACCAACGAACAATACGCCGGTGGAACAAATGCAACCACGTTCGATTTTGGAGAAAACGCGTTCGGCGTACAGGCAAAAGGGCTGACGGCCGAGCAGGAAGGTTTTTTTGTAACCGGCAATTCGTTTTTCCGTTCCAACTGGGTGACGGCGCCTGCTTCCGTACAGTCGCTGGATGGCCTGGGGCCGGTTTTCAACGCGATTTCCTGCGGCAGTTGCCACTTCAAGGACGGCCGGGCCAGGCCGCCCGGTAGCCCCGACGAACCGCTGAACGGCCTGCTTTTCCGACTCAGCATCCCCGGCGCCAACACATTCGGCGGCCCGCTCGGCGATCCTGTTTACGGCGGGCAGTTGCAGGACAAGGCGATCCTGAGCGTGAAAAACGAAGCACGGGTGCGGGTAGCCTATCAGGAAATTCCGGGGACGTATGCCGACGGCGCGTCGTACACGCTGCGAAAACCCGTCTACGAATTTTACGAGTTGAACTACGGTGATTTCGCGCCCGGCCTGATGTATTCGCCGAGAATAGCCCCGCAGGTGCCGGGTATGGGCTTGCTCGAAATCGTGCCGGAAAGCGATATTCTGGCATACTCCGATGAAACCGACGCCGACAAGGACGGAATTTCCGGCAAAGCCAATTACGTCTGGGACTATGAAAACCAGCAACTTGTGCTTGGACGTTTCGGTTGGAAAGCGAACCAGCCCAGTGTGCATCAGCAAACTGCAGGCGCGTTCAACGGCGACATCGGCATCACCACCAACCTGTTTCCCGACGATCACCTGACTCCGGCACAGCAACAACTTTATCCCGGCATTCCCAACGGCGGCAGCCCCGAACTGCCCGACGAAACCCTGCGAAAAGTGGTCAGTTACATGCGTTCGCTTTCGGTGCCTGCCCGCCGCAAACACGACGATGCCGTGGTGTTGCGGGGGAAATATTTGTTCCAGGAACTCAACTGCTCCGGCTGCCACCGCCCCGCCATGACTACCGGTACAGGCGGTGAAATCGCCGCGTTGCACAACCAGAAAATCCGGCCCTACACCGACCTGCTGCTCCATGATATGGGCGCGGATTTGGCCGACAACCGCCCTGATTTCAGGGCTTCCGGCTCCGAATGGCGCACCCCGCCGTTGTGGGGCATCGGCCTGATTCCGACGGTGAACAGCCACGCGTTCCTGCTGCACGACGGGCGCGCCCGCAACCCGGAAGAAGCCATTTTGTGGCACGGCGGCGAGGCGGAACCTGCACGCGAGGGTTTCAAGAAATTGAGTAAAGCCGATCGGGAAGCGGTTTTGGAGTTTTTGAACAGTTTGTAGTAAAGGTGGAACGGTTTGTGGCGATGGCTCAAATAACTCAAATTTTGTTCGAACTTAACATGCACAGAAAAGGATGGCAACACATGAAACTACGGCAGCGCATGAAAGATATGTCAGGTTGGTTGAAGAAGTGAAAGCGCACAAATTCGTTGAAGGCCTTGTCAACCCGTTTGATATTGGCGGTAAAAATTTATTTCGGGATCAAAACCAGATCAACCCGTGGTCGGTCTGGCAGCATAACCTGAATGCTAAAATTCTAGTCATCGGTCAGGATTGGGGTAGCGAAGAGTATTTCGAGAAAAATCATGGCCAGGATAATGACGCAAACCCGACCAATATCACCCTGCAAAACCTTTTGTCGTCTGTTGGCTACGATCCGGGCCTGTTTTCCAAACCCAATCCGCAACCACTTTTCTTTACAAATGCTGTACTGGGAATTCGCGAAGGCAAAGCCATGTCAGGCCCAGTGCGGATGAAGTGGGTAACGGACAGCAGGCCTTTTATTCAGGAACTTTTGGGCATAATTCGCCCCAGAATCATTGTCACTCTGGGGGCTATCCCCTTGGCGGCCGTACGGATGATTTTCGAGGATAAAGTCCGCAATGGAAAATTGCGGGAACTTGCCCCCGGCAGCCCATACCCGCTGAATGAAAACCAGTGGCTTTTTGCCATGTATCATTGTGGGCCACTAGGACTTGCAAACCTGGCCCGTGACTCGAGGAAAAATGGTAAAGCAGCCATGCAGGACGCTTGGGATCAACTCAAAACCTATTGTTGACGTGCAACAGAACATCTCCCGATGGCTCTTCCAGCCCGTCAGCATCGCCCCGTTAGTCACGTTGCGCGTGGTCGTCGGGGCAATGCTGGCGTTCAGCACCGCGCGTTTTTGGGCCTTGGGCTGGATTGAAGACCACTACCTCCGTCCGCAGTTTCATTTCAAATATTTTGGTTTCGAATGGGTGGAATCCCTACCGGCAGCAGGCATGTACGCCGTGCATGCGCTGCTCATCCTGAGTTCGTTGTGCGTCATGGTGGGGCTGTTTTACCGGGCGGCGGCGGTAGTGCAGTTTCTGCTGTTCACCTACACGGAACTGATAGACCTGACCTACTACCTCAACCACTACTATTTCGTCAGCATCGTGTGCGGCTTGCTGATTTTTGTGCCGGCCAACCGCGCCTGCTCGCTCGACGTGTGGCGCAAGCCCGCACTTTTTCAGGGTAAAATCCCGCGCTGGACGATCTTCATTTTTCAACTCCAACTCGGCATTGTCTATTTTTATGCGGGCATCTGGAAAATCAACCACGACTGGCTCCTGAATGCCCTGCCATTGAAAATCTGGATGCCGGCCAACGACCAACTGCCGCTTGTCGGTTGGCTTTTTCATCAAAAAATCACACCGTACCTGTTCAGTTGGGTCGGCATGCTGTACGACGTGACGATCGTGTTCTGGCTCTCGTGGGCACGCACCCGCCTTTGGGCCTACCTCACGGTCATCGTGTTTCACACCCTGACGGGGCTGATGTTCCAGATCGGCGTGTTCCCCCTCGTGATGAT
>CAYMQY010000022.1:0-5049 GCA_964392655.1 uncultured Saprospiraceae bacterium
GTTAATTAACCCGCTCAACCCATTAAACCCGCTCAACCCGTTAAACCCGCTCAACCTTCAAACCTTTTTTAGAAGATGTTAAGCCTACTCAAAAAAATACTCGGAACCAAGCAAGACCGCGACATGGGCAAGTACCAGGGAACGGTGGATCAGATTAATGCCCACTTTGCTGCGTACCAGAACCTGTCGAACGACGACTTGCGCCGCAAAACCCTGGAGTTTCGCGACCGTATTGCCGAATACCTGAAAGATATTGACGCTGAAATCGCCGCAGTCAACCAGCAAGCCCTCGACGCCGAGGACTTCAACGAAAAGGAATCGCTCTTCAAAGAGGTGGACGAACTGCGCAAACAGCGCAACAAGGCCCTCGAAGAAATCCTGCTCGATATCCTTCCCGAAGGCTTCGCCGCAGTGAAAGAAGCCAGTCGCCGTTTTTCTCAAAACGAGGAAATCACGGTGACCGCCACCGACCACGACCGCAGCCTCGCGTCACAACCGGGCAAAACCTACGTCCGCATCGAAGGCGACCGGGCCATCTGGAAAAATCGCTGGATGGCCGCCGGCGGCGAAATCATCTGGAATATGGTGCACTACGACGTGCAACTTATCGGCGGTATGGTGTTGCACGACGGCAAAATCGCCGAGATGGCCACCGGGGAGGGCAAAACGCTCGTGGCTACCCTGCCCGCCTATCTCAACGGCGTAGCCGGCGAAGGCGTACACATCGTGACCGTGAACGACTACCTTGCCCGACGCGACTCGGAGTGGGTCGGCCCTATCTACGAGTTTATGATGCTCACGGTGGACTGCATTGACAAGTACCGCCCCCACTCGCCCGAACGCATTCAGGCCTACCACTGCGACATCACCTTCGGCACCAACGCCGAGTTCGGCTTCGATTACCTGCGCGACAACATGGTCGTCAGCCCCGACGAACTCGTGCAGCGCAAGCACCACTACGCCATCGTGGACGAGGTGGACTCGGTGCTCATTGACGACGCGCGTACGCCGCTCATTATTTCCGGCCCCGTCACCCGCGGCGCCGAAGACCAGGAGTATGTGGACCTCAACCCCACCGTGCGCCGCCTGTTCGAGGAGCAAAACAAACTCGCCACCCGCTTTTTGGCGGAAGCCCGCAAACTGTTTTCCGAAGGGAAAAATGGCCTCGAAGAAGGTCAGGCCGGCATGGCGCTGTTGCGCACGCACCGCGCCCTGCCCAAGTACCGCCCGCTCATCAAATTCCTCAGCGAAGAGGGCGTCAAAGTGACGTTGCAGAAAGCCGACGATTTTTACATGCAGGAAAACAACAAGCGCATGCCCGAAGTGGACCGCGAGTTGTTGTTCACCATTGACGAAAAAAACCGCAACGTGGAACTCACCGAAAAAGGCGTGGAGTTCCTCAGCAAGTTCAGCAACGACCCCAACTTCTTTATCCTGCCCGACATCGGCATCGAGTTGGTCAACATAGACCACAACCCCGAACTCGGCCCCGCCGAAAAAACTGAAGCCAAAGAGCGTCTGTCGCAGGACTACGGTGTGAAAAGCCGCCGCGTGCACGCCATCCAGCAATTGCTCAAGGCGTACACCCTGTTTGAAAAAGACAACGAGTACATCGTGACGCCGGAAGGCGACGTCAAGATCGTGGACGAGCAGACGGGCCGCGTCATGGAAGGCCGCCGCTACTCCGACGGTCTGCACCAGGCGCTCGAAGCCAAGGAAAACGTGAAGGTGGGCGAAATCACTCAGACCTACGCCACCGTCACCCTGCAGAACTACTTCCGCATGTACCACAAACTTTCGGGCATGACCGGTACTGCCGAAACGGAAGCCAAAGAATTGTGGGACATCTACAAACTCGACGTGGTGGTGATCCCCACCAACCGCAAAATCGTGCGCGACGACCAGGAAGACCTGGTGTACAAAACCGCCCGCGAGAAATACAACGCCGTCATTGACGAGATTGTCCGCCTGCGCGAAGCGGGCCGACCCACCCTCGTGGGTACCACCTCGGTGGAAATTTCGGAACTGCTCTCGCGTATGCTCCGCCTGCGCGGTATTGATCACAACGTGCTGAACGCCAAGCAGCACCAGCGCGAAGCCGAAATTGTGGCCGAAGCCGGCCTGGCCGGAAAGGTCACCATCGCCACCAACATGGCCGGCCGGGGTACCGACATCAAACTCGGCCCGGGTGTGAAAGACGCCGGCGGTTTGGCCATCATCGGTACCGAACGCCACGAAAGCCGCCGGGTAGACCGCCAGTTGCGCGGGCGCGCCGGCCGCCAGGGCGACCCCGGTTCCTCACAGTTCTACGTGTCCCTCGAAGACAGCCTCATGCGCCTGTTCCAGAGCGACCGCATTGCCGGCCTCATGGACAAAATGGGCCACAAGGAAGGCGACGTGATTCAGCACTCCATGGTTACCAAGTCCATCGAACGCGCCCAGAAAAAGGTGGAGGAAAACCACTTCGGCACACGCAAACGCCTGCTCGAATACGACGACGTGATGAACATCCAGCGCGAGGCTATTTACAAAAAACGCCGCAACGCCTTGTTTGGCGACCGCCTCGCCGTGGACATCAACAACGCCTTCCTGTCCATCACCAACGAACTCGTGCACGTACACCGTCAGGACGGCGACTTCGAAACCTTCCGCCTCGATTCCATCCGCGCTATCGGTGTGGACCCGGAAATGGACCCCGTCTGGTTCAAAAGCGCTCCGTTGGAAACGGTGCTGCACACCTTCCAGGCGCAGGTGTTCGATTTGTATTCCCACAAGCGCCGGCAGGTATCCGAGCGTCTGCTGCCGATCATTCGCGACGTGCATACCCGCGAAGGCCAGCGCTACAAACGTATCGTGGTGCCGTTCACCGACGGCGCGCTCGGCCTGAACATCAGCGCCGACATGGAGGAGGCCATCCACACCAACGGCAAGAGCATCATGCACGACGTGGAAAAAGTGGCTACCCTCGCCCTCATCGACGACGCCTGGAAAGAGCACCTCCGCAACGTGGACGACCTGAAAGAATCCGTGCAGGGCGCCTCGTTTGAGCAAAAAGACCCGCTCGTGATTTACAAAATGGAGGCCTACAACCTGTTTGAAAACCTGATCGGACACATCAATTCCAACGTGACCTCGTTCCTGCTCAAAGGCACGCTGGCCCTGCCCGACGAGAACCAGGCGCAACAGCAGCGTGCCGCCGAAGCCGCGCGCCGCGCGCAGCAATCGGCCCAGCGTCCGCGCTTCACCGCCAACAACCAGCAGCAGATGACCGAGGCGCAACAGGCCGCCCAGCGTGCCGCGCAATCCGCCGGACACAACGGCCCGCCGCAGCGCGTGCAGCCGATCGTTCGCGAAAAAGTCGTGGGCCGCAACGACCCTTGCCCTTGCGGCAGCGGCAAGAAATACAAGCAGTGCCACGGGAAATAGGGATTTTGGGCTGTTGGCCTTTGGCAATTGGCCCGAATGAAACGCGGGGCGGGTGGGTGATCCATCCGCTCCGCGTTTTTTTGTCCCGGAAAAACTAACTTGCAGCCCAAAATCAGACACACATGACAGCCCTCGCTGAAAAACGCATGACATGGCAGGAGTTTCGCAACCTTGAGGTGGCGGATAACGACCTGTCCATTTATGAACTGATCAACGGCCTCCTCATGAAACGATCCGCTCCAAGCCTGCGCCACCAGAATGCAGTGAGCGCTCTTCTCTCGAAAATGCGCGCGTTCGCCGACGAACACAAACTGGGTAAAGTATTCACCTCACCCTTAGACGTTTTGCTCGACAACGGCAATTGTTTTCAGCCCGACATCTGTTTCGTCTCTAACGAGCGGGCCTTCCTGCTCGACAACGGCGAGTACATCAACGGAGCGCCCGACCTCGTGGTGGAGGTACTCTCGCCGGGCACCTGGAAAAATGACCGCTCTTCTAAAAAAGATGTGTACGAAAAGTACGCAGTGAAGGAGTACTGGATTCTCGATCCGGTGTACCAGACGGTTGAAATCTTCGTCCATGAAAACAAGGCCTTCCGGCTGCATGCGCTGGCCGAAGCGGAAGGCACGCTGGAATCCGTGGTATTGCCGGGTTTTGAGGTGTCGGTGAAGGGGATTTATACGTGAGGTAAGTCCTCCTCTACTACATCCCCAACCCCCTCTCCCGAATCAGTCGCGCCACTTCCTCCGGCACCATGTTTTCCCAGCCGGGCGTGCCGCTGCGGATCATACGCAGCACTTCCTTATGGTAAATGTGCAGCACCGCAGGGTCGAAGCCCTGCACATCCACCACGTTGCGATGGTCGAGCAGGTGCTGGTACAAAAAGTGAATGTCGGAAGGTAGTTCGATGCTGCGGGACGTGAGCAGGCTGCCGTCGTCGTGGCGGGCGGGGTACACGTAAAAACGCACGTGCCGCAGGAACAACTCGCCGAAGGCGCCGAGCAGGTTGTCGGGGTTTTGCGCGTGGGTTTCGCGGATGATCGTCTGAAACTTGCGGGCGCCGAGCGCCAGTCCGATGCGCGGCACCCGGTAGTCGCGGAAGTAGGCAATCAGTTTTTTGTGTTGCAGGCAGTTGGAAACGAGGACCGTGTGGCCCAGCGCGCACAGGATTTCTGCGCGGTTGAGAAAATCCCACTCGTTCAGTTCGCCCTCCGCGCGCAGGTTGTCGAGGGTGATTTCGGTTAAAAAATACGCGTGCCGGGCATCCACGTCCGGCTCGGCGCAGAACTGCGCGTAGGTACAGCGCGCCATGTCCTGCTGCACTAATGTGGGCGGCTTGTAACTGCCGCGCGCGATGAGCACCGGTTTTTTGTATAGCAGTTCGCCGGCATGCAGGGGCACGCCGTCGGGGCCGAACATAGCCACGTCGGTGAGGCCGTTTTTCACCGCCCAGAGGCAAACGAGCCGGTTGTCCACCCCGGCAAAATCGGGGCCTTGCAGGCGGATGAGGTCGAGGGCTGCGCGGCCGTGCAGGTTGTCGAGCAGCGACTGCACCAGGGTTTCCGGATCGCGGTGGTAGCGGTAGCAGGCGTACACGAGGTTGACGCCGAGAATGCCCACGGC
>CAYMQY010000022.1:5149-19076 GCA_964392655.1 uncultured Saprospiraceae bacterium
CCTCGATTCGCACACATAGCGCCCGGAGGGTTCGGGACCGTAAATTTCGTCGGACACCGTTTTGTCGTAGGCGCTCATGGTCTTGGCAATGGTGCCGGCGGCGGCGCCTACCTGAAAAAAATACCGGGCGACTTCCTGCCCCGCGCCGATTTCGGCGAATGCCCCGTAAATCTGCGGATCGAGGTTGATTTCGAGGGCCTTTTGCTCGGTTTCGAGGGGTCTGCGGGTGGTGTTTGACATGGTTGTTTCTTCGTTGGCAATGTGGTGGGCAAAGGTATTTCAGGCGGATGAGAATCCTCACCGCACCTCAAATTCCTGCCGCGCCACCCCGAACGGCGTGCTCAGAAACAGGTAGTGTTTGCCGGTATTGCGGAACACATTGCGCGGGATTTCCACTTGGTGCTGCCCGGCGGCGTATTTTTCTTCCAGGGTCCAGGTGTTCCAGCCGTCAGGCTCGAATACACTGAGGCGAACCATCGCCGGTTCTTTCAGTTCGAATGAAACGGCATATGCTTTTTCTTTCAATTGCGGCGGGTGCAGGGCAATGCGGGCACTGCTGCCGGCTACGAGCAAGGACGACAAACGGTTGCGAACCAGCAGCAAATCGTTCGGAGGAAAAGTGAAATTCAACACAAAAGTCAGGGCGCTCAGGTCATAGCCCACGGCCTGGAGATTGTCGAGTTGCACGGTACTTTTTTCCGGGATACTTGTGCCGAGACTGTCGGGCATGGGTGCGTATGCCGGCACCTGCACCAACCAGCCGTCGCCAGACGACAGGCTGAACGCCAGATCGGGCACCGCCTCGCCGTCTATCCACACTTCGGGGCGCAGGGTAAGCATGGGGGTGCGTTCGCCGAGGCTGATGGTGTACCGCATCGTTTTCGGGTCATCTACGTCGATGAGTGCGCCCGATGCATCGCGCAAGTCGTTCAGGAGGTACAGGTTTGGTATCGTCTGATCCATGGCGCCCCATTTGACGCGCACCCTGTGGGTGTCGCGGTTGCGGCGCAAGGTGAGACGCGGGTCGTCGTCGGCCACGATGTTCAGGGCCTTTTCGTATAGCCGGTCGTGCTGATCGGTATGCAGAGTCAGGGTGGCAAGTGATCCCGGGCGCACCAGGTGTTTGTAATTTCCCACATTCTCCACCATGCTGCGGTAGGCATTTGATTCCAGCATGCTGACAAAACCCTGTTCGGTGAGGGCACGCGTGGCAATGCGAATGCTCACCCGAACTTCACGCTGTGTCACATAGGGGTTCCACACGACAAATGGTTCGAGCCGGATTATTTGCCAAAATTCGTTTTCGGTAAAAAAGTCGCGGTTCGAAATTTCCAGAATATCCTCCCTGCCCCAGGCTACCTGTTCCAGCAGTTGGGTGTTTAGCATGCTGGTGGTGTTGCTTTGCCAAACGACCACGTCCTTTGAGGGTTGCTGCTCCGGCTCTTTCAGCCGGATGTCTATGCTGCCGGTCGTGGCTTCGTCGAGGCGCAGATCGGTAAGGTGCAGCACCTGTCCTTCGGTTGCCGGCCGGCCGAACGTTTCGTCGAGCCAACCAAGTCGGGTCACGTAGTCCTGTTCGGTGCGGGTGGCCGTCAGGGGGTGCCCGTCGAGGCGAAAGACTACCTGCGCAACCAGTACTTTGCCGTTCCAGAGTTTGGGTTGGTGCAGCAGCATTTGCCGGAAGTCTTGCACGGTTAGTTCGGCGGTAACGTGAAAGTTATTGGCCCGCGTGAGGTCGGCCTGGAGGTTGCCCCAGTACAGAATGTACTTGTCGGAGGTATTCGGGGCCGGTCGGGCGCCGTCGGCCAGTTGAAACCCAAAAAGCAAGGGTCGGTTTAACAAAAGCAACAGCAGGAGTGCAAACAGGCGGTAGTGTATAAAACGAGGCATGGCGGTAGTGGTGAGCGATGAACGGTTGTGGCTGGAACGACACAGAAACTGTGCCCGTACTGCGGCATTCCGGGGTTTGCCTGCGTCATTAACGCCTACCCGAGCATGAGACGTTTTTTCAAGCAGGCACTTTTTTTTCAAATAGACGCAGAACACCATGAGGAGTTCCTGCGGGATGTGAATTTGGAAAATGCCCAAAAGGCGTACATCGTATCGCGCCTCGGGCTGCTTTTTTTGCCGGTTCTCCTGCTGCTCGACTACACCCGCCACCTGCAGGGCACACTTTGGAGCGACCCTGTACACACCGCCTTGTTTTTCACCCACCTTGCGTTTGCCTTGTTTGCCATTCCGTTCCGGCTTTACCGCCGGGCTGCGGCGCGTGATGCCGCTTTCGCACACGGACGACGCCTTGCACAGATGACGCTCGCCCTGCTGACCCTTGCGCTGCTGCCCATGACCATCCTCGGCTTGCTGGATCGGGGCACCCTGATCCTGTACGCGGTGTATGTGCTGATTTCCAACCTGTTTCTGAATCTTTCGCACCGGGAACGGATAGTCGTCAATATCTTTTCGCTTATGGTGATGCTGACGGCCATTTTGCTGCTTCCCGACACAAATCCGGCACTGCGGCTGGCGCAGGTGCTGGAATGTCTGAGCCTGCAAGTTCCCGCGTTCGTATTTGCTACCTTCCAGCACAACCTGCGTGCCCGGCAGTTTGCCGGAGAACGTATGCTGGAAGAGCAAAAAAACCTGATCGAGTGGGAGCGACAACGGGCCGACAACCTGTTGCAAAACATCCTGCCTGCTTCCGTAGCCGCCGAACTCATGGAGCACGGTTTTGTGCAACCCCGACATTTCGGTCAGGTGACCGTCCTGTTTGCCGATTTCAAGGGCTTTTCCAAAATATGTGCGGCACTTGCCCCGGAACAACTGATCGCCGACCTGAACTATTGTTTCGGCCAGTTCGATCGCATCGTCACCCGCCTGGGGCTCGACCGGGTGAAAACGATGGGCGATTGCTACATGTGCGTGGCGGGTATTCCCGCGCCCCGGCCCGACCACGCCGTGCGCATGGTACAAGCAGCCTTTGCCATGCAGCATTTTCTGGAAAAATGGCGGCTGGAACGCATCCAGCAAGGGCTTCCCGTTTTCGAGGCCCGCATCGGCATGCACTCCGGCCCGGTAGTTGGCGGCATCGTAGGCACCACCAAATTTGCCTTCGACATCTGGGGCGATACGGTCAACATCGCCGCACGGATGGAGAGCAACGGCAAACCCAATCGCGTGAATATCAGTGGCGCTACCTATGTGCTCGTGCGCGACTATTACGAGTGCGAGTACCGGGGAAATATTCCGATCAAAAACATCGGGGAAGCGGAGATGTATTTTGTTCTGAGAGCGAAAGCAGAGGTTAACGCCGCCGCCAAACCACCCAGCCCGCTATCCCCAGCGCCAGCGCCGCCAGCACCCACCACACCCAGCCCCGCCGCCACCACGGCCCGGGCAGTTGCACCGGTTCGGCATTTCCGGTGAGTACAAAACCTGCCCAGTGGTACGGAAATGCATCGAAGGCGTTTTTTTCTAGCCAGGTTCGTTTGGCGTTGGCCAGCGCCTCGTCCTTGTCCTGCCCGGCGCGGATGTTGGCCAAAAAATATCCCATGAGCGCGGCGGTTTCCTTGTCGCCCACTTTCCACAGGCTCATCACGGTGGCCGGACAGCCGGCGGCCTGAAATGCGCGCGACAAACTCAGGGTACCCTCGCCGGGTGCAATTTTTCCCAAACCCGTCTGGCAGGCACTGAGCAGCACGAGGTCGGCGTCGAAATGGGCGTTGTAAATCCGGTGTGCAAAAAGGCAACTGTCTAATTCGGCGTCAGGCAGCCGCCCGGGGCGGGGCGCAAGGCCCGGGTTGGCTGGTTGGTTGGTTGACTGGTTGGTTGGTTGGTTGACTGGTTGACCGGCGGTAAACGCCATCCACGACAGGTCGGGAAACGAGTCGGAGGCTTCGGCATGGCCGTGGAAATGCAGGATGGCATGGTTGCAGGCGTGATCCAGAAAGGTCGTCAACCGAGCCTGATCGCCGATGTACGCTTTTCCGCCAAACATTTTTTCGGCCTCCTGCACTACCGCCGCTCCCGATACGACCTGCCCCAGCACGCTGTGCGAATAGTCGGGCGCAAACCCCATGTACGCACCTGTGTGTGCAGCGCGCGGCAGCCCGGTATAAAACAATTCCAGCGATGCCGATGGTACAAATCGCGTTTGGCACTCCCGGGCGAGGAACGGCAATGTGGCATAGTCGGCAGCAGCGTCGGGCGAAACTTGCCGGCAGAGCAGCACATCGAACGGCAACAGCGCCAGCGCGCCGTCGGGCGAGAGGGCGAGCCGGCGGGGCGGGGCATTTTCAGAGAAAGCGGGCAGCAGGAGGGTTTCGTACAGATGCCGACTTTGGCGGATAAACTCGGCACGGAGGGCCGGGTCGCCCGAGCGGTTTTCCGCTATACCGGCATTGTTGAAATTTTTTAAAAAATTCAGGACGGACTCGTCCCGATACGGCTTGCGGGTTAGTCGCACGGCATCCGGGGCAATGGCGACGAGATACAGTTGGCCGCTGTCCCGGTCGCTGAAGTAACTTATCCAAATTTCGTCGTCGCGGAGCAGCCGGCGCTGCACCTCGGCGGTGGAGGCTGTTTTGGCGTTACGCCCGTCGGGCGGGAGTTTGTACCGGTTGGCGATGTCGCGGCGGAGATTCTGCTGCTGCACTTCGATTTGGTAAAGTTGCCGGTTTAATACGACGTCGAGCGAGTCGTTTTCGGCGCCTCCGCTCAGCCGGTGCCGATAAATTCGGTTGCGCAGTTCGGCCCATTGCTCTTTCAGGTCGAGACTTTCCCGGATCAGGGAATCCTGGACGCCGGCAGCCCGAAGTGCAGCATCGGCGCTTACCTTCTGGTGCAGCAGTACGGCCTTGTTTTTTTCCGAAAACTCGAATGCCCGCTCGGCGGCGGCTGTGTTCCCGGCGACTTGCTGCGCGTACAGGATTCGGAACATCCGGCTGAACAGCGCGCGGCTTTGCCGGGCGGAGCCTAATTTGGACGACTCGTACACGGCGGCATTGCGCAGGTTTTCCATCATCAGAATAGCCAGTGCCGTCGTGCTGTCGGCCCGCCGCAGGTACTCCGGGTCCGTTTCAATCTGGTACAATTGCCACTGGGCTTCGCCTTTCAGGTCGAGCGCCTCCGCTATGGTATTTTCAGGGTCGGGGTCGAAATTGGCCGGATCCGGGTTTTGCTGTGGATTGTCGGGCGACAGATCGGGGTACAACAGGTTCAGGGCCTGCTGGGCGAACCGAACTGCTTCCCGGTAGTGCTTTTGGCGATAGGCCGACCAGCCTCTTGTGATAACCAGTTTGGCTACTTCGCGGGTTTCTATGTCGTCGCTGCGCACTCGTGCAAAGTCCCATGCTGCTGCGCGCGCTGCGTCGGCTTCAGCCGTCCGACCGATTTTTTCTTCGATATCGGCTTGCACGCACATCGCACTGAACCGGTACCTGGAGTGCCCGGGCGTGATGGTGGCCAGGGCTGCCTGCACGTGGCGTTTGGCTTCGGTCAGCCTGCCAAGAAGTGCCAGAGCGCCGGCTTTGTTCGACAGGAGCATGCCCCGGGTATCGGCCAGTCGGGCTGCTGTTTCCGGGTCGTAAGGTGTCGCTGCCGATACAGACGGCAGTGCGTCCAGTCCGGCTTCGTATTGCCGGAGGGCTTTTTCGGTCAACCCGGCGTTTTGGTGGGCAATGCCGAGGTCGCTGTGGGTGTTGGCCCGGGTGAGGGCGTTGGCCAGGGCGTTTTCGGGCAAGGTATCGGCTCGCAACAGGTCGAGGGCGGCGTTCAGCAGTTTTTCCGCTTCCTCATTTTCGCCGAGGCGTGTTTTGATGTTGGCGAGGGTTTTGTAAATCGGCCCGGCGGGATTTTCGCCCACCAACACATCGCCAAAACGGTCGGAAAGTGTCTTGGCTTTTTCATAATACTGTGCGGCAGCATAGTTGCGACCCAGTTGGCGCAACGCATATCCATGCCAGTAGTACAGCCGCCCCTTGCGACCATCTTCGCCCCACCAGGCCTTGGGTATGGCCGATTCCAACAGGTTGTAATACGCCTGATAATCGGTTTGATCGCGGAAATAGCCGCAGTACCATTCCAGTACCTCCAGCCACGCTTCGGGTTTTTGCAGCGCTTCGGCACAGATCAGAGCCGAGTCCAGCAGGGCCGGCGAGTTTGCCGGGTATTCATCGGCGGCATCAAATTCATCCAGAATAGCGTCGAGTTGACGAGTCAGCCGGGCAGTGGTTTGGGCAGACAGGACTTCCGACGCCTGTTCGGGGTGGGGGCGGGTGCAGGCAAAAAGGATAAGCAGGAGGAGGGTGTACCGGATTTTCATATTGGCAGCAGTTGCAAAAAAGCAAATTTCGGGCTGCAAAATAGGCAATTATCCGGGTTGTGCCCTTTTGTCATTTTGAAGAAATCCGTCCGCGCTTCGAGGGCGGTCAGGCAATGTGACGCTCGAATCGCGGACGGATTTCTTCAAAATGCTAAAGCGACGAAGTTTTGTCGGCACCACTGTTTTGATCCTACTGTGAGCCGTCCGATTGCCCGCGTTGCACGGCAAAAGCGCCGATTTGTTTGCCGTGTGCAAGTCCAACTTCGCTGTCGAACCGGTAGTGAATGCAGCCGTAAATCCGCGACACGGAGGCTTCGCTTGCCATGGCGTTCACTTCGGAGGCTTTATCGGGGAACAGGTATGCCAATATTTCTGCAGCCGATCCGGAGAACGTGGAGTGGCCGGAGGTGTAAGCCGGGAAGTTGGGAATGCCGGTGCAGGTCGTCACATTCGGGTCCACTTCCGTGGGTCGAGGCAACAGGTAGTAGTATTTTACATCCCAGCAGGCGATGCCGGCATCCTGAATGGCAGTATTGGTCAGAGCCATTGCCCGGGCGGAGCGGATTTCGTTGAGCTGCTTTTCGTGGATATACTCGGCGGCCTTGCGGTTCCAGTGACCGGGCGGCGTGTACGAGCCTACGCCGTCGGCCCAGTAGGAAGCGATGCGGAATTGGTCGCGCGTTCGGTTTTTGGCCATGTCGCGCAGTTCATTGATCGCTGTTTCGAAGGCGGGCGTGCCCGGCTGCGGCGGCGCTGCGGGGCGCAAGGAAATCATGGTGGCTTGATCAAGGTTCCAGGTTTTTACATTGCCGTATGACGGAAGCATTGGAGGACGGGAGGGTACATCGCGGCTGGTCCAGATGTGTTCGATGCCGCGGGCGCGCGCATCGTTGATCTGGAGCTGAAAACCGGGCTGATTGTTCGCCATACCCATTTTGTCGGTTTTGGCGTAGTTAATGATCTGCGTAGCCACAGCAACACCAAGTGCTTCGCCGGCATCCAGATCGCTTTGCACATTGGCGCCAGCCCAGAGGCGGCTGTTTTTGTGCTCCTCGGCCAGGGCGTTGATTTTGGCGACTTCGCCCGGGAACAGGAACTTGAGCAATTCCCGCGAAGCGGCAGCCACCACGGCGTCTTCGGAAGGGTAGGAGGGCAGGTCGTTTTCGGGAATCAACGGGCGGATGGTGTTGTCGTTTTTGTACGGCGCGAGGCGGTTGTGCTGGAACTTGTGGTGCCAGGCCGTCACCAGGGCGTCGTATTGAGCCACGGCAAGCAGGGCGAATGCACGCGAGGCGTATGGCGGATTTGCAAACGGGAAACGCGGGTACGCCGTGGGATTCATGGGGTCGGGCGACGGGTAGGTGCCGTCGGGGTTGTAGTTCGGCGGTACGTTGTACTGGGCGGCCATTTCGCGGGCGATGGCGTGCCAGCGCAGCACGCCGTTGGCGCCCCAATGGCGGGCAAGGTTCTGCTGCTCGGCGGTAGCGGCAGCCATTTTTGTTTTCAGGTCGGCCAGTTCAGCCTGATAGGCTGTTGAAGAAGCATCTTCGGGAGCCGGTACGGCAAATGCCGAACCGTTCGCCACCACGTATGTTTTCCAGGTGCCGGCATTGGCGTCGAGGCTGGTTTCGGGGTAGGCGTCGTAGGTCGGGGTTTCGATGTCCTTGTTGCACCGGGTGAACAAGGCAACAAGGCTGATGCCTGATACAAGTAAAATGGCGGAGTGGATATGTTTCATTGAAAATCAATTTTTTCTGTTTGAAATAATACGCGCGTTAGACCTTCCAGGTTTTTAAAATCTGGAAGGTCTGGTATCAGTTGGCAGGTTTGACAACATTGAAAAAGTACGTCACGCCGCCCGAATACATGGTGCCCTGGCCCACATTCCGGCCTGAAAGTACCTGTCCGAAACTGCCCTGCAAGGCAAGACCTTTCCAGATGAAATACTTCGCGAAAACGCCCGCAGTGGTTGCCTGCATTTTGTTGGTCGGGAACGGCATGTCGTTGTAGCGGATGTCGTCGCCGTCGGTGCCGCTGAAATAATCGAGCCAAACTTCGGCTTGCAGGCGGGAATTGATGTAGCCGAGGCGACCGGTGGCGTCAATCATGTTGGGCACAGGCACCTCGTCGGTTTCGTACCACTGGCCGTTGTACAGGTACGAGTCGCGGTCGAGTTTGGTGTTGCTGCGCCAGGTGTGGCCGAATTGGGCAGTAGCGTACAGGCCCATTTTGGTCGTGTAGTTCAGGATGCCGCGCAGCGAAGCGGTTTTGCTCTGGATCCCAATGCTGAACGGCAGGAAGTCGGGCACGTAGTCGCGTACCGGTATGGAAACGCCGCCGGTGGCTTGCACTTTGAAGGTGCCGAAGTCGGACTCCAGGGCCAATGCCTGGTATTTCAGCCAGGCGGAAAAGTCCTGTACACCGGACTCGCCTTCGAAGTAACTGTCGCTGTCGGTCCAGATATACGGCAACCCGGCCAGCACGTTCAGTTTATCCGTGATACCGTAGTTGGCCATCAGCATGACATTCTGGTTGGTGTAGGTGCCGATGTTCAGGTTGGAGCGTTTGTTCGTGCCCTCCCAGTACTCGTCCCAGCTGCTGTGGGTGTATTGGCCGAGGATGCAAATAACGCCTTTGGGCATCATCAGGGCATCGGTGGGCGACTGGGCCGCCGCCTGGAAGACGGCTAAGCAAAGAGCAGCCATCAGGTAAAGTTGTTTCATGTAAGAGTAGTTTTTTTACTGAAATAGGGCACAAAAGTAGCCACTATCCGGGGGCTGAGGTTAAACCCGGGATTAGAAAACCCTTAAAATTGGTTTTTGGGGCAGAAGCCGGACATTTGGAAATGTCATACGAGGATGTACCGCTTCCCCGGCAGCGTGCGCAGCACGCCTTTGAATTCGAGCCCCAGCAGCAGCCGCGCCAGTTCGCCGGGCGGGTGGCCGGCAGCCGGCGTGAGTTCGTCAATCGGAATCTGCGGGTGCTGCCGAATGATTTCGATCAGCGCGGTTTCGGCGGGGCTGAGGTCGAGAAAAAGTTGGGGCTGTACGCTGCGACTGCGCCCGTTTTCGTCCCAGCCAAGCGTCGCTGCGATGTCGGCAGCCGACTCGGTGAGCCGGGCGCGGTTGGTACGGATGAGTTGGTTGCAACCGGCGCTTTTGGCGTCGCGCAGGCGCCCGGGCACGGCGAAGATGTCGCGCTCGTACTGCCCGGCCAGTTCTGCAGTGATCATGGAGCCGCCGGAGTTGGCGGTTTCCACCACCAGCAGAGCATCGCACAGGCCGGCGATGATGCGGTTGCGCATGGGAAAATGCTCGCGATCGGGGCCGGTGTGGTGGGTGTACTCGCTGAGCAGGCCACCGTTTTCGGTTAGTTTCAGCGCCACGCTGCGGTGTTCGTTGGGGTACACCTTGCCGAGGCCGTGACCCAGCACCGCAATGTTGGGCATGCCCAGCGCCGTCGCTTTTCGGTGCGCCGTTACGTCTATGCCGAATGCCAGTCCGCTCACCACCACGGCGTCGTACGCCCGCAGTCCTTCCATAAATTCTTCGCACACGGCGCGCCCGTAGTCCGTCGGCTGGCGGGTACCCACCACGGCCACCATACGCCGGGCGCCGAGCAAATCCACCGACGAGCCTTTGAAATACAACAAGGCCGGACAATCGGCGTTTTGGCGCAGGCGCGCCGGGTATTTTTCATCGGTGTAAAAAAGTGCCTGCACGCCATACTGCTCCAGAAAACGCAGTTCCTCCTCTGCTTTTGCCAGGGCCGACGACATGGCGATACCCGCAGCAATACCCGGCCCGATGCCCGGAATTTTCAGCAGTTCGCGCCGTGAAGCCCGGAAAACAGCCTCGGCGCTGCCGCAGTAACTGACCAGGGTTTTGGCGGTAATGGCCCCGACCTGGGGCAGGAGCGTGAGGGCGATCTGGTGGAGCAGGCGATCCGACATGGGTTATACGATTTTTGCGGTGTGTTTTTTGTTGCGTAAAAGTAGGGCGCTTGTGCGAATTTTGTCTCCGGTTTAAAACTTTTAGTTTAAAAATTTTGCCTTATGAAATTTTCCAGGGTTGAATCGCTCATCATTGCGGTGTTCCTCCTGTGTGTGGCCTTGTGGGCTATCTCGAAATGCTCGTCGAAGCGGTCGCAAACAGTCCGTTCGGGTCGCGCCGAACTGGAGGAGGAGGACATCGAGCGCCCGCAAAAACGCGACACCGTGTACGTGCCACAACCACAGGCTCAGCCTCAATCCCAAACGGAACCGGCACCAGCGCAACCACAAACCTATTCCGCACCGCCTCCCAAACGCGGTTTGCCCAAACTGGGAGACATGCCTGCCGAAGCGGCGCCCGCTGCGCGCCCGGCACTCACCAACGACCCGCCACCGGCAAAAACCGAGGCTGAAACCCCCAAATATTCCACGCTGTTCGTCACGATTGACGGCCTGAACATGCGCAAGGAACCCAACAAAAAAAGCGCGCTCGTCGCACGCCTCGACCTGTACGAGCAGGTGTATTTTTTGAACAAAAAAAGTGAAAAGCCGGAGGAGATCAACCTCGGGCTGGAAAAAGTGACCGACTACTGGGTCAAAGTCCGCACCAAATCCGGCAAGGACGGCTGGGTGTTCGGCGCCGGAGTACACTACTACAAAACCAAGCGCAAAGGGGTTTTGGAATGACGAAGTACGAGCTACGAACTACGACCTGCATGGGTTTGATCAAGGCTTATTTTCCGGCTTTCGCCTGGCTGGTTGCCATTGTATTTTTGTCTACCAAAGGCGGGGTTTCCATGCCCTCGTTCGACCTTTTTCAGACGGACAAACTGGCGCATGCCGGGGCGTACGCGCTCCTGGCGGGACTGATGCTGTGGGGCGCCGCCCGACACCGGGGAGCGGGCAGCACCCGGTGGAAACACGGGCTGGCGGTTGCTCTGTTTGCCGCTGCCTTCGGCGCCCTGATGGAATGGGTGCAGTTCCGGTTTTTTCCCGACCGTTTTTTTGAGTACGACGATATGCTGGCCAACGCGATCGGGGCACTGGCCGGGTGGGTGGGATTTCGGTTCCTGTCCCGTTGACTGCACATTGGCCACTTTTAAATTTTAAATTCAAAATTTAAAAGTGGCCAATGCGAAATGTCTAAGCCCGCTTATACCCCAGCACCCAGCCGATTACGCCACCGACTACAGCGCCTACGACGATATTGGCTACTACATCAAGCGCCACACCGCCCGGGGTCATCATGGTGGTCGTACCGAGGAAAGTCAGGTCGAGGCTGAGTGCAAACAGACCGGAAACCCATGCGCCGGCTATCAGGCCGCCCATAAACGTGGTAATTCCGGCCCAGCGGCTGAACAGCATGGCCATGAGCAATCCTCCCACAAGGTTGCCGAGAAAAAGAGGCAACATGTCCGGGGGATCCTTTTGCATTCCGGCCATTCCGGGGCACATGTCGCGCATCATGTCCATGAGCAGGATGCCCCATACGAGCCAACCCATCAGGAAAAAGGCGATACCGCCCGCTAATGCTGCAAGTAAAACACGGTTGTTCATTTTGTTCTGATTTTAGATGTGAACGAATGTGAATTGTTCGGCGAATGTAGAAACAAGCCGAATATTTCAGATAAATTTTTTTGAAAGACTTTTGTGTGTAAATTCTGACAGGAGCATGCCCGTTGCCGGCTCCTCCCGAATCTGAATGCCCCTGCGTACTTTTGTCCCGCTATGACAACTGCGTCCATCATCCGCCCGCATGCCGAAACGGCTTATGCCGAGGAACTCGAAGCCCTGGCCAAGTCCGACGACCGCCCCCGTCCGCCCGGCTGGCGCCTGTCGCCCTGGGCGGTGGTGACCTACCTCGTGGGCGGCAAGGCGGGCAAACGGGACATCGAAACCAAGTATTTCGGCAACCGCCGGCTCATGGAAATTGCCGTAGCCACTCTGGCCACCGACCGCGCCCTGCTGCTGCTCGGTGTGCCGGGCACTGCCAAGACCTGGGTGAGCGAACACCTCGCCGCCGCCATCAGCGGCGACAGCACCCTGCTCGTGCAGGGCACCGCCGGCATTGGTGAAGAAGCGCTGCGCTACGGCTGGAACTATGCCCGTCTCATCGCCGAAGGCCCTTCCGAAAAAGCGCTGGTGCCAAGCCCTGTGCTCACGGCCATGCGGGAGGGCAAAATCGCCCGGGTGGAGGAACTTACCCGCATTCCCGCCGACGTGCAGGACGCGCTCATCACCCTGCTTTCCGAAAAGACACTGCCCGTACCCGAACTCAACGCCGAGGTGCAGGCCCTGCGCGGATTCAACCTCATCGCCACTGCCAACGACCGCGACAAGGGCGTGAACGAACTGTCCGCCGCCCTGCGCCGTCGGTTCAATACTGTGGTGCTGCCCTTGCCTGCCACCCTCGACGAGGAACTGCATATTGTGCAAAACCGCGTGGCTGCGCTCGGCAAGGCACTCGAACTGCCGCCCGAGTCGGCGCCGCTTCAGGAAATCCGCCGCCTCGTGACCGTTTTCCGCGAACTCCGCAGCGGAAAAACCGAAGACGGGCGCGAAAAAATTAAAAGCCCCACTGCCACGCTCAGCAGCGCCGAGGCCATTTCAGTGGTGCATCAGGGGCAGTCGCTGGCCGTGCATTTCGGCAACGGCACACTTACGGCGCACGACCTGGCGGCCGGCCTGTCGGGCGCTATTGTCAAGGACCCCGGCACCGACCGGGCGGTATGGCAGGAGTATCTGGAAACTATCGTTAAAAAGCGGGAAGGCTGGCAGGAACTGTACCGCGCCTGCAAGGAACTCGACGCGTAAAATGGCAGACCGGCACTTGTACGAGGGGCTTTTGGGAGCCAAACAACGGGGCGAAAAGCGCCTCGCCGTGCTCATTGACCCGGATAAAACGCGCATCCGGCATCTGGACCAGATCGTGGATGCGGCGTCGGAGTGTGGAGTGCATTTTTTTTTTATCGGCGGCAGTCTCGTGGTAAACGACATGCTCGATACCGTGCTTGCCGGCATACGCGATCGCTGTGCCATTCCGCTGGTGCTGTTTCCCGGCAGTTCCTTTCAACTCAGTTACCGGGCCGATGCAATTCTGTTTCTTTCGCTCATCAGCGGTCGCAATGCAGAATTGCTCATCGGGCAGCACGTGGTGGCTGCGCCGTTTCTGAAAATGTCGCCCCTGGAAATCATTTCCACGGGCTACATGCTGATAGACGGCGGGGTGCAAACTTCGGTGCAGTACATGTCCAATACCTGGCCGATACCGGCCAACAAAGTGGACATTGCGGTTTGCACGGCAATGGCCGGCGAAATGCTGGGCCTGAAAATGATCTACCTCGAAGCCGGGTCGGGGGCACAAAACACGGTTCCGGAAGCGATGGTGGAGGCGGTAGCCGGCGTGCTGAACGTGCCGCTTATCGTGGGCGGCGGCATACGGACGCCGGAAAAAGCCGCAACCCTGTTGCGTGCCGGCGCCGACCTTTTGGTGGTGGGCAGCGCCGTGGAGGAAGACCCGGGCCGTATCCGGGAACTGGCGGCGGCTGTCCGGGAATTTTGAAAAAAAACGCAAGGGCTTAGCCTCGTCCGACGAATTTGTTGTCGGACGGGTGTGC
>CAYMQY010000022.1:19086-27778 GCA_964392655.1 uncultured Saprospiraceae bacterium
AACTCAAGAATAATCCGATCTGCCGGTATTGGCGATTTGTTTCCGGATGCCGGGCAGCCATTTTGCCAAAAGTTGCATTTAGTATCGTCAGACCACTGAAGTTAGTATCGTCAGACGAACAAGTTCGTGCAGACGAAATGCAGCCAAAATAATGTACACTTGCGGGCCGTTCACGCAAACCGTCAAATACTCCGAGCACATGAACAAACTGTTACGCGTCGCGCTTTTCTTCTTCTCTCTCGCGCCAGCCCTGCTGCATGCGACCCACAACCGCGCGGGTGAAATCCATATCGAACAAATCGGCCCGCTCACGATCAAGGCTACCATCATTACCTGGACGGACGAGCGCAGCACCGCCGCCGACCGGGATACCCTGACAATTTGCTGGGGCGACGGGTTTTGCCAGCCGGCCGGTCGGGTCAACGGCAACGGGAAAGGCGTGGTGCTCAACGACTCGCTGAAGTACAACCGCTACGAGGCCATTCACACCTACGCGGCGCCCGCCCGCTACCGAATTTCAATGACCGACCCCAACCGGATAGCCAAGATCATCAATGTGAATCCGCCGCAATCGGAGAATATCCCGTTTTATGTGGAAACGATTTACACCTTTCTCGACCCGCAGTTTGGAGGCACCAATACCACGCCCTTCCTGCTGCAGGAACCGATTGACAATGCCTGCGTAGGCCGGCCGTTCAAACACAATCCGAATGCCTATGACCCCGACCTCGACAGTTTGTCGTACCGCCTGATCGAACCCCGGCAGGGCGTCGGATCGGTGGTGCCCAACTACAGTTACCCCAACGAGGTGGGGCCGGGACCGAATAACCTGCTGCAAATGGATGAGCGAACCGGCGACATCCTGTGGCTTTCCCCGCAGATTGTCGGCAAGTACAACCTGGCGTTTATCGTGATCTCCTGGCGCAACGGCGTGCCCATTGACACCACGATCCGGGACATGCAAATTCAGGTCGCTAATTGCCAGAACCGCCCTCCTGTTGTGACCGCCAAAGATGAGCACTGCGTGGTGGCGGGTCAGGTACTGGAGTTTTCGGTGTCGGCTACCGACCCTGATCCCGGCGATTTTGTGCGGCTGACGGCAGCCGGCGGCCCCATCAGCAACCCGTTCAGTCCGGCTACATTCACGGCGCCCGGGAATTTTCAGGTGCCTCCGGTGTCGGGCACATTCCGATGGCAAACCGCTTGCGAGCACATTTCGCGGTATCCGTACACAGTAATTTTCAAAGCGGTGGATTCCCTGAATAAAAACACGCCCCAACTGGCTGATTTGAAAACGGTGGCCATAAAAGTAGTCGGCCCGCCGCCCGAGGATGTGCAGGCCGACGCAGGTTTCGGCGAGGTGGAGGTCACCTGGGAGAAGCCGTATTTCTGCGAGAATGCGGCGCAAAACTATTTCTATGGCTTTTCGGTATGGCGGCGCGAAGGCACCAATCCGTTTCCGCCCGACAGTTGTGCGCCGGGTTTGCAGGGCAAAGGCTACACCGAACTGGTGTTTGTGACCCGGGAAGAAAAAGACGGCAGGTATTATTTCAAAGACACCAATGTGGAGCGGGGGCGCACCTATTGCTACCGCATACTGGCCAAGTTTGCGCGTATTTCATCGGGCGGGTATCCGTACAACATTGTGGAGAGCCTGCCGTCGGAGGAAGTGTGCGCGCAACTGCCGAGAGACCTCCCGCTCGTCACCCATGTGTCGGTGCTGCAAACCGACCCGGCAACCGGCCAAATGCAGGTCTGCTGGTCGAAACCCGTGGCCAAAGACCTCGATACCCTGCTCAACCCCGGACCGTACCGCTACCAACTTTTGCGCGCGCCGGGGCTGAGCGGCGGCACCTTGCAGCCGGTGCCGGGGGGGACGTTCACGGCCAATAGTTTTTGGGAAGCCAACGACACCTGTTTCACCGACCAGGCGCTGAACACAAGCGGGCAGCCGTACCATTACGCGGTGGCTTTTTACGCCCGTGGCGATTTTGCTACGCCGCTCGGCACGACCAACGAGGCTTCGTCGGTGTTTCTCAATATTTTGTCAACCGACGAAACCAACGTCCTCAGTTGGCAGGAAGATGTCGCCTGGTCCAACTACGAATACACGGTGTTCCGGCGAAACGACAACACGGGTTTGTTCGACTCCATTGGAATCTCGAACACGCCCTCGTACCAGGATCGCGGACTGACAAACGGCAAGGAGTACTGCTACTACGTGCGCAGCGAGGGCACGTACAGCATCGGCGGTGTGGTGGACCCGATTTTCAATAATTCGCAAATCACCTGCGGAGTACCGATTGACACGATCCCGCCCTGTGTACCGGTGCTTGCGGTGGATAATATCTGCAATGACGGCGGGGGCGCCGCGCCCGACCCGCCCTACGAGAACACCCTGGTGTGGAATAATCCCAACACGAGCTGCTCGGGTACCGACGATGCGGTGCAGTACCGCATCTGGTTTGCGCCGTTCGAGGGCGACCCGCTCGGATTGCTTGCGGTCGTGGAAGGGGCTGCAACTACAACCTTCGTGCATGAGGTGGGGGAGGGACTTGCAGGCTGTTATTCCATTTCGGCGGTAGATTCCGTGGGCAACGAAAGCGCTCAAAGTCCGGTACTGTGTGTGGACAATTGTCCCCGCTACGAACTCCCGAACGCCTTCACGCCCAACGGCGACGGCCATAACGACCTGTACACGCCCTTTCCGAACTGGCGGTTTATTGCGCGCGTGGACATGCAGATTTTCAACCGCTGGGGCAATCTCGTGTTCAGCACCGCCGACCCGGCAATCAACTGGACGGGCCGGAACGAATCCGGGAACGACGTAGCCGAAGGCACCTATTTTTATGTGTGCAAGGTGTACGAAAACCGGGTGGACGGCGTGGCCTTGCGCTCCGATATTCTGAGCGGGTACATTGAACTCGTGCGTGGAGGCAGCAAGTGAGTTATTTTCATGGAAACTTAAATATTGGCAAACGACGGACACGGGTTTTGTCAGTAGTTTTGTCGGTTCAAAAACCCGACCCGTTGTCCCTGTATGAAAAAAACGCTCGCCTTTGCCTTGTTTCTATGCCTGGCCGTTGCCGCCGAGGCACAGATTTTTTATTATGTGAGTTTTCCAGACACGATTAACCTTCCTGCTGGTTGGTCGGTGAACGATAGCCGGATTGCTTTATCAAATCAAGCTATGAGTGGGGGATATTCTCCGCCGCCGGCTTCAAGTGGTGCTAACATACGTTTTAATGATTGTGCGCCTGCAAGTCAACAACTGCGTTTGATTGTTAACGCAAGCATCAGTACAGTTAACAAAACGGGTATTCGCGTCGGATTTGGCAGACGAGCGTCTAATGCGTGGGCTAACACAGTGTCATTAGAATGGAGCTCAAATGGAGCCAGTTGGAACTTGGTTCCCGGTGCCGGTGATATTACAGCGGGCGCTTCACAGACTTGGGACAACATTTTTTTTGACCTGCCATCTGGTGCAGAAGGCGTTAATAATCTGCGATTTAGGTTTACATGTGTGACGTCATTAAGTGCGGCTTGTTCGTTCCCTCCCAACTTCCGCATTGACGACTTTGCCGTGGGCGAGAACTTTTCCCTGCCGGTGGAACTCACGTCGTTCGAGGCACAGTCGGTACCGCCACATGTCCGATTGGACTGGATGACTGCTTCCGAAACGGACAACGACTTTTTTGCCGTGGAGCGCAGTGCCGACGGGCGTGCCTTTGAGGAAATCGGTCGGGTGCGCGGCGGCGGCACTACCCGGACGGAGCAGGTTTACACCTTTCTGGATGCGCGGCCCGTTTCGGGAGATAACTACTACCGTCTGCGGCAAGTGGATATGGGTGGCGCTTTTTCGTACAGCCCGGTGCGTGTGGTGGAAAATCAGGGAGCCGATCGTGTCCGGATTTTCCCTTCCCCAGTGCAGGATGTGTTGCGGGTGAAATTTTCCGAGCCGACCGGCGATGCAGCAACCTGGGAGATATTCGATCTGGCCGGACGGCTGCTGGCACGAGGGAAAATTGATGCCGATACCCGGGATGCCGACATACCGGCGCACGATTTTTTGCCCGGTACTTATCTGTGGCGTTTGGTGGAAAACCGGCAGACCTGGACAAAAATGTTCCGGAAGTATTAGCGGATGCGCATAGCAAGGATGAGTGTTGAAATTTTAATTCCTTGTTTTTGAGGAGCATGCGAAACCCGGAAATTTTTTTTCAATTTTTTGCTTGCATAAAAAAATCAGAGCGCGTTACATTTGTGCCGTTGGACAGGGGGAGGAAAGAAAACAGTGAAAAAAAAATTGACGGATAGCTTGCTCAATAGTTTTTTTCACTTCACCTTTGCCACATAGAAATGCAAGATCAGCGGAAAATGATCCGCTTTTAAGAATAGTTTTCATTTGGTTTTTTGGGGTTTATTAGCCGCTGGACACGTAAGTGTTCTGGCGGCTTTTTTGTTTGGTGCTTACCCAAGGGTCAGATAGTTTTTCGATACCCAGCGCTGGTCAAGTCCGATCAGCGCCCAGTTCCACTTTTCAGCGAAGATAAACACTTCGTCCCCTTTGCTCAGGGCGGCTACCTTGTTGTACGTGGTATTCGGCCCGCTGCGTACGTTGAGTGTGGAGGAGTTTACCGTAGCGCGTTGCACATCCTGTACGTACTTGGCCGACACCCATTCCTGCTTGCTTGCAGAGATGCGATACCAGCCCGACTTTTCTTCATAAATCCGGAGCACCGACCCGTAGGGCGTGGCGTTCAGTTTTTTGCCGGTGGCCGAGGGCTGGTTCCGAATGTTGAGCCAGTCGGTGGTTACGAAACCATATTTCAGCACGGGCACGACGGGGGGCGGCACGGGTTTGCCCTGAAGCACGGCTTCGACGAGGGGGTAAAAGTTTTTTTCTGCGTCGGCCACCTTGTTGCCGCCGAAAAAGGCGGTGCCCGGACAACTTTTGGTGGAGCCGCTGCCGTTGGTGCGGGAGCCGTCGCGCAGGTCGAACCAGTGGTGGTACACGACTCGGGAGGCATTTGCCGGCACCACAAACCGCTTGCACAGGGCAGCAGTCACGCGCACGATCGCCTCCCGTTGCTCCGACCTCATGGTGTCGCCGCCTGCGTCAAAGTTGCCGATATTTTCAATGCATATAGCGTTGGCGTTGAAGCCGAAGATGCAAGCCGGAGAAAGTTCGAGGTTGCGCCCGGTCACAATCATGCCGTCGGGAAAAATGCTGAAATGCTGCCCGATATCCATCCAGCCGTTCACGTTTTTGTGGAAGTTTTGCATGCCCCGCTGAAGTTCAAAGTGGTTGTTGTCCGTAAAATGCACATAACTCGGCGACCACGTGTGGTGCTCCTGGATGTACAAAACCGTACGGGCCACGGCCTGCTGTCCGATCCAGGTTTCGAATTCAAGCGGCGAGAGCAGGGTAAAGCCATATTTTTTTTTCATACTGCAATGTGTTTGTGGTGATTTTTTGAAGCGTCAAATATGGGAGAAAAGTTGTGGGTGAGCCTGAAAAAAAAGTGTACCGGATATTTTTGGAGCCTGTTGAAAACGACGAGAAATTTCACGAAAAAAATATTGTACCCGATTTTCGGTAAAATTGGCCCGATTTGTGTAGTTGGGCAGGGGTTATTGCAAGATTACCGGTAGAGCGTCCGGCGTCGTATTCCTCAGGTATATGCCCGACGGTTTTTTGTCTCTACCTTTGCCGGCGTATTTTCATGCAGAGGGGTTTTTGAGGGAAATACGTTTTTTTAATCGAACCTGAACCGGTTTTCTCAGAAAGGTCGCATTACATGGGCTTCGCACTTTTGGAGCGATCTCGCTGACTCAAGGCATACAACACGAGTAATCCTATGACAACATTTTACCCAAACCGTTACTGGGGGAAAGGTACCGGCCTGCCGGTTTTGTCGCCTTTCTGTGCGCAATCCTCCCCGTCAAGACATCTGTTACGTTTGCCCCCCTTGTGGCAAACGCGTTTCCTGCCGTTTTTTCTTCGCTTCCCGCCATTCCTCCAGGCTCAGGCCTGAGGGGACTTTGTCATTTTGTTTAATCCCGTGTTGAGGGCCGTTGCGGCCGGGTTTCCTGCCTTTTTTGCACCATAATTTATCCAACAAAACGCTTCGAGCATGAATCGGCGCCAACGTACCTTTCACGACACTCACGTATCCCTCCCGCTTGTCCAACCTGACGCGCGCATCCGTTTTCTTCTCACCGCACTGCTGCTTTCCTTCCTGTTCGTCTTGCAGGTATCGGCAAAAGTGACGGTCAGTGTGGCCTCCGGGGCCTGGAGTTCGCCCGCAACCTGGAACAACGGCGTGCCTGCCGACGGCGATCAGATCACCATTTCCGCCGGCCATACCGTGAACCTGACGGCAGATGTTGCCTTCCTCACGGCAGGCTCCACGCTGACCACCAACGGCACGCTCGACATGGGCACGTTCATCTGCAGGGTGGTATCCAACACCGTGACGGCCACCGGGCAGGTTATTCAACACACCACGTCCGGTGCAGTCCAACAGGCCAACCTGCGCGGCACGTCGGTGACGCTGAATCCGGCCAGTACCTATTTCTACACCGGCAACCTGACCGGCTTCACCGGCGTCCACCCGGCTTACGGCAACCTGAATTACGCCTCCACCTCGGCTACCGCCGGTGTTCTGGATGTCAACCTCAACGTGGGCGGCAACCTGACCATCAACAACTCGGGCACCGGGGAAACGCGTTTCGGGAATACAGTCAACCATACCCATACGATTGTCGGTTCATTCACGGTGAGCGCCGGCGCCGTCACCGGTACCAATGGAGCAGCCAACGTCGTCCTTGACATAGACGGCAGCATGATCATCGCTCCGGGCGCTACATTCAAAGCCTGTGCCTCTACCGGGACTTTGACCATCAATCTTGCCGGCAACTTCACCCAGAACGGAACGCTCACCAGCCCCGGCTCGGGCGTGTTCCGCGTGGTGTTCGACGGCGCCGGAAACTCCACGATAACAGGCGCTGCCGCCGTGCCGCTGCAGTATGTCACTATGCAAAAAACCGGTAACGCAGTGGCCATCCTGACCCAAAATGTCAACATCGCCAAAAACCTGAACTTCATTAACGGGCGCATCCAGATCGGCAACTTCAACCTCACGATGGCGGCACTGGCCACCATCACCAATGCTTCAACGGAGCAAGGCTACGTGGTAACCAATGGTACCGGCAAACTCATCTTCGCCCAAACCAATGCCAATACATCCTTTCCGGTAGGCAATCCCGACTACACCCCCATCATTCTGTTTCCTTCTGCTACCGTCTCGGGCTTCGGCGTACGGGTGGTGGACGGACTTCAGGCCGAATCCAGCGGTTGCACGGGCTTTGTCACCGACGATGCTGTGAAAAAAATGTGGATCATTACCCGGGAATCCGGTTCGGCAACCTTGCTGAGCATTACCCCGCAGTGGAACGAATTCAACGAAGGCACTACATTCGACCGCAGCGTGTGCGGCACGGTGCGCTACACCGGCGGAAACTGGGAAACCGTCGTACCCGGCGCCGCCACCGGTTCCGACCCGTACCAACGCAGCCGCGTGCTGCCGGGTGGAATCTTCGACGGCACCTTCGGCGTGCTGGACAACAGCGCACTGGTCAACCTGACGGCGCCGACGGGAACCAGCAACAGCCCCATTTGTACCGGCGCCGAACTCAGCCTGACCCGCACCTCCGCAGGCGTATCCGGGGCCACCTACCAGTGGTCCAAACAAAGCGGCGGCTTCTTTCCGCCTGCCGGCCCCAATGCAGCCATTCCTAACGCACAACCGGTCAACTCCGGCAACTACCTGCTCACCCTGACCAAATACGGCTGCAGCCTGACCTCAACCGCCGTGCCGGTGACCGTAAATCCGGCGCCGGTTTGCAATATTTCCGGCCCGATGCCGGTGTGCGCCAACACAAACGGCAACCAATACTCGGCACCTGCCGGTATGAGCAACTACTTGTGGAGTATCAACGGCAACGGTACCATCCCCGGCACGCTGACTGCGCAAAACGTATCCGTTAACGCCGGCGCTCCCGGTATTTTCACCCTTACCCTCACCGTCACCGACGGCAACGGCTGCAAAGCCACCTGCACCAAAGAAGTGGTGGTGCAAAACCGTCCGACGGGCGTATTGAGCGGCTCTGCCGTGATTTGTCCGGGCGGTTCCGCTACACTCAGTATCGCTGTCACCGGTTCCGGCCCGTGGAGTGGTACCCTGAGCAACGGCACTCAATTTAACGGCATAAGCAGCCCGGTTCAGGTGCTTGTCAGCCCGCCGGCAGACATTACTTACACCCTCGCTACACTTCAGGACGCTGCATGTTCGGCTCAGCCCGGCGACCTGAGCGGCTCCGCCATCGTTACGCTCGATATTTTGCAAATGTTCAACGTAGTGGGCGGCGGCGCTTACTGCGACGGTGGCGAAGGCGCTAAGGTTGGACTTGACGGCTCCGAAACCGATGTGATCTACCAACTCTTTCTAAACGGAAATCCTGTCGGTAGCCCGGTAGTCGGCACAGGCGGTCCGATCAGTTTCGGCCCGCAAACCGGCGTCGGCACGTACACGGTGGTCGGTACCCGCAGCAGCACGCAATGCCAGAAAAACATGATGGGTTCGGTGGCCGTGTCCATCAACCCGCTGCCTGCCGTATCGCTCAACCT
>CAYMQY010000022.1:27878-31228 GCA_964392655.1 uncultured Saprospiraceae bacterium
GACATCGTAGCGGCGGCCAATTTCACCGATCTCGGCACGCTCCAGTTCAGTGTGGACTGGGATCACAACGTGTTTACGCCGGTGGCCATCGAACCGCAAACGGTGGACAACAGCACACCGCTTACCGGTTTTGTCAACAACGTATTGATCTATTCCTGGCTCGACTCCTCGGGCATGTACGGCGCTTCGATTCCCGACGGCTCCCTGCTCCTGCGCCTGCGCCTGCTGGCCGGCAACTGTGGTTCCAGCGGCCTGGTCGCCATCACAGGCTCCCCGCGTGTAATTGAGGCTTCCGACCTGGGCTACAACGTGGTTCCCGTGGTGTTGCTCGGCCTTGCCGACATCACGGTGGAAGACTCGCAACCGCCGGTGTTTACCAACGCCCCGGCAAACACCACGGTTTCCTGCGAAAACGTGCCCGCTGTGGTGAATCCGACCGCTACCGACAACTGCGACGACAACCCCGACGTGGAATACCTCGGCCAAACGGTGCTGCCCAGCACTTGTCCGCACAAATACCTGCTCACCCGCACGTGGCAAGCGGAAGATGCCTGCGGCAATACGGCTACGGTTTCTCAAATGATTGTGGTGAACGACACCACAGCGCCGACCTTCAGTGCTCCGGCCAACTTGACCATTTCCCTGAACGGCAACTGCCAGTATAACGCCGATACCACCATCACCGGCAGGGTCACGAACGCAAGTGACAACTGCTCGGCGCAACAAAACCTGACGATTGCATTTTCCGACGACTTTGACCCCTCTTCGGGCGGGCAAGGTACGCTCGTGCGCACCTGGACGGTCACCGATCAGTGCGGCAACACCGCATCCGGCCAGACACAAATTATTACGGTACTTGACCTTATGCCCCCGACGATCAGTTGCCCGAACAACATAACCGTGTCGGGTACCGGCGGCGAGTGCCAATTTACTCCCAACAATTCCAGTCTGGATCCGACCGTATCCGATAACTGCGGCGTGCCGGGCATTTCGTACGTCCTGACCGGCGCTACGCAGGACAGCGGCACCGGGTCGCTGAACGGCGTGCCGTTCGGAGTCGGAACCACGGTAGTGACATGGACGGCCACGGATGCCAACGGCAACACAGCGATTTGCTCATTTTCCCTCACCGTCAGCGTATGCTCCGGCATCAACGGCAAACTGATCTGGAAGGGCAACAATAGTTCCGGGGTGGCGCTGGCAATGGTCACGCTGACCGGCAACGGCTCCGACATATACGGACCCACTACACCCGACGGTTTGTACACGCTGAGCGGTGGCGGAAACGTGACCATCACGCCCACCAAATCGTCGCCCCCGGCCAACGCCATGAACGGCGTCACGCAGGCCGACGTGATCATTTTGCTGAACCACTTGTCCAGCAACCCAGCCATCACGGACCCCTACCTCCTGATTGCTGCCGATATTGATCTGGATAATGATGCGGACGGCACCGACTATGGTCATATTCGCCGGGCCGTCCTTGGAAGCCCTTCTGCGCTGGCTTATTTCATCGCCAAGCCCTGGCGTTTTGTACCCACCCCCAACCCCGGCCCCGGTTTCCCGGGCTACACACCGCCTGCCAATCCGTTTTCGCAGCCCATCCCGGAAAACCGCCCGCTTCTGGGCGTAATGGGTGGCGTATCCGGGCAGGATTTTTACGGCATGAAACTCGGCGACCTGAACTACGACGCCAATCCCGTCCTGAAACCGGCAAACGAAACGCCTCTGGTCTGGCTGACGCAGGATCAGATGCTGACGGCCGGGCAAGAGTACAACGTAACGTTCCGCGCTTCGCACTTCGAAGCGCTGGCGGGCTATCAATTTGCTTTGAAATTTGAAACATCGCGCCTGCAACTGCTGGATGTGGAAACAACCAAAACGGCGCTCAGCCTGAGCAAGGAAGAAAACTTCGGCCTGTATCAGATCGCCGACGGTGAAATCCGCAGCGCCTGGTCCGATCCGGCCGGACAATCCCTGCCCGAAGGCACGCCGGTATTCACGCTGCGTTTCCGCGCGCTCAAGGGAGGAATGTTGCTCAGCGAGGCGATACGGCTCGATGCAAATATTCTCGGGCCTGAAGCATACACCGTCGAACAAGGTCAGGCCGAGGTGCAACTTGTGTTCACCGACGCACAAACGACCGACGTAACCAACCCGGCTGCGCTTGCCGGCGTACAGCTCTTGCAGAACCGCCCGAACCCGTTTTCCGGCGTGACCACCATCGGCTTCGTCCTTCCGCAACCCTGCGATGCGCAATTGCGCGTATTCGACGTCACGGGCCGCGAACTGCTCCGTTTGAACAAGACGTACCCGTCCGGTTATTCCGAAGAAGCCGTCCGTATTGATGCCGCCGGTCTCCTGTACTACGAACTGACCACACCGTTCGGGCAGGTATCGCGCCGGATGGTCAATGCGCATTGACGGGCTTTGCCCCAGGTTTTCGACTCTTGCAAGAGTCAAAGACCTGGGGCGACGACGTCATTTTCCTCATTCATCATTTCTCATTCATCATTCATAATGCCCCCGTTCGCTATGGGAAATATTCAACGAATCATATTCAGTGCTCAAAAACCGACGGCTCCGTGCTGTTTTATTCCTGCCGCCAAATTTTTCGGGGCTGCCTTGCTTGCATTTGGCAGCATGCTCGTGCCGGAACTGGCTTTTGGGCAAATTTATACGTTTACCAATGCGGCATCCGGAGTTCCCAGCGCAGTCGCAGCCAATGTAACCGGCACCTCCCTGACGCGCGGCGCCGGGCTGGACGATACGGTAAAAACCTGTACAGGCGCAACCGCCGGGTTTTCCGCCGATGCCTGGCCGACCTACAGCTACGCCGGATCCAGTATATTGGCTACGCCGAACGCCTCTGGTGACTATATCGAATTCTCCATAACCCCCGACCCGGGTTATAAACTGAATATCACGGGATTCACCGCCCAACTACGGCGCGACAATCCCGCCGGAACGGTCAATGACGGCCCCACGCAAGTGCGCTATGCGTTCAGTACCGACGGCTTCGCCAACTTTACGCAAAACGGCGCAAATCTGGCTCCAGGAACCAATACCAGCTGTGCCAATGCCGGCACGGTACGAGCCTGGGCCGCATTCCCCTCGTTCATCAGTACGCAGACCGTCACGTTCCGGATTTACGGATTTAGCGGCGGGACAGCGCTAACGGGGGATTTGTATGTGCGCAATGTAATCGTCAGCGGCACCGTCGAGCGCATTTCGGTCAACCTCAGCACCTCTGCTTCGGTAAGCGCAGCGAACTGCGGGGATATTTTTGATGTGACTGTGCAAGCCGACACCGGTTTTCAGCAACTGGCCGGTATGCAGTTCTCCCTGAA
>CAYMQY010000023.1:0-31153 GCA_964392655.1 uncultured Saprospiraceae bacterium
AGAGGCGGTCAATTTCGGCGTAAAGCGTCTTTTTTTTCGCCGGATCGGTTTCGCGACGGTGTTCTTCGAAGCGTTGCTCGATCTGGTCCAGCAGGGCTTTTTCTTTGGGCCAGTCGAGGCTGCCGAGTCGGTCGGTGCCCTTGAACATCATGTGCTCGAAGTAGTGCGCCAGGCCGGTGGTGTCGGCCGGGTCGTGTTTGGAACCGGCGCGTACGGCGATTTCGGTGTACACACGGGGCTCGTCCTTGTTGACGGACAGAAACAGGCGCAATCCGTTGCCAAGCGTGTGCATCTGTACCTGGATCGGGTCGCCGGAAACGGTGGTGAAAGCGGGTTTGGATATGGCGTATGTGGTCATGGAAACAGCCGATTTAAAAAAAGGAGGGCGAAAATAGGGCGATTTGGCCAGAGTTCAGCCGCGGGGTTTGAGTGAGACAGAAATAACGGCGTTTTGTTTTCAGGATCAGTATCGCTGAAGACATGACTTGACTCTGGAACAGAAGTACTTGATGCGAACCTTTTTTTGCAAACAGAAGGAAGGACGCCCCCCGAAGGCACCGGTTGCCTTGGGTGCCAAGTTGAATTCGTGCAGTTTCCTCCTTTCCTCCGACTAATTTGTCGTCGGAGGAATGCGTAGCCGCGCTATGTTGACCATAACCAGTTTGGCTACGCACTCATCGGACGACAAATTCGTCTGACGAGTATCAGAACTTAACGGTATTGCCTGTTGTGGCCGGAGCGAAGGTTCAGTTTTTCAGCACTTCCTCCACGTTGAGGATCAGTTTCTTACCGTCCTCGGAAAATTTGGCGGTGACGGACTCGTCGGTTTTGGACAACATGAGGAATGAGAAGTTGTCGGCCAGCACCTCGTCGGGGTGGATGATGTAGCCGGTGTTGTCCTTGATCTGGCGAAAAAAGTCGGGCACCTCGCGCATGTTTAAGGTGCTGGAGTAACCGTCGGGTTTGGTTTTTACCTCCCAGCCGCCCTGCTCGTTTTGCACGATCTGGTACAGGCTGAAATCTACATAACTGAAGAAGGCGCGTTTGCCGGGTTTGAAGCCGAGGTTTTTGGAAAAAATGATCGGCGCTGCGTCAATGGACGTGCCGTTGCCCATGTCGAGGGTGATTTTCTGGGCAAAATCCACGCCGTCGGGATTGTACAGCACCCGAAGCGCCAGGCTGTCGGGCAAACGCAGTTTATCCAGACCAATGTGCTCAAAGCCGATCAACCGGTACAGCCGGGCGCGTTTTTCGGGGTTGAGGCGCGAGTACACGTGAAAAAGTTCGTGGTACATGGTGCTTTTGAACGCATCACGCAAACCGGACGCCAGCGCGTCGGCAGGAATCACGATCGTGTTTTCACGGGTGTAGTACACCGAGTTGCCGTAGTGGTTGCCTTTGGTTTTGATGAGGATGAGCGTGTCGGGGAAAATGCCGGACGCCACCGTTTGGCAAGTATTGAACACTTCCTGCATGACGCCGGCGGCAAACATGGACTCTTCAGGCGTGAAGGCAGCCACGTCGCGGCGCAGGAAGTCGGTGAACGCCGGCAGCAGGTCGGCGCGGGTTTGACCGGGTTCCAGCGGTTTTTTCATCTGGATGGACATTTCGGAGGCGGTCACGCGTTCGAAAAACCGGTCGGTGGCATCATGCACGAGGGTGCGAGATGCCTGGGCGCTGTCGAGCAGCAGCAGGACATGGTTTTCGCCGAGGGTGAGCGACTGGATCAGGATGGGCTTTTGGGCGGTGCAGGAAACTCCGGCGAATACGCAGAGGAGGGCAATAACGATGTTTTTGTGCATGACAGGTGGGTAGATTTGTGTTGAGTCGGAAACCGTGGATTAACCACGCAGGTGCTCCGGCATATCGGCGAGCGAACGCCAACCGAGCAGAAATGTTTGTGCGGATTGTTCGCGGGAAAGGTCGCCACCGTATACCACGGCGCCTCCCTCTTGCCGGGCGAGTTCGTTCCAATAATGTATGTTTTTGAAATATTGGCTGCCGGGCGTTTGCCCCGACTTGATTTCTACCGGGAACACATTTTCTCCGTTTTGGATCAGGCAGTCAATCTCTCTTCCGTTGCTGTCCTGCCAGAAATACAGGTTGGAGCGCCGGCCTTCGTTGAACCGGTATTTCAACAGTTCTGTCAGGACAAAACTTTCGAACAGCGCCCCCCGGTATGAACTAAGGGCAAGTTGTGCAGGAGTGCGAATATCGAGCAGGTAAGAAGCCAGACCTGTGTCGTAGAAATAAATTTTGGGCGATTTCAGGATACGCTTGTTGAAATTCCGGTGGTAGGGCGGCAGGAGCCAGATGATGTAACTGGCCTGCAAAATACCGATCCATTCGTCAATGGTGCGGCGGTCTACGCCAAGTTCAATCGAGAGGTTGTGGACGTTGAGCACGGTGCCGATTCGGGCGGCGCACAGCGCCAGTAGTTTGGAAAACTGCTGGAGGTTCTGCACGTTCCGAATCTGGCGAACGTCCCGCTCCACATAGGTGCGCGTGTAGGCGGGGAACCAGTTTTCCGGGTCAATCCGGTCGGCCAGAATACCGGGATACCCGCCCTGAAAAAGGGTCTCGTCCAGGTTTTGGCGATTCGGAAATTCGTGCAACGACAAGGGCAGCAAATCGAGGTAGCCCACGCGTCCGGCGAGGGTCTGGGTAATTTTTTCGAGCAACAGAAAGTTGTTGGAGCCGCTCAGGATGAAGTGTCCTTTTCTGTCAGGCGCAGCGTCCAGCACCCCTTGCAGCCACGAAAACAGATGCGGCGCGCGCTGCACTTCGTCCAGAATGGCACCTTCCGGATATTGTTGCAAAAACCGCTGTGGGTCGTCCAGCGCAAACTGAAGATCGGCCGGGTTTTCCAGACTGACATACGGCTTGTCGGGAAAACAATAGCGACAAAGTGTGGTTTTTCCGCTTTGTCGTGGCCCGACCACTGCCACCGATTTCATTTGCCGGGCGAGTTGCAGGAGTTTTTCTGTGGCGTGGCGTAAAATCATTTTTATGCAATTTGTACAACTGACTGGCAAAATTACATAGTTTTTTCACCAAACAAGCCTACAATTTTCGGCACGCCCGTCGTAGCCGGCTCGGCAAGGACAATCAGGTTGGGCATCTGTTGCAGTTCCCAATTGACCTGCGGTGAGGGGTCCACATAAAAAATCGGAACATGGCGCGGGGCGTACGCCATCAGACCGGCAGCCGGGTACACTTGCAGGGAGGTGCCGACGATGAGAAAAATATCGGCTTCGGCGGCAAGTTTGGCGGCGGGCGTCAGCATGGGCACGCTCTCGCCGAACCAGACGATGTGCGGGCGCAATTGCGCGCCTTTTTCGCAAAGATCGCCGAGGAGGAGGTCGCCCTCCCAGTCGTAGATCAGGTCGTCAAAGCGCTCGGAGCGCACCTTGCGCAGTTCGCCGTGCAGGTGGAGCACCCGGCTGCTGCCGGCGCGCTCATGCAGGTCGTCCACATTCTGGGTGATGATCCGGACGTCGAAGTTTTTTTCGAGATCTACCAGTGCGAGGTGGCCGGCATTGGGCTGCACGTCGTTGAGTTTGCTGCGGCGCTGGTTGTAAAAGCGGAGCACGAGTTCTGGGTTTCGTGCCCATGCTTCGGGCGTGGCCACGTCTTCGATGCGGTGCTGCTCCCACAGACCACCCTCGTCGCGGAAGGTGCTGATGCCGCTTTCTGCGGAGATACCCGCCCCGGTGAGTACGATAATTTTTTTCATACGCACTATTTCCGGCGGCGTTCCGTCCCGGTTACTCCCGGTGTGGTTTTACCCGGTGGTTCGTCGGTGGGCACATTGGGCGATGGCAGGGCCGGGGCCGGCATTTTCGGATCAACCTTAGCAGCGGCCCGGCGGATATTTTCGAGGTATTTGTCGGTCAGGTTGGCGTTTCGCATACGCTCTTCCATCGGCTTGCGGTCGGCTGCGATCGTGTCGTTGATGTACTTTTCGATCATCAGGCTGGCGATGGGCGCGGCATACGTAGACCCCCAGGTTGCATTTTCTACATACACTGCAATGGCTATCCGGGGCTTGTCTTTGGGGGCAAAAGCAAAAAACACCGAGTGGTCGTCGCCGTGCGGGTTTTGGCTGGTGCCGGTTTTGCCGCACACCTGAATGTCGGGGATTGCGCAGGAACGCGCCGTGCCCCGGTTCACGCACTGGGCCATGCCCTCCACCACGAGTTCGAAGTATTTTTTGTCAATGCTGACTTTTTGCGCCTGCAGGAAGGGCTTGGGGATTTCGCCGCCGGTTTTGAAGTGCTTGGCCAAATGCGGCGGGTACCAGTAGCCCCGATTGGCGATGCACGCAGCGAGGTTGGCCATCTGGAGGGTGGTGAGCTGCAATTCGCCCTGCCCGATGCCGCAGGACATAATCGTCGGGGAGCGCCATCCACCGAGTTTTTTAGGATAAATGCGGTCGTAATATTTGGAGTCGGGAATGTTGCCGGCGTTTTCGTTCGGGTAGTCTACGCCAAGTTTGCGGCCAAGGCCAAATTCGTGGCAATATTTGGCAAACTTGTCCAACCCGGGGTGTGGGTTGTTGAAGCCGTGCTTGTCCACGATGTCGCGGAATTCACTGAAATAGTAGGTATTGCAGGAGTACGCCAGGGCATCCACTACGTTGCTCACTGTGCCGCGGTGGTGGCATTTGTACAAACGTCCGGCGTAAAAATAGCCGCCGCTGCAACTCATGCCCGCATTGGGATTAAGGGTCCCCTCCTGCATACCTATGAGTGAAATAACGGTTTTGAAAATGGACCCGGGTGGGTACTTGGCCATCACCGTGCGATCGAAAAAGGGCTTGAGTGGATCGGTAAGCAGGCGACTGAACACCGGGCCGCGGTCTTTGGTCATGGTCAGGTCGTTGGGGTCGTAGGTGGGCAAACTGATCATGGCCAGTATTTCGCCGGTGGAGGGTTCGATAGCCACCACGCTGCCGGTTTTGTTGGCCATAAGTTCTTCACCGAATTTTTGCAGCCGGATATCAATGGACGACACCAGGTCGTCGCCGCTGACGGGCAGGGTATCCCGCTCGCCATCGGCATAACCGCCCACAATCCGTCCGAGGTTGTCTTTCAACAGGAAGGTACAGCCTTTAGAGCCGCGGAGCCGGGCTTCGTGCTCCGACTCCAGGCCGCTGGCGCCGATGTAGTCGCCGGAAGCATACACGCCGCCGCTTTTTTCAATGTCGCGGGGGTCTACCTCGTTGATGTACCCCAGAACATGCGCGCCGGCGCTGTGCGGGTAGGCACGGATGGTACGTACCTGCACAAAGAAGCCGGGAAATTCGTACAGGCATTCCTGCAGGCGGGCGTAGGTGACGGTGGACAGTTTTTTCATAAAGACAAAGGGCACCGAGCGGGAAAATTTTCCGCTGCGCCAGTCTTTTTTGAGGAATGTCCGAAAATCGTCTTTGGTAATGCCGAGCAGGTTGCACAACTTGCTGGTGTCCATTCCAGGGGCAATCTGGTTGTAGGTCACCATGAGGTCGTACATGGCGTTGTTGTTGATAATCAGGGTGTCGTTGCGGTCGTACACTAAGCCGCGCGGCGGGTAGGCCGTCATCTTGTGGATGGTGGTGGCATCGGCGCGGCGGCTGAGGGAGTCGTCGAAAAGTTGAATCTGGGCGGCCTTGCCGAGCAGGATCAGCGCGCAAGCCAGCATGACGATCTGGATGGTGCGTTGTCGTTCGCGAAGAATATCGGCCATGGTCAGAATTTAGGATAAAACAAGCGCGTGAAGATAAGCACGAGCGGCATTGTCAGCAACCATCCGACCACCGTTTGCGGCAAAATTTTTCCCAGCAAGTAATTAGGAGTGAAATGCGCCATGGCGAAATACCAGAACAGGTGGACGGCAAAAAACACTGCCGCCACGCTGATGAACCAGCGCCAGCCGAAATACACGGGCGAAGCGATCGGCTCCTTGCCCGAGTAGCCGCCTTTGTTGGAAAACCGGTGCAGAATGATCGCTCGGGTGTAGCCCGACAAGGCGCCTGCGGAGGCATTCACACCGATAGTGCCGGTAAAAGTATCCACGGCCAGGCCTACCAGAAAACCAAGCAGGACAGTAGCGGGTACCGGCATTTTTATGGGCAACAACAGAATGAACAGGGGATACAGCAACACATTGCAGTAGCCTTCGAGGGTCAGGGAAGCCTCGTTCAGCACGATGGTTTGCACCGCCACCAAGCCGATAAAACGCCAGAGATTCGGAAAAAAAATACTGCTATTCATCCTGGGTGAGCCGCTGTTGCAAATTGTTGAGTTCGTCGGCGTAGCGGTTCGTTACCACGTACACATCGCGGATGCCCGCCGGATTTTGGGTGGGTTTTACCCGGATGTACAAAAAACTGCTGCCTTCGATGCGATGTGCCTTGTCCACAAAACCCACGAGATGTCCTTCGGGAAACATGAGCGAGTAGTTGCTGATCAGCACCGAATCGCCGGGTTTTACCGGCAGGTGGTAGGGAATATCGGAAAGGGTAAGGTAGCGCGGGTCGTCGCCGTCCCAAACTAAAGAACCGAAGTACTCGTAGCCTTTGATAGCTGCCGAGACTTTGGTCTGGGGGTGCAGCACCGACATGGCCAGGGAGAAATTATCCGAAACATGCCGCACCACACCCGCCACACCGGAACGGGTGATGACGCCGGTATTGGGCCGCACGCCGTCGCGCGAACCGCGGTTGAGAATCATCCAGTTGTTCCGGGCGCTGATGGAATTGCTCACCACCCGGGCGCTGATGAGCACATATTCCGGACGCACGATTTTGTTTTCGAGCGTGTCCATGCGGGCGAAACGCCGCACCGTATCGAGTGTTGGCACTTCCACCATTCGGGAATTAGCCAACTGGGACTGCAGGCGGGCGTTTTCCACACGCAGGCGAGTATTTTCATCGCGCAGGCTGAAGTAGTCGAATGTGCTCGTTTTCCAGTCCAGCAGAATGCCCGAATACTTCGTCCAACTGGCGGCAGACACGCGTCCCTGAGTGTCGTTGTACGCAGCAATCAGGTAGAAGCATAGCATCTGCACCACAACCAGCGTGAGCAAGCCGCCATGCCGAATGAAGAGCTGCAGGATGGAATGCATGCTGGTGGGTAGTTAGCCGTTGGCCGTAGGCCATTGGTTAGTGAACGGATCAGGGCAAACGAAAAAACAACGAATCAGACGCTCTTGCGGTCAATCAAAAACGAAAACCGCTCCGAGTGTTCCAGAGCCAGTCCGGTACCGCGCACCACGGCGCGAAGCGGATCTTCCGGCACACGCACCTGGAGTTTGGTTTTCTGCTGAAGCCGCTGGTCGAGTCCGCGCAAGAGGGCGCCGCCGCCGGTCAGGTACAAACCGGTTTTGTAGATGTCGGATGCCAGTTCCGGCGGGGTCATTTCGAGCGCCCGCAACACGGCATCTTCGATCTTCGTGATACTCTTGTCCAGCGCATACGCCACTTCCTGGTAACTGATCTTGATCTGCTTGGGAATACCCGTCATCAGGTCGCGTCCGTTCACAGCGTAATCTTCGGGCGGAGTTTCCAATTCGTGCAGGGCTGAGCCGACGTGTATTTTGATCTGTTCGGCGGTGCGTTCTCCGATCAGGATGTTGTGCTCCCGCTTCATGTAGCCCATGATGTCGTTGGTCAGTTCGTCGCCGGCGATGCGGATGGATTGGTCGCATACAATGCCGGACAAGGCTATGACGGCAATTTCGGTGGTGCCGCCACCGATGTCAATGACCATGTTCCCGATGGGTTCTTCGATATTCAGGCCGATGCCGAGGGCGGCAGCCATGGGTTCGTGTATCAGGTAGGTTTCCTTGCTGTCCACGTGGTCGGCAGAATCGAAGACGGCGCGTTTTTCCACCTCCGTAATACCGCTGGGAATACAAATGACCATTTTCAGGTGACTGAAAAACGAATTCCGTTTGCCCACCATCCGGATCATGCTTTCGATCATCGCTTCTGCTGCCTGAAAATCGGCAATGACGCCGTCTTTCAGCGGGCGAACAGTTTTGATGTTTTCGTGGGTTTTTTCGTGCATTTGCATGGCACGATGGCCGACTGCAATGGTTTGTCCGGTCTTTCGGTCAATAGCCACGATGGACGGTTCGTCCACGACCACTTTGCCGTCCATCATAATGAGGGTGTTGGCTGTGCCGAGGTCCACAGCCAGTTCCTGCTTGAATAATTTTAAAAAGTTCAACGTATTAAAATTTTAAGGTCTTCGGAAATGCGCCTTTCGCGCTAAAAACGCGCAAAACTACGCAGGTTTTTTTGATTTAAATGCGCACAAGCCTTGCCGCATAATTTTAATTTTTGTGCATGTGCTCGCTTAAAGTCGCCGCTTACCCCACGGTAACGACCCAAAAGTCTTCGGGTTGCAGGTAGCGTCCGGCCAGGTCTTGTATTTGCTCCGGTGTGATGCTGCGAATCGTGTGTACCAAACCGTCGAATGCCTCGAACGGAAGGCCCTCCACGACCAGGGTACGCACCACATCCGAAATGTTCAGCGGGCCATCTAATCCATTGAGCAACATGCCGAGCAGGTAGTTGCGCACCATATCGAGTTCGGCTTCCGGTACGGGCGTATCGCACAGGTTTTTCATTTCGGAAAAAATCTGCTTGACCGTAGCAGCCACCTTGCCTTTGTGCACTTCGGTGGCTATGTAAAAGCAGCCGTCGTGCAGCATAGCATCGGCTGTGGAGTAAATGTTGTAGGTATAGCCGCGTTTTTCCCGCACATTCATCATCAGGCGGGAGCCGAAATAGCCGCCCAGCAAGGTATTCAGCACAAATACGCCGTTGTAGTCGGGATGGTTGCGCGCAAACAGCCTGCGACCGATTTTTAGTGCCGTTTGCAACGAACCGGGGTGCGGGATGTGTACCGTCCGGGGTGTTTCGTCCGGAAACGGGGATAATTTCCCGACGGCGCTGCCACCGTTTTTTTGTGTTTGTCCGAAGTGCCGGTTCAGTAATTCCAGCACCGCATCGTCCACCCGACCGCTCACAAACAAACGGCAATTTGCCGGCACATACCAGCGGTCGAAGAAGGCTGCGAGGTCGTCACGGATCAGGGCGGCATAATCCTCGGGGGAAGAATTATAGCCGTAGGGATGGGTTTCTCCGAAAATGAGTTCGGTGATTTTCCGGTAGGCGAGCACTTCCTCCTTGTCGAGGTCCAGCAGCAGTTCCTGCAAACTGTTCCGCTTGTAGGTTTCCATTTCATCGGTCGGAAAAACCGGTTCGTGCAGCACCTCGGCAAACACAGGAATGAGTTCGCCGGCGTATTTGCGCAGCGAAAACAGGGAAAAAACCGCTGAGTCCAGATTTGTGGGTATGCTCAGCGAGCCGCCGTAAAAATCGAGGTGTTCGGCAATTTCGGCCCCGGTCCGGGTTTGGGTGCCCTCGCGCAGCAACCGCGCCGTAGCCCGCGAAACTAAGTGTTTGGTCTCTTCGGGGCGGCCGGCCTGAAACACGGCCTCCACTTTCAGAATTTCCTGCCCCGGAAAGTCCATGGCGTACACCCGGATGCCGTTGTCCAACCGAACGACGCGCGGCAAGGGCAACGCCAGATTACCCACCGGATGGATGGCCGGTGCGGGACGCTTGGGTGCTCTATTTGATCTGGATGTCGGTGTGCCGGGCATTGCAGTCGGGTCTTGTTCGCTTTTTGAAAAAAGCGGCCAAAGGTAGGGTTTCCGTTTTTAACATCCTGTTGGTTTTTTTCCACAAAAAGACGGCAGGAGCAGATTACTTTTGCGGCGAATTAGCACCTGCAAAATCCTGTAAATCAGTTCAGGCGCCGGGCTTAGCCATCGCTCAACCATCAAGCAATCTATCCATGAAATTCAGTGTATCGTCTTCCGAACTTTTGAAGCAAGTACAAATTGCTTCCGGCGCCCTTGGCTCCAACCCGGTGCTGCCCATTCTGGAAAATTTCCTGTTCAAAGTCGTCAATAAAAAACTCACCATATCGGCTACCGACCTGGAAACCAGCATTTCCACTACCATCGAAGTGCTGGCCGACGATGATTTCACCGTAGCCGTGCCGGCAAAAATCCTGCTCGAAACGCTCAAGGCATTGCCCCAGCAGCCGGTCACGATCAGTGTGAACGAGGACAATTTCGCCATCGAGATTACCTCTTCCTACGGCAAATACCGCCTCGCCGGGGAAAACGGCGCCGATTTCCCGCAAATCCCCGAGGCAGAAAACGTGGACTCGGTCAAAGTCGGCAGCAAATACCTGCTCGAAGCCATCAACAAAACGGTGTTCGCCACTTCCAACGACGAACTGCGCCCGGCTATGACCGGCGTGTATTTCCAGATTGATTTCAATAAACTCACCTGTGTAGCCACCGACGCCCACAAACTCGTAAAAATTACCACGCCCCAACTCGCCGGCGAAGTGGCTACCTCGTTCATCGTGCCGAAAAAAGCACTGAACCTGCTCAAAAACGCCCTGCCCTCCGACAACACGGTGGCCTTGTCGTTCAACAAGGCCAATGCATTTTTTGCTTTCGGCGACATGAATCTCGTGTGCCGCCTCATTGACGCCCGCTACCCGGACTACAATGCCGTCATTCCGGTGGACAACCCCAATGTGATGACTGTCAACCGGCCAGACTTTCAGAACTCTCTAAAACGGATTGCCATTTACGCCAACAAAACGACCAATCAGGTCGTACTCGACGTGTCGGACAAGAGCTTGACCATTTCGGCGCAAGACCTCGATTTTTCCAACGAGGCCACCGAACAAATGACCTGCTCGTTCGAGGGCAGTCCGCTGCGCATCGCGTTCAACGCCAAGTTTTTGGTGGAAATGCTTAGCGCGCTCGACAGCGAGGAGGTACGTATGGAATTTTCCACGCCTTCCCGGGCCGGCATCCTCACCCCTGTGGAGGAGGCCAATACCGACCGTGATATTCTCATGCTCGTGATGCCGGTGATGCTGAATAACTAAGAAGGTTTCGGGTTGGAAGGTTAGAGGGTTTCGGGCTGGAGCGTTCTCCGCCCACGGATTTATCCGTGGGCTAGCATTGGAATATCCGCTCCAGGAGCACCCATTTTTCGCCGGGTTTTGCCGTTGGCAATGCCTGCTGGTATTTCCACATGAGCGTTTCCCATTCCTGCACCTTCGGGTTCGCAGCATCCATTGCGGCCTTTTTTTCAAAAGAAAACCCGTCGCCGGCCTCCAGAATCATGAACAGGCGGTTGCCCGCCCGGTAAATTTCAAGTTGCACAATTCCGGCCTCCCGAATACTTTCGAGCACCTCCGGCCATACGGCCCGGTGGTGTACTTCGTATTCGGCAATCAGGTCGGGGTCGGGTTTCAGGTCGAGTGCAAGGCAGTAGCGTGGCATGGTACGGCGGTATTGCGGAGGTATCGGTGTTCCGGCGCGGAGAAGCCGAAACCGAATTTTGTAAAATGAAAAAATAATATCGCGAAAATGCCGCTTTTCGGGGCAAATGCACTATGTTTGTCAATCATTTTTTAATCGCGTTTTTTACACCGACCTTGACCGATATCATTACGCTTGTAGCCAGCCTGCCGCTCTTCCCCATACCTGTACGGCGTTGCCCCACGAAAAGAACTTCAGACGCACAGAGGCCAACTGACTTGTCACGGCCAGAGACCATTCCCCATTCGTTGCTTTTCCGGTATTTCGAGCACTCCCGACACAAGGAGCCGTGCGCGTCTTTCTGTCCCCAAACAGAACAGGTTTATCCTTTCCGTCTTTGTTGAGGTGAAACACGTTATTCCCACTCTAATCCGCTATTGAAAAAAGCACCTGTATGAAAACACTCGTTCTGGAGGCCATTCCGCTCCTGCGTGATGCCTTGGCCGACCAACTAAGCGCCCATCCCGTCGTCACCGAAGTACAATGCGCGACGGACATCCCGCAAGCGCTCGATCTGTGCGCCGGGTTTCGACCCGACCTCATCTGGCTCGACGGGGTTTTGCTGGAAGAAAAACCCGAGGCAACGATCCGGGCTTTTCACAAAATCGCGCCGGAGAGCAAGATGCTGCTGTTTGGCAGCGATAATGACTCGATTCCGGAGGTTAAAAAATACTACAAATTAGGCGTTCAGGCTTATTTACCCAAAACATCAAGTGCGGAAGACCTGCATGCTGCGCTGGACGAGCTGACCGCCGGACGCACGTACATCCCGTCGTCGCTCCACCACGCTTTCGCGTCATGGCTCACCACTCCGGTCCGAAAAACAAAGCGAGGCACCCGGCTGACGCCACGGGAGAAGGAGGTACTTGACCTCATCGTGGAAGAGCATACGGCTTGCGAAATTGCGAGCAAGTTGTACATCAGCCAGTGCACTGTGGAAACCCACCGCGTGAACCTGATCCAGAAGTTAGGCGTGAAAAACACGGCCGGGCTGGTGCGGGTGGCGTTTGAAGCAGGTCTGTACCAACGCCGGGTGTCCTAGAACAACCCGGTCAGACGATTTTCCCTTCTTTGACCACCTCCCGAAGAATACCCGCTTCGAGACGCTGCAGGCTCAGCACATTAGTGCCTTCTGCCAGCATTTCGATGGCGCACCATTGAGCCACATTCAGGATGTTGGCGCCGGTCAGTTCGTAACGGGAGGCTACTTGCGTCCAGTTGATGGCGGCGTCGGGAACGATCTGGGGCGGGAATGTGCGTTGCCATATTACCGCGCGTTCGGCGGGGGTCGGCATGGGGAAATAAACGATGGCGTGAAAGCGGCGGGTGAACGCGTCGTCAATATTGGCGCGTTGGTTGGAGGCGAGTATCACCAATCCGTTGTATGCCTCGACGCGTTGCAGCAGGTACGCCACCTCCTGATTGGCATAGCGGTCGTGTGCATCGCGCACACCGGTGCGTTTTCCGAAGAGCGCGTCGGCTTCATCGAAAAACAGAATCCAGTCTTTGTGCTCGGCCTTGTCAAACAGTTTGGACAGGTTTTTTTCCGTTTCGCCGATATACTTGGAAACCACGCGGGAGAGGTCCACCCGGTAAACGTCCTTGCCGGATTGTTTTCCCAGCAGGGCTACCGTGAGGGTTTTGCCGGTACCCGGCGGGCCGTAGAACAGGGCGCGGTAGCCGGGTTTTATTTTTTTCTTCATACCCCAGTCCTGCAGGAGCGTGTCGTTGTGCAGGGTCCAGCGTTCGATTTCGCGGATCTGGCTCAGGGTGCCGGCGGGGAGCACGAGGTCGTCCCAGTCCATTTCGGTGGTGATGCGTTCGGCGGGAAAGTCCATACTGAAACGAGGTTTGCTGATTTGGCCCAGTGTGAGCAATTCGACAATTTCGGGATCGAGCATCAGGCGCCCGCTCATGGCCGGTTCGCCGTCGCGCACGGGTTCGAGTTGGAGGATGCCTTTTTGGGCGAGCCAGTGGTCGGTTCCGAGCAGGCGCTGCACGTCGAGGCGTTTTTCGAGGTCGTTGCCTGCGAGCACGAACTGGGCGGTTTCGCCGGTGGGCAGGATGCCGCGGTGGTGGATGCCCCTGGCGCCGCCGAACTCGGGCAGGTCGCCGCCTTCGGGCAGGTGCTCGGCGATGATCCGGTAGAAAAAGTCGGGCTGGAGGTGGGGGGCGAGGGCAAGGAGGAGGAGGGTATATTCTTCAAACGTAGGCTGGAGCGTTTGAAAAAAACGGCTGAACGGGCTGTCGTCTTCGTACCACGCGGCGCCGGAGAGTATGATTTTGTCCTCTTTTCCAGAGTGTACTTTAAGCCGCCCGGCGACGGCGGAGCGGAGGAACGCGAGTGCGGTGGAGAGGGAGGATTCGGGCATGGTGGAAAACTGTCAAATAGGTTTAAATCCGCTTTGCCTTTCCATCAAATAGTTGAGCAAGGAAGGCTAAATGTTCAAACATTTTGACAATTTCAACTTTTGAAGATTCAAAACTGCCACCCAAAGGTAGTGCGGGGACAAAAGCAAAAATTTCATCCTGATGAAGCAGGCTCGGATCATTTTTTAAGTTTTTGAAATAATCCTCAAAAAGCCCGTTAGTTAAAATAGCATCCATAATTAAGAAAATGTCCAATACCATATAAGCATCATCTCCCAAAGAAACAATTCGTCCCTCCAGAGGGTCTAAGTAAAAAAACTCTTTTCGAGAAAAAAAAATACATGCCCCAAAGGCTGACCGCATGAAAACAAAACATTTTGCACCTTTTAATCCCCACTGATCAAGTGCCTGATGAAAAGCATCGGGAGAGGTCGTCCACAAAAAACCATTTGAATAGCTACATAATCCTTCTATTTCTAAAAACTCAGCGATGCCTTCCGGTAGATTTTTATTGATGTAGGCAATTTCATCCTCTGAATAAAATCTTATGTGTTTTTTTTGTGGATAATGGCGATTTTTAAAGCCTTCGTATGAAATCATGTGAAGAGAAATTGGCTTATGATTTAAGTTCTACATTAACAGCAGCATCCGGTTTTACATCTTTTGCAGCAGCATCAACAATACCGATGCGGGTACTCCACTGTCGTCCAATTGCAGAATTCTCGTAAGTGCCTCCAAAAATTGAGGCATCATCACCGTACTGAGTGGAATCACCGCCAGCTACCTGATCAACTCTGTGTAATACTGCAAGTTTCCGACTACCATAGCTGTCCATTATTCGTCTGGCAGTTGAATCCAATGCTTTTTTCTTATCCGGAATATTCGGGTTAGTTAATATGCCAGTTACTAACGAGTGGTCTGATGCGGTCAGAAGACCATTGTCACGTAAGGACTGAATTGCATCAACGGGATTTGAAACTAATTGTGCTACCATGGCTTCTCTTCGCGTTGATTTTGTATCTTTTTTATTTTCCCGTCCAAATCCTACGAATCGAGCTCGATTTCGCTGCCAATCACCAACCTTCATGCTTGTCAACGAAGTTTGTTGCATACTAATTTGCCGCTTAAACTCAGTTGCATTCCCTTCCACAGTAAAGTTAACTACTGCTTTATCCATTTTATCTTTTGTGCCTTCGCCATACTTGAGCCTTACCAGCAAATCAATGATGTCGGCCGTAAGTTTGTCTGCTTTCTTATTCAATTCCGCTTGCTTAGCAGGATCACTGGCAGTCTTTATTTGGTTATTGATAGTTTCTAATTCTATGGCTTTGCCAACATCTCCTCCCAAACTCTTCAGCGCTTCGGTTAAGCGTTTAGGGTTGCTTGCAACAATCGGAACTCCACTACTGTCCGGGTAAAGTCTATGAGTTTCGTTGCCAACTTTAAATGATTTTGGTGAAAAGAAAGATGCAACACCTTTTTTGATTGCTCCCCCTATCTTCTTCAACATCCCCCCTAACCACGCCACAATCTTGTCCAGCCCCCGGTCAATCGGCTGTCGAATCTTCCGAATGATGCCGGTTATTTTGGCCGGAATGCCGCCCAGCCCCGCAAATTTAGCCAAAAACGCAATGATGATGTTCAGCGTATTTGCCATCGTCTGCTCCACTTTTTGCGCGGCTACTGCCACGTTCCCTGCTGCAATGGCCGCAATGGAATCAATGAATGCCCCGACGACTGCGGCAATCTGGTTGATCTTCTCGATGAAGAACGTGATCGTGTTGTAGATCGCCAGAATAGCCTGCACAAACGCACCGGCAGGATTAAGCATGCTGACTAATTTTGTCACGGCGGCCTTAACCACTTCGGTCGAGACCATTTGTGTGATCTGGGAAACAAGCTGATCCTTCAGTTCGGAAAGTTCGGCTTTTATCTGCTCCCAAGCCGCTACCGGGCCGTCTTTAACCAATGTAACCAAAATGCCGGCGGTTTTTTCCAGGCCCGTCAGTACAGGCTCGGGGATAATTTTGACCAATTTGGCGCGAATATTCTGCCACGTCAGCCCCAGCACGGAAAGTACCAGTTTAATAATTTCAATCAGGGAGAAGGATTTGGGGATGTACACGCCGGCCTCGCCGAGCGGCCCGGTAATCCACTTGATCAGCGCATCCTTGAGGTGCTTGAGGATGTTATTGGCAAAATTTTGGAAACCAAGTTTGCCCGCGCGGACCAGATTGCCCACAAAACCGATCGGGTTCTGAATAATTTTTTTGAACGCCGATCTGGCTTTTGTCACATACGGCACCGCTCCCGGCGCTACCACGGAAAACAGAATTTCCAGCAGGCTAATCACCTGATTCACCCCCCAACTGATGAAATCAAGGGCGATATTGGCAAAGGAGCCGACGATTTTGGTAAATGCTCCCGCTACCGTGATGATGTCCTGGAAGGTTAGCGAGGTGATGGTATCTATGATTTTCCGCGGAATAGCGCGCACCATACCCATCAATCCGGCCAAAGCCCCCTGGAACCAGACCCAGGCACGCTGTATTGCCCGACCTTTTTTGATATTCTCCCATACCTCTTCCTGTCCAATGAGTTTCATAAACCCGCCGATCAGGGTGTCGGCATTTCGTGGTACCGGCTCGCCGGTGATCGGGTCTTCTCCGAGGACGGCTTTCAGCAAATCGTACCCGCGCGTACCCTGGGCTATGGCAGCCAATGGTTTCAGAATGGCATCCTTGACCATTTTCAGAATTTCGATCGCCACGCTGATCCCGAAATTAATTAACCGTTTGATCGGATCGGTGAAGATGCGCTTGGCCCGGTTCCAGACACCGCCTAGATCGAAAATATCCGTCCAACTGAGCGAATCCACAAACCGCTTGAGACCGGAAACGATGTCGCTACCGATGTCGCCCAATTCAGCCAGTTTCTGCTCCACCCAGGCGCCGGCTTTGTTGAATACGCCGTGGTTGTCCAGCGCCTGACTGATGAAATGACCACCCGGTATCACCTCAATAAGTCCGCGCAGAATATTGGCCGCGCTGCGCGATTCGGAGCGCATGTTGATCGGGTTGAAACCCAGCACAATAGTAAGCAGCCGGAAGCCCGGAATGTGGTAAGCCTTGTCGGCAAAATAGTCGAGCGCATCCTGAATGCCCAGTCGCTGCACCGTCGGCGTGGCGGCAGCGGTACTCACCTTCGGGCTTTGCTGCTCGGCATGCCCCTGCTGAATGGTATGCGTCAGTTCGTGTGCAAGCAGGTGTTTGCCCTCACTTGTGCCCGGCTGGTACTGGTCGCGGGCGAAAAAAACGTGGTTTTGGTATGTGAACGCCCGGGCGCTCAACTGGTTGCTCAGGCTTGCCGCCTCCGGGTCGCTGTGGATGCGGACATTGCCGAAGTCGGCGCCAAACCGCGATTCCATGAAGCCACGGGTTTCGGAACCCATCTGCTGCCCGCCAGTGGTTTGGCTATGTATGGCGGACTGCGTTTGAGCGGCTACAGATGATGCGCCACCCTCGCCACTCTTGCGCTGCACCTTTTCTTCTTCCTTTTTCTGGATTTTTTCCTGTTCGGCCTTCTGGATTTCCTCTTTCCGCATGATCCGGTCATCCGGCTTTTTTTGCACTTTCTCTTCCCTGGCCTCCGCCTTCTGCACCTTCTCCTCCACGGCAGGCGCTTTCTGAATCTTCTCTACCGGCTGCCGCTGCACCTTTTTGTCGTCCATAGCCGCGCTTTTCATGATCCGGTCGTCCTCCCGCTTCTGCACCTTTTCCTCCGGCGCGCGCTGTATTTTCTCCTCCTTGCCCGGAGCCGGATCCGGCATGCGCATCACCTTGTCGGCCATTTTGTCGGCCTCCTGTTCGAACTTGTCGCCGGGCTTGTTCACCGTCATCTTGGCCTGTACCGGCGGGGCTTTGTCGCCACCGGGTTTGAAAAAATCCCCACCGCCCGCTTTTTCAAAAAACGGCTTCTCCGCCGCCTGGGCCGCAGGCGTGGAAGTAGTGGTGGATGTTTTTTCAGCCGATGACTTCATGCGTCGGTTCAATTGGTCAGTATTCCCATTCCACGTGCAACAGCACCGGCATCCAGGGCAGTTGGATCATGCCGATGCCCCAGGGCAGATGCCGGAGGAGAATGTCGTGCGTTTGTTTTTCTACATGCAATTCCCATCCGCCGTCGACAGAGGAAACCAGTTTCCCGGGGCGACGCAGAAATGACTCACGCAGGCCATCCGGCGAGGTTCCCTTGAGCGCGTCCCAGTAGCGAATTACTGTGTTAAGCAGGTTGACGGCTTCGTCCGTCTCGTTATCTGTCAGCCCGATATGCCCTTCTGCGGGGCGGTCGAGCGGGATACCGCACAGGATTTTGGCAAACACCAGTTCGTGCTCCCGCGCGGGCGTTTTTCCTGTAGCCAGAAAATGCAGCAGGTGCAACGCGCGGTCGGGCTGCGTCAGCGCCGTGTCGTCGGCTACGCCAAGCGCCCGGAAAAACTGCGGCAAAAACGGGTGCAGCAGTACCAGACCCGCACAATCAAGCAGCAGCCCTTCCGGCGGCGGCTCGCTGCCGGGTTGTCGTTCCAATGCCGCATCCGGGCCGAGGGTAGGGGGCGGCGCTGATTGTATTTCCGCCAACACTGCTTTAGCCCAAGGCTGTACCGGCTCCGGCCCGATCGCCGTCCGCAAAATCCGGATAAATCCAGGGCGTTGCCGTTCCGCTTCGTGCAGGCCCGCAAACAGCAGTTGCGGCACGTGTTCGGGAGTGTCGGCAACCCGGTGTTGCTCGCCGGTCAACCGGGGCATAGCCACTCCCGCCTGTTGAGCTAATGCTGTCAGCCAAACTACCCGCTCCCAAAACGCAAATGCCTCCGGCTGTAAAACAGGGCGCCAGATCGCCAGGACCTGATGCGCCCCCGAAACCGGGTCCGGGGAAATCCGATTGGTCAGGTCGCTCAAAAATGCCAGACTGAATTGGCGTATCAGGCGACTGCGTACGGCTTGAGACGCCAGTCTCAGGCGAAATTCCGCCCAAAAGCGTCCGACTTCCGGCCCTGCTGCCCGGACTTCCAACACTTGATCTTCCAGAGTTTTCCCCGGCAGCAGGCGAAATGCCCAGGGCAAGCGGCCGGTTTCGAGGAAAAACAAAAAGGCTTCCAGTGTGACTTGCGCCTCCGATTTGAACACGGCATCCGGCGAATCGGAAGGCGTGGAAGCTGCCACGGGTACGGCTGCGAGTTTGTCCCGAATGGCGTGTTCCACCGCCCGGCGCACACACTCCGGAAACTCCTGCTCGAAGTGTTCAAGCGACAACTCCCCTGCATCCACATCCAGGTATTCGATCACCAGATTCCCTTCTGCGGGAGCAAACGGCTCCAATGCCTGACTAATCGCCTGCGGCAGCCGGTCGTTGCACCAGGCGGAGAGGCGGTTTTGCAGGGCAAAACCGTCGGACTCGGCGCCGTTGAGCGTCACGTCGAGGCGCTGAAGCCGGATGGTATGTGCAGCGGCGGCAGGCATGTTATTGCGGGTTGATGTCTATAAAATCCTCCACGGTTACCGAGCAGCCGTTTGCCGCAAATGCAGTTACGCGGATTTTTATCGGGAACGTGATGGGTTCGACAATCGGCATTTGCACCATATCGCCGTTGGCGAGCGGGGGTTTGGCTGCATCCACCTCCCAGACGTACAGGGTAGGCTTGATCACTCCGGACGAAGTGGCGCGCAGCGTTACAAACGGGAATTTGAAGCTCTTCTCCACAATATTCACACTGAACGGCTTCGCCTTGCACACCGGCTTCCATTCCGTTTCGTTTTTGCACTTGTTCAGCGTTTCGCAGTTCATTGGTGGTACAATAACCGGGGCAAAATGGCCGCCAAGCACTTGCATGCGGTAACCGTCTGTCGAGGAGTAGGTAATGACATAATTTTCGACAGCAGCCGGAACACCTTGTGGATTGGGCAATGTGTAGGCGACCTTAAACCTGAACGTAAACGGCAGGCATTCAAATCGTTCTATCCAAAGCAGACCAAATTGGTCTTTCTCGTTTTGGGCATATTCCAATCGGAGCCATTTGTCGTCTTTGGTCCGTTCGACAATCAACTTGGTGATCGGATCAATCCACAGTTTTTGCACCGCTTCCCGGAAGTTTTTGTCAAACGCGGCCTGGTCAAATTTGCCAACGATTTTTTGCACTTCTTCCGTAATATCAATTTCAACTCCGCCAGGACCTTCGAAAGTGAACCGGTCTGCCTGCACCACAGGTACGCCGGCATCTACCTCACGGCTGCCGACCGGTATCCAGAACTGATACTGGCAGCGTATTGCGTTGCCATCACAGGGCAGGTCACAAGGCGGTACGCAGGTATGGATGAAACGCTTGTCTGTCTTGCATCCGGCGCTGTCGGTAACTTCTACTGTGACTGCGGTGCCGCTCGAAACGGGGGTTCCGGTGAATTGGTTGCCGGAGAAACTACCTTGTGGCGATGTAAACGGCGGCCGCCCGCCAAGTATGGCAAATTTGACAATGAATTGCCCATTTGCATTGCACTCGTACGTTTCGGCTCCAAATGCCAAAACGCCTTGCACCGTCACTTTTTGTTTCAAAGACTGTACGCCCGCCGAATCCCGGATTATAAGTTCGTGGTCGCCTGCAAATAGCAGCACCTTGCCCGTGTCGGGCACAAAGTCGGCCCCGTCCACTTTAACACTGTACGGCGCTACCCCACCCGCCGGTGTGATCGTAACCTCCGCCTGATTATTGGCATTGGTACACCCGACCTCGAAGGTGAACGTCGGCGGAATGGCCGGCAGGGAGAATTGTACCGGCGAACAATCGGAACAACACAGGTAGGGCAGGAAAAAGTCGGCGATAATGGTACCATCGGTCAGTTCTTCTACAGTATCAGAAATGATTTTTTCCAAAGCGGCGTCACTAGGATTGCCTTTTGGTACCGCGAACGTCATCTCTGCTTCAGGTTTTTCCAACGCCTTGTATATGACCTGTTTTTCCTGTTCGCTCAGACTTTGCAGGCTCTGGACGCGCTTCAGCACGGCTTGTTTGGCTTTGATCGAGGTTACCATTGTAGCTTTGCCGACATTTGAATCTTTGGCAAGGATCACATCCGGAATCGGATTTGTGCTATCTTCCACTTCGATCACAGGCTCAATGTCGTCGTGGTACACCAGAATGAATGTACCGCCCATTGGCACGCCGGCCTTGTGCTGGATGCCGGGGTTGTTCTGGAGGAAAAAACTGAGGAACTGCTTTTGTTTGGCCTCCAGCATCCGTTTCGAGCGTTCGTCAACGATGGATTTGAAAAAGTCGAGCCGACACGCATACTGAATACTTTCCAGCCGGTCGTCAATCTCTTCCCATGTCATGATTTGTTCGTTACCCTGTATCGATGTCAGGCGAAGTTTCCATTTCACTTCAATCAAATCAGCAATGCGCTCCAGATCGGAATATCGGTTCGCAAACGCAGGAAAGTTAAAACTCGCCAGGTCTTCAGTCAACACTTGCATGAACTTGGCCAAATAGTAGGCTGGATAAATAAAAATATAATTGACTTGGGCTTCAGGAAGCGTCCCGATCGAATTGATCTCGCCAAAGATGTTGAAACTGTCCGGGTCGTAGTAGTTTGCATTTTTGTGGTAAGGCCAAATAAACCGTTCGAAGTAGCTGCCGATGGATTTCGGGGATACCAAAAAGTCGGGCGCGCATTCCACCAGCAGCGGGACGGCAGGCTTGAACGGCGTTGTCGGCTCGTTGGATACCGCCGGATAGGGCAGATTGTAGTAGAACTGCAATTGTTTGCACAAAAAACATTTCAATTCTTCCCTGAAGGCATCGTACAGCGTCTCCAAATCCTGAAACCGGCAAGTCTCCTGGCTCAAATCCACCTGCAGGTTTTCGTCAAATGCGCCGGTGCGCAACGCAATAATCTCGATGGGCAGTCGGAAAGTTTCCTTCATCTGGAGCAAGGTCTCCAGCGCATCCTGATAGTTTTGGCCGAGGTGGCCCTCGACGCGGAGGAAATTATACGGCTCCAGATCATACCGCAACGGATTTGTCACAAAAGCCGGGGGCGCAGGCGTGTACTGGTACGAGCGGTAACTCAGGTTCTGGTTGGCCCGGCTGCGGCGGGTACGCTGCGCATTCCAGCGCTGGAAAAGCGGCGGCGCGCCGTCCTGCGTGTAGTAGTACGGGATTGCCTTGTCCGACAGTGGCACATCGGCCAGTTTGCTTGGCGTAATGCGGATTTGCGCGATGGTCTTGTTTTTCAGTTTCAGCACCGGCACCGGTGGGTTATCCGTAAAACTCCGCACCATTTCGACCAGGCGGCGGAACAACAACTGCAAGTCTTTGGTGTGTTCCTCACAGCCGCTAATGGCCGAAGACGCCAGAAACGGATGGCGGTAAATAGCCGGTGTCGGTATCAGATCGGGCCGCAAAACGCCCAGCATCAAATGCCGGGGAAACAAGCCGCCGGGTGGGCAACAGGCGCACATCAGTTCCACACCTTTCCACCGGAATTCATCGTAGGCCTTCAGCAGGTCGTCAAACAGGTCGTAGTAGTATTGCACAAAACGCACCTGATCCGTTGCGTCCGGAACGGTGTCCAGAAACCCGAACTTGCCGGAAAAAGTACCGGCAAACGGATCGGACGGATAATCGTCCAGCAGCAATGGTTCGAACGCCTTGTAGGCTTCTGAAAGCGCCGTGCCGGTTGCTGCAGCCAGGCCATTGTCGCGAAAAACATCCAGAAATCCGGCGTACACATCCTCCGAGGTCGCCGGGTCGGTGTTGGGCACATTGTACCGCGGCAATCGGATATCGGCCAGTTTGAGTCGGGCAAGCAGTACCGACTCCAGGTCGGAAGGCGTAAGGGATGTGCCTTGCTCGTTAGCGGCGGCAATTATCTTGGTCAAATCTGCTATGCGCACCAACAATCGTCGCACCGTAGCCGTCACTTCCGCGCCCTTGTCGTCGCAGTTGTTCGGACTGCAGTTGCGCAGCCCGTCTTTTTTCAACTCCAGAAAAAGCAGCACGGCCTTGTCGTTCAGAAAACCGGCTGGTGCAGCATTCAGTTTGGTGGAATTGGGTTCACCGGCCTCGAACAACTCCCACAGGTCGTATTGCTTGCGGATGGTTTTGGTGTTGTCGTTCGGGTCGGGCGCCTCGAATTTGAACGGAAGGTACTCCGCCACTTCGTCGGGCAGGGTGTAGGTTTTGTATTCCACCAGCGCCACTTCCTCTTCCGGTTCCACAATCAGGTACCCCTCCGACGTCACGCCACAGCCCTTCGTCAGCAAAACCGATGCGTTTCCCGCAGTCAGTTTGATCTCCAGCCCGCACACGATGCCGATGCCGATGAGGTTGGCTCGCGTCAGGCGTTCCTGCTCGTCCAAATAATCAAAAACCTGATTCAGGTGGCGGTTGGTGAGCACCTGATTGGCTTCGAAGACCGGGTAAGTATCTTGCTTTGGTTGCATGACGTGACTGTTTTGTCGGTTGAATAATGCTTAGTTTCCTTTTTTCTTCGGTTTGCTTGCCGATTTGGCCTCCGGTGCAGGTGGAACAACAGGTTTTGTTTTCGCCAGTTTGGCGGAAAGTTTCGGCTCGGCCTTAGGTGTAGCCGTTGATTTCGGTGCCGGAGTCGTTACCTGCTTCAGGGTTGATTTCTGAGGCGCCGGCGCTGGTTTTTGCTTTGAGGGGGCTTCCCCCGCCGTCGTTTTTGCCTTTGCAGCCGGTTTCGCAAGCGCCGTTTTGGTTGCCGGTGTTGTCACGATTTTCGCCTGTACGCGGCGGCTACCCAGCGCGGTGCTGCCGAGGCGCACGGGATTGTCGTCGCTGCCGTCGTCGCAGTCGTGCAGGGTGGCGCCCGGGTATGCATTGCGGAGTTTGCTGAGCAAATCGAGCACAATCCAGAGGCGGTACGATACTTCTTTGTAAGCCTCGTATCGCGCTTTCAGAAGCGCCTCCACAGTAGCCGCGGTCCCGGGTTTGAACAGAAAACCTGCCGGCAAAGCGATGCCTGCCGGGTCGGGTATGACCCAGGTATTGTTGTCGAAAGCCACGCCTGCATCCAGCCGGGCCTTCATCCAGTTGAAAAATTTCATGCCGTACGCAGTCAGGATTTGTGCAGCCCATTGGCAGGGCGCGCCCGCTGGTGGTGTTTTCGATTTGGGCGACAGCCCGGCAACCAGGAGCGCCTCCACGCGCTCCTGCAAGCGCTCTTCCGTCCAGTCGAACATTTTGTTGGCTTCCAGCCACTGTTTCCAGGCCTCTTCGAAGCGCTCGAATTGCCAGCCGTAGTAGGCTATTTCGGTGAAATGCTCCAGCAGCACAGCCTGAACCTCGTCCCACGTGGTGGCATCCACGGCTGCCGAACAGGGGAAATCAGCAGCCGAAATGCCGGCAAACTCAACTTTCAGCAACGACTCCCAGCCCGTTTTCAGCAGGTGCGCTGTTTTTTTCGGATCGAAAAATGCCTGAAAAACGGTGTTGTATTTGTCCAGAATCAGCACCGCGCATACGCACGCGTCGTCCGGCGTGATGTTGGTGGCGTGGTCGGCGGTCAGCAGATCGGCCACTTTGGTCAATACCGGATCGCAGGGGTCGGGCCTGAATCCGTCGTTGCCCACCCAGCAAATTTTGGGCAGCAGGTGCGCGGGAGTTTCCTGCCGGATGGTGCGGTCGGCAAAACGGCGCATTTCGAGATCGGTATCGAACGGCTCCACCCAGCCCGTCATCACGTAGGTGAGGCGGAACGAATACGGGTCTTCGGCGCCGCCGCAGGTGATGCAGCCCCCATCCACGCAGGCAGGATAAAGCGCGTCGCCGATAAATTTGGGCCGCAGCAACAGATGCTCGACGATGATGAACCGCTCGGCGTTGTTGCCCGGTGCAATGCCGAGCAAAGCCCGCAAGCGCAGGCGCAAGCCCGGCACATTGGCCGGATTGGTCGGGTTGTGGTGGTAGTCGAACGCTTTGCCGCGGTCGTGGCTGACCTTGTCGGCCATGGTCAAAAAAGCCAACTTGTCCGTGATGAGTTCCTGCTGCGCCGTGACGGCGTCTGCGCGGTTGGTCAGCAACAGCGCGTACTCGCCAAACTGCTCGCCGAAGCGCGAAAGGAGGTGGTTGAGAAACCGGTTGCGGCGTTCGAGGAATTCGTCGGTGGTTTCGGCCAATTCCTGCAACCCGTTGGCCGTAAGTCCGTTGAGCAAATCATTTGCCCCCTCAATGGCGTTCCCGTCAAGCAGGCGGGTAAAGTACGTTTGTGCCGGCGCCGTCGGTTCGATGGAAAACAACTGCGCGGTATTGGCAATCTGGGCCGTCGCGTTCGCGAGCAGCTGCTCAAACGCCATCAGGTATCCCTTCAACTGGCGCGCCTGTGCGCGGCGCAACACGGATGCATTGCCCGGCAATCCTTCCGGGCTGACGCCATACGTCCGCGGCAGGCTGTATTGCACCGGGAAATAATCCTCCGGATCGCGGAACGTACCGCCTGGCGCCGGCAGGTCTTTGGGCGCATTCGGCACTTTGGGCCGGTCGGCGGCGCCGCGCAACTGGGTCAGGGTTTCCAGCGCCTCGGCGGAGCGGGCATGAAACGGCAGGCCGTTTTTGTAAAACAGAAACCGCGAGAGGTTGAAGTACAGGCGGGGCTGGTGCAGCGGCGTAACGGCAAGGGTCCAACTCGCGCTGATTTTGTTGAGGTTGACCGTTGCCGACTGCAAATCGGCGGCGCCGCGCACGGGTTTGCCCTCGGCGTCGTATTTGGTCAGCAGCAGGTTGTTCACGGCCCGCACGCCCTCGATATCCATGAGCAGGTTGATGAGGTCGGATACCCGCAACTCGGTTTTCAAGCCCGATGCAGCCAGTTCGTCGGCTTTTAGAAAGCCGCTTTCGAGTTCGGGGCCGTTGAATATTTCCTCGGTCGGCATTCCGGCCTCCTGCAGTTCGGGCAGGGTGTAAAACGGCACGGGCGGGTTGAAATACCGCTCCACGGCAAACCAGATTTCGGCCTGTACGCGCTCGATGTCGGCATCGGGCGCCACTTCCACATCGGCGCACACGGCTACATCCTCCACATCGGCCCGACGCACCCGGCAGTAGTCTTCGTCGAGGTTGCGGTGGCTGTGCAAGGCTTTTTTTGCGCTGTCCACGGCATCGGCGGCTTTGCGCAGTTTCCAGCGGTACTGCTGGATGAAACCGGTCGCCGATTTGCCGTCGGTCGGCGCCGGTTTGGTTTCCAGCAATTCTTGCAGCGCAAATCCGAACGGATCGGCAGGCGGCAGCACTTTCAGTGCCTGTTTGGCGGTATCGCCGCCGAAAAAACGCATGGCGACGTTATCCAGCACGAGCGGGTCGCCGGCATCGAAAGTGATTTTGAAGGAAACATAAAACACCTCGCGCCAGAAGCGGCGCATTTCGGTGTCTTTGACTTCCTGGTCCAACGGATCGCTTTCCGTCTGTTCACTGGCGTTGCTGCGCGAGAACCGGAAGGCGGTGATACCGGTAATTTTTCGCAGAAAAGCCGCTTTGGTGTTGGGGTCCTCGTACTGGATAAAACTTTCCTGTTGCTGCTGATTGAGCAGCTCCCAATCGGGAAAACGCAGTTCCAGCGTGAGCGGGTGGGGCTGCCCCTCGGAGTCGTAAACGAAAACGGTTTGTTCAATTTTCCGGTCGTTCAGATCACCCAGCACGGGATCGGACTCCAGTTCGAGCAGGGCTTCGTACAGCCCAAGCGTTTCGATTTTTTTGGGAGAAAACTTCAGTCCGGCTGTTCGATCAAATGACAACTGAAGTTGTTTGAACTCGTCGCACCAGGCGTAGTAGTGCAGGTCACAGGCACATTTTTTACAAAAGACCCAGGCATTTCGCACCTGCGGCAGGTCCAGGAGCAGGCGGCGGAAATCGTCGGGTGTCCAGGGGTTTATGGTAAGGATTCGGCGAGCCGTGTAAAACGCCTGATCGGGCGCCACCTTGCCCGGAGCGGGCGCCAGCAGGTCTTCGATGTCCCAGCCGGTGCGATAGGCCAAGTCGGTGATCGCGTATGCCAGCGCCTCAAGCATCGTGATGCCGGGGTCGTGGAGGTTGTAGTCCGTCCAAAGCCGGCTGCCCATCTGTTCGATAAAGCCGATGCCTTCCCGGCGGAGGCGGTAGAAGTCCTCAGCGGGGCGCAACACGGGTTGCTTCGGTATGGTGACGGGCGACTGGCTCATGCTTGGCAAGGACATTTTTCGCGGGCGGCTTCGGCTTCCGCTTCGGTGATCACGGTGATGAGGTGGCGTTTTTCGGGTACGGAAACCAGGATGGAAACTGCTTTGGAAGGCTCAACTTCCGACAGGTCGCCGGTGGTGATGCTCTTGTTTTGGGCTTCGGAGAAATACGTGTGGCGCATCACAAAATCGGCCACGAAGTCCACGTACGGGCGTTCTTCCACAAAATTGATGAGCACGGATTTGTAAATTTTACCGCCAAACGAAGGTGCGCTTCCATCTGCGTATGCCCAGGGCGACAGGAAGCGGGTTATTTCCTGCTGCAATTTTTTTACATAAAATGTCTCATCGTAGCCGGGCATCAACCGCACCCGAAACTCGGTGCCCACTTCTTCAAATTGCGGGTTGCGCACATGCAACGTGGCAAAACAGGTGGTGCGGGCGCGCAAAAATGCTTCCACTTCGGTCAGCAGGCCGAGGCTTGCGTACGGGCGGAGCGGGTCGCGCAGGTTGTGTTGTTGCTGGTTGGGCACCAGTACGAGGGTCACGTGGCCGGGCGCCAGTTCCCGGTACTTCGCCGGTTCGGCGGGCTGGGCGCTTTGGCCGGGGGTAGCCGGTTTTGCCGCCTTGGCCGGTTGAAACTGGGTGTGCGGCAGGCATTTGGCACGGTACACCTGCGGGAAGGCTTCGAGCACCAACCGCTCGTAATCCCACAGCGCCACCGAGCGGTCTTTGTGGCGCAGACGCTCGCTGATACGGGTGTAAAATGCCGAAGCGGTTTCCTGCCCGCGACCGCCGAATGTTTCGAACGGCTGCACCACGGCCTTGACCGCCGCGTCGGGCTGGTCGAGTTGGCTGATGGTTCCGGCAGGCAGTGTTTTGGCCGGAAAGGCCGGGTCGTTGCCGGCATCGGCAAAGGTGGCCGACAGGGCCTGTGCCGCTACCATGCGCAGGCGGCACACGGCGTCGCTGTTGGTCCCCACGGCCAGCCGAATCCAGTGCGAACCGGTGGGCAGCAGGGTGTTGTCGGCAGTAGCGCTGCGCGGCACGGCGAGGGTTGCGATGCCCGAGCGCAGCAAGCCACCGGTGCCGTCTGCCACGTCGTTTTGTTCGAAAGGAATCCACTGATTGTGCTGCAGGTAGCTCCAGTGCAGGTGCTGCGGGGGCTTTTCAGAAAGCGGATTGGCGGTACCGTCGACCACCTGGAAGAGTAGCGCCAGGTTTTGTGGCGGCACAAGGCCGGCCACTCCGATGTACAATTCGGCTTCCGTTTCCTGTTTGGCGCCCGCCCGGGCAAACTCGAATTGGGGCAGCAGGCAAACATGGGCGTTGCCCGTCAGCGCCGGATGTTGCTCGGCATGGCCAAAGGGAGCAATGTGGAAAAATTTGGCCTGGCGGTTGGTGAAATCCGCCGCATTGCCCGAACCGAGTGCAATAACCTGGCTGGCAGTATAATCCAACGTAATCGCGGTGGCGAATGGACCGAGCGGAGGTGTGGGTGCTTGCGTCGGCGGGTTGGCTGTCGGAAGCCCTTTGATATAGTTGAAAAGTGCCGTTTGGAAGGCCGCCTGTCCAAAATCGGTCGAAAGCGACAGGCGGACGAACCCGTGCCGGGCGTCGGTGTGGTACTGCTCGTTTTCGCCGAGGTCTGGTAGGTCAATCGCTGAAGTTGACGGGCTGGACAACGCAACCACATTTTCAGCAGTTCCGAATAGATTCGTTCCTGCGGGCTGGTTCCACTTGCCTGATTTCAGATATGAAACCTGGATTTCGGGAGATGCGGAGTATGGGGCCGGAGTATTTTGCCAGGTCAACTTCACCGACGCGCTGCTCAGGTTTTTTTGAAAAACCTCTTTCGACCCTACAATCAGGCTGCTGTTTTTCAGCGGCTGCGCCCCGAACGGCTGGAACGGTTTGGAGGTATCCACCGGGCCAAAATCGTTGGACACGGCAAGCGTTTGCAGGCCGGTCACGGTGGTGTTCAGGGTGATCTTCGAGACCATGGCATCTTGCAGCGCCGGGTACAGGTAGGTCTGGGCCTCGTCTTGCTTCAGTTGCACCAGCATCACGGGCAGGTTGGTGTCGAAGCCGTAGCCGTGTACTTTGGCGGAGTACGGCACTACCGGCGGGAAACTGCCGCTCAGCGTTAGTTCCAGATTTTGTCCCGCAAATTTGGTCGCCTCCGCCTCCGTCCAGCCCTCTGCGGTGGAAAGCAGGCAGCGGATTTTGGTTTTCTGCTCGCCGGCCACGTTCAGTCCTTCGAGGGTCAGCGTGATGGTTCGCGTGCCGCCCGCCAGCAAGAGGTAGTGCGAGGCAACCGCGAAGCCGACTTCGCCGGTCGGCATGGCAATGCCCGACAGTTGCCCGTCGGTGTACAATTTATTGAAAAACGGGTGCCACGACCAGTCGGCGGAGGTCAGTTCGGCGCCAAGTCCGTCGGCAGAATTTGAAACGGGGGCGGCGAAAATGCGACCGGTAGGTTTGGTGGCAATGACTGCCGCCGTAGCCGGTTCGGTGAAATGCCGGTACACGGTTTTCAGGGCCGTTACTTTCGCTTTGTTGGCAACGAAGTCGCGATCGTTTGTGAAAAATGCATCGCGACCGAGGTCGTCCTTGCCGGCTGTAAATTTTTCCCCTGCCGGAAATTCACGCGCCGTGGCGTGTTTGGCAAGTTCGGCCAGCAGGTGCGCCCGGCCGGGCACGGCGGGTTTTTCGTGCAGGCGAAGCACTTTTTTGTAGTAAAAATCGAGGTGCCGCCCGGTGAGCGTATTCGCTTCGGCGCGGGCGTGCTCCATCAGGCGCAGGAAAGCGATGAACAGCGCGTAGTGCGGCGCATGGTTGTCGTAGCGGGTAAAGGAATCTTCCAGGGCAAGTTTGGCTTCCGCCACCGTGCGGGCATACGCGCGCAGGAACTGCTCGAAGATGGCCGTGAACAGGTTGTGCGTGGAGAGGCGGTTGATCCGGGTGAACACGCTGCCGCCGATACCGTAGCCGTTTTCGGCTGTGATGGCGCTAAAAAATGTCGGCCAGTCGGTTTGAGGGGCGTCTGCCGGTATCCAGTCGGTGGAGAATGATCGGGCGGAAATCGTTGCGGCAGAAAGTGCCGGACTGCCCAGTATGCGCAACACCGTCGGACTGCCCGAGGGGCCGATCGTAGCCGGTACGTTGGCAATCAGCCGGTTGGCGCCGAGCGTATCGTCGTGTTTGTAGTAGGCCCAGAATTGTCGGAAATGCGGCGCCAGTTGCGTATTGATGATGTTTCCCAAAACACCGCGAAGCCGGTTGTCGGGGGGCAGGGTTTCTTTCAGTTCGTCCAGCCGGGCCGCCAGAGTAGCCACGCAACTGAACAGGTAACCCAGGCGGTTTTTGCAGTTTGTTTCTTGTGCTGGAACATCGTTGGTGAGGGTGTTCAGGAAATCGAAATACCGTTTTACCTCCTGCCGGTAGGTGTCCACATGTTGCACGGTAGCAATAGCCAGCAGCACCGACACGTCTTCGGAAAACAGTTTTTGCCAGGAGTCGGAGGGCAGGTTTTGGTCGTTGTAAAACCGGAGGAAAGCCGCGTATTGCCGCACAAAGACCATCCCGTGCGCCACGGTACGCTCGTTCACCGGCACATAAGCGGGTTCGAGCGCCTGAAAGGCGCGCTGTTCCTGACTCGTGCCGTCGCGGACGAGTTTCAGCGGGTCTCGGTTGTCGTTGCAGGTATCGGCCATGGCTCGAAAGGTTAGTTGTCGGGCAAAAGGTTGATGCTGGTGGTCAGATTCAGGTCGGTTCCTTCATTTTTGTAGAAGGGGAATACGAAATTGAACCGCGAGTTGGTGGTGCGCACACGGAAGACGATTTCGATCAGAATCACGCCTTCCCACTCGCGGCTGTCGTCGAGGCGCACCTTTTCCAGGTCAATACGCGGCTCGAAGTAGAGAATCGAGTTTTCGATTTTATCGGCTACCAGGGTTTTGGTGGTGGTGTCCACGTTTTCAAAAAGCAACTCCTCCATGTTGCACCCGTACTCGGGTTGCAGCACCCGCTCGCCCGGAGCCGTGGTGAGCAGGATTTCGAGGCTGGATACGATGTCGGCCTCTGCTTCGAGCATCTCCACCCCGGGCTGGTTCCGGTTAAAAGAGGGCGGGAAAGACCAGCCGCGACC
>CAYMQY010000024.1:0-7090 GCA_964392655.1 uncultured Saprospiraceae bacterium
TCCGCCACGCAGCCAACGTACTGGTGCTGGAAAAAGGCGAGGTGCGGGAATTCGGGCCGCCGGATACGCTCCTGTCCATTGAGGGCGGGCGCTACCGGGAATTGTACGAGAAACAGTTTGTGGGGGCTGGTGTGGCGTGAAGTTTAGTAAAAAAAGGTGTCACAGAGGCTCACGGAGTCAGAGAGGGCACAGAGTATTTGTCATTCTGAAGGAATCCGTCCACGCTTAGTTGGTAAAAACTCTGTGTCCTCTTAAACTCTGTGAGCCTCTGTGACATTTTTTTGTGCCGCGTCGGCCACGCTACGTTTACCACAGGTTTTTCACATGATCCTCAAAGATATTTGCGAAAATCCGTGACGCCCTCCCCTCTCAAAAACCCGGCCTACCTTTGCAGGATGGAAATTGAACAACCTTTTGCCGCCCAACTGTCCCGCCTCGGCATTCCGGCGCTGAACCCCATGCAGGAAACAACCGTGCGGGCTATCCAAACCCACCCGAACGTGGTACTGCTGGCGCCTACTGGTTCGGGCAAAACACTGGCGTTTTTGTTGCCGGTACTGGAGCGCATGAAACCCGATGTGCCGGGCGTGCAGTGCCTGATCCTGTCGCCCACGCGGGAACTGGCCATTCAGATCGAACGGGTGTGGCAAAAAATGGCCACGGGATTCAAGGTGAACACCTGCTACGGCGGGCACTCCATGCAGACGGAGACCCAGAATCTGAGTCAGCCGCCGGCCCTGCTCATCGGCACGCCGGGGCGTATCCTGGAGCACATCAACCGGCAGACATTTTCGCAGGAGCACATTCGGATACTCGTGCTGGATGAGTTCGACAAGTCCTTGTCCATGGGTTTTCAGGAACAAATGGCGGGAATTATCGAAGGATTGAAGGGGCTGGAAAAACGCATACTGGCCTCGGCGACCGACAAGCAACACATTCCGCAGTTCACCGGAATCACGCACCCGAAGGTGTTGAATTTTTACAAAACTGCCGAAAAATCTACGGATGGCTTAGTAGTGCAACAGGTGCGAGCCGCTACTGTGGACAAATACGAGGCGCTGGTCAACCTGCTATGTTTTTTAGGCGGCCACTCCCCTACCCTCATTTTTTGCAACCAGCGCGACACCACGGAACGCGTGCGGGATGTGCTTGCGCAAACGGGCATCTCCTGCGCAGGTTTTCACGGCGGCATGGAACAGCAGGATCGGGAGCGCACGCTGGTACAGTTTCGGAACGGGAGCATCGTATTTCTCGTCGCTTCCGACCTGGCGGCGCGGGGACTGGACATTCCCGAAGTAAAAAACGTGGTACACTACGAGGCCCCCATGAAACACAACGATTTCCTGCACCGAAATGGCCGCACCGCCCGTATGCATGCCGACGGCACAGCCTGGCTGCTGCTCGGCAAAGACGAACCCTTGCCGGCGTATCTGGCGGAAAACCCGCCGGAATTGTTCGAGGCGCCCCTGAGCGAGACCCTGCCCGCTCCCGCTCCCTGGCTCACCCTGTACATCAGCGGAGGCAAAAAAGACAAGATCAGCAAGATGGACATCGTGGGGTTTTTGTCCAAAAAAGGCGGACTTCAGCAGGGCGATATCGGAAAAATCGAGGTGCTGGACCACATGTCGTTCGCGGCGGTCAGGCGGGAACTGGCCGCCGGCGTGGTGCGGGCCGTGCAGGGGGAAAAGATGAAGGGGGAAAAATACAGGATTGTGGTGACGCATTGACCTGCTTTGCATCTAAGACAGCAGAAGGAGAGCCTTTCTGAATAAAATATTCCGGGTACATTTGTCCAAAAACCTGACGAATGTTTCAGTTTGATCCCAAAGGGTACTTGATCCCGGATCGCTCGATAAAAGCAACTTTTGAGCAATTCCGTGATGTCTTCGTTGACGCAATGCTTGACGAGTCTCGGCTGGTAATTTTTGAATATTTCAGGCAAACTTGTGGTCAAATCATGGAGGGGTTTCAGTTGCAAGAGATCAACGTTTGGGTCAATGGCAGTTTTGCTACGCGCAAGCAAACTCCAAACGATCTTGATCTTGTTGTCTTCTTGGATGCTGAGTTGGTTGACCAACACTCTGATTTGCTCAAAACCCAGTTTAGCCACGAACGTTTGCAAGCGCTTTATCAAATTGATTCCTACTGGGTTAAAGTTTATCCTGAAAATCATACACTCTACCATGCCACTCTGGCAGACAAGGCATACTGGTATAATTTATTTACACGTACCTATCGCAATCGGCAGGGAAAATCTTTCAAAAAAGGCTTCCTTGATCTAACTATTTCGAGCCATGAAATCTAAAAAACTCAACCTGTATTTAGTAGAAGACCTGCTAAACGATTTGCTCCAGATTGACACGCTCATCTCCATGCATCGTTCAGCCAATAACGACTTTATGGCGGCGCAATACGAGGAGCGCAAACTGCGGGTATTCAACAAACTAATCGGCCATTTGGCCGACTCCGGCCTCGATCGGCATGACCCGAAAATGCTGTACTACATCAACCAGTTAATCGGGCGTTTTTTCCCGGAAGCCCGGCAACAGCCTGCTCAGCCGGAATATGAACCGCTGAATGCGCTAATTGGAGCATACCACCAACCCATTCGTGTGGGGGCAGGTGTGCAGGAGCCGACGATGAAATATGGGGGAGAGTGAGTTTCACCCCCACGGCACATACAGTTCCCCGTTCAGCACATTCCTCGAAATCACGATCCGCTGCACCTCGGAGGTGCCCTCGTAAATCTGTGTGATTTTGGCGTCGCGCATGAGGCGCTCCACGTGGTATTCCTTCACGTAGCCGTAGCCGCCGTGTATTTGCACGGCTTCCACCGTATGGCGCATAGCCGTTTCAGAGGCGAACAGTTTGGCCATGGCGGCAGCCTGCGCAAAGTCCAAATGCTTGTCTTTCATGGCGGCAGCGCGGTACACGAGCAGACGAGCGGCTTCGATGTCGGTGGCCATGTCGGCTATTTTGAACGCAATAGCCTGGTGCTGGCTGATGGGTTTACCAAAGGCTTCGCGTTGTTTGGAGTACTCCAGTGAAAGTTCGTAGGCGCCGGCGGCGATGCCGAGGGCCTGCGCAGCAATGCCGATGCGGCCGCCGTTGAGCGTGTTCATGGCGAATTTGAAACCGAAACCGTCCTCCCCGATGCGATTTTCCTTGGGCACCTTCACGTCGCTGTACATGATGGTGTGGGTGTCGGAAGCGCGGATGCCGAGTTTATCCTCTTTGGCGCCGACGGTGACGCCGGGCCAGGAGGTTTCGACGATGAACGCGTTGATGCCGCGGTGTTTTTTCTCGGGGTAGGTTTGGGCGATGACGAGGTGTACGCTGGAGGTACCACCATTGGTGATCCAGTTTTTGGTGCCGTTGAGCAGGTAATGGTCGCCCATATCAACGGCAGTGGTACGCTGGCTGGTAGCGTCGGAGCCGGCCTCGGGTTCGGACAGGCAGAAGGAGCCGATCCATTCGCCGGACGCGAGTTTGGGCAGGTATTTTTGTTTCTGCTCCTCGGTGCCGTAGGTTTCGATACCCCAGCAGACGAGCGAGTTGTTCACCGACATGATGACCGAGCAGGAGCTGTCTACTTTGCTGATTTCCTCCATGGCGATGACGTAGGCGAGGGTATCCATACCGCCGCCGCCGTATTCGGGGGAGGTCATCATGCCGAGAAAGCCGAGTTCGGCCATTTTCCGCACCTGTTCGCGGGGGTACTGCATTTTGGTGTCGCGTTCGATGACGCCGGGTTTCAGGTCGTTTTGGGCAAATTGGCGGGCCGCTTCGCGTACGGCCTCGTGTTCTTCGGTCAGATGAAACATGCTATCGTAATGATGAATGATGAATGATGAATGGTCACCGTTTTTGGCGGGCCGCCAAAAACACTTTGGGATTTATTCGACCACGTGTTTTTCCGCCGCCTGAAGCACCTCCTTGTTCGGGTCGCCGCCGCGGTGCACGAAGGCTACCACGCTGCAATGTTTGGCATCCCAGGCAGCCGGCAGGTTGAAGGAAAATGTTTTTTTGATGGTATTGTTCGCCACAAGCGGCTCGGCGATGACGTCGCCGGTGGCTTGCGTGACAATGGTACGGAGTACGTGGCGGTGTACATAATCCGGCACCGTTACGAGTTCTACTTTTTGTACGTCCACGATACTGTCCTGCGTGATGAGTACCGTTATCCGGTGTTCGCCGCTCAGGTCTTCCGCCGGCGTAATATCGGCGCTGATGTCGAGTTTACGAGAGCCGGCCTCGTAGGTGGTTTTCAGGTCAATACCAACGGTGAGCGGCTTGGCGAGTTCTTCGCCGATGATTCCGGCCCATTGCTGGCGGGGCAGATACGGCTCGGTTTCAGGCGGCACGATGCGGCGGTTGATCGCGGCAGTCGGGAAAAAAATAGCGGAACCGATGTAGTTGGCCGCTTCCGTGCCTTTTCCGGTTCGGAAATCGTACAGGCTGCTGGCATAAGGCTGGTCGTAGCCCAATGCGGCGTGAATAGATACGACGACCAACTGCTCGCCGTACTGGTCGTCGAGGTCAACAAGAGCGGCTGTGCCTTCGGGGCAGTTGGGGCAGCGTACGCCGGTGAGTTCTTCGGCCAGTACCACGCGTTTTTGCTCGCCGGGGTTGTTGCCGCCGGAGTTGGTCATAGGGGTTATTACAACCCATTTTTCTTCGCATCCGGCGAGGAATGCGGCAAAGATCAGGGCGGAGATTATCTTTTTCATGTTCGGCAAATTTTTAGAATGATGAACTCAACTGAAGGCGGACGCCGTGAAATGTTGGCTCGTAACGGCATATCCCGCCGGCACAATTGATGCCCTCCACCTGCTTGACGTAGGCGAAGGAAAAGCGGTTGGCCCGGTGGGTGTACACGATTCCAATGCTGGGATAATGCAGGCCGTCGTACTTGGTTTTGTCGGGGTTTGCGGAGGCATCGCCGCCGTGTGGCACTTTGTACATATCCGACACGTAAATCAACCAGTGCGGCGCCATGCCCAGTTCGGCGAGCAGGAAGGCCCAGGAGCCGAACTCGTCGTCGGTGAGCAGGTACTGTGCCTCCACGCGCAGGGAGTTGCGGGGAGTAAATTTGTACAGCCATTCGGCGTAGGGTGAAAAAGCGTCCACGTATCCTTTCTGTCCGGTGCCTACCCACGGGATGACGTCTTCCCGGTCTTCAGCATCGTCTTTAAACTGGTAGGTACTGATGTTGTATTTCAGGAACTGCAAACCGACGAGCAGTTGCCATTTGCGCTCCTGCTTGAAGGTGAATTCCGGCGCGATCTCCCGATACAGGCTTTTGCCGTTGAGCAGATAAATGTCGGATACGTTCAGGCCGACCGACACTTTTTTGCTCAGGCTGTAGCGGGCGTCCAATTGGAAGCCCTGCTCGCCGATTTCCTGGGTATTGGGCGAAAAACGCGCCGGCAGCCGGAAGGTGTTTTGTCGCGCCATGGGCGGCAGGAAGTTCATTTGCCCTTGTACACCGATCTGGAATGGGTCGGTACGGAAACGGAAGTTTTTGGTGTATTTGCCCTCCAGCGTAATGCCGAAACCTTCGGAGGCGTAGGTCATGCTGGTGTAGGCCATGTAGCCGTCGGTGTTCACGAGGATGCCGTTGATGGTATCGAACGCAATGTTGCCGACAGAGCCGTCGGGCAGGAAGGTCGTATCGCTGGTGATGGCCCGGTCGAACTCATTGAAAATGACGTCTTTGGTTTTGTAGGCGCCTTCGAAAAACCAGGTAAAATTTCCGGCATTCAGCGTATTGAAAAGCGTGAAAGCGTAAGAGTTGTACTGGATGCTGTCGAGCCGCTGGTAGCGTTTCATTTCGCTGGCGGCACGGGTGACGGACTCCTTGTCGAGCGTGCGAGCCACGGTACCGAAGCCGGGCGCCAGGGTGAAATTTTTGGTCGTGTCCGGTTGGATAAACCCTTCGATGGAGGCGCCACGAATGACCGAGCCGTAGGTATTGAACTGGCGTTTCTGCCGCCCGGTGAATGCCTTGACTTTCCAGTTATCGTTGATCTGGTAGCCGACCTTCACACCGAACAGGGCGTTGTCAATCATCAGGGCGCGCTCCTCGTAGGCGCGAAAGATGATGCCTGAGCCGATCTGGTCGTACAGGTAACCGCCCGACAGGTCAAACTTGTTGATCTCCTTGTGGATGTACCAGCGCCCGATGCCCTCCCCGGTGAACGACCCGGTAGGATTCAGGAGGTTGGAGTTGTTGAACATGTCGAAACGCAGCCCCATGTCGAACCCCCAGTTCGAGTAGCTCAGTGCCAGCCAACTTTCCGTGCCAAACTTCTGGTTGTCGTACTGCGGTGTCCCGGTAGCACCGATTTTGGCATCGGTGATGAAGAAGTTCGCGTTGGTTTGCAGATTGCCGGTAATCCGGGGCGCGGTGTTTTGAGCGATCAGTGCAGGCGTGCAAAAAAGGGCTAAAGACAGGATGTGTAACAGATGCTTCATGCTCGGTAGGCTTACGTTTCGTAGCAACTTCCAGATACACCCGGAATTGCCCGGACGAAGTTGTTCGGCAAAGGTAGAGAATCAGATAAATTAGGCGGGAAGTGAAATTTTGCAGGCTGTATTGCAAAATGAAAATAAATCATACATTTGCTACCAGTAATTGTCTAATATATTTTTTGCATTCTTTTTAATCCACTATAAAAGAGAGTTTTGCGATAACTTTCGACCGCCTTTCATACTGCCTTGCTTTTGTTTGGCGCCGTAAAAAAACAGGCTCTCTACGGTTCCCGTCCCTTCCCGATCCGTTCATTTTGTATTTTTTATTTTCGTTCTCGCCGGTTTGCCGGTGAGGCGCCGCTATTTTTTCCGCTCGTCTGTTGGACAGATACCATTATGAAGTTTGCCTGCCGGCGGGTTTTAATCTTCCTTCATCCATAATCTCTCTGGTTCACTCTCAAATAGTGTTGCCTATGAAAAGTCTCGTACACCTCTCGACTGGTCTTGCCAATTTTTCCAATTCTGTCTCACGCACACACACCGGGTTGAATGTGCCCCTCGGGGCTTCCTGATCCAAACCATCCTGCGAGTTGACAAACCAACAGCACCTGCGCAC
>CAYMQY010000024.1:7190-30852 GCA_964392655.1 uncultured Saprospiraceae bacterium
GGCAGCCGGGCGCCACAGAAAGATATTTCCCGGCATGCAGAAGTGTGCTACAAACGCATCGCGCCGTACATGGCCGAATGCGAGTCCTTCCGGCTGCATCTCAGCGGCCGCCTGCTGCAACTGATGATCTACAGCGGAAGAAACGACTATCGGACCATGGCCGATCTGTGCGAACAGGCGCTCGATTTTTTCCGCCGGAAGCCTTATGAAAGCAAGTTGCCCTTGCAGGTTTTTTACTACCAATTGGTGGTCTGCTGCGTGCAATTGCGCGACTTCGGGCGCGGCCAGGCAATTATTCGTCAGAACGCCGACATCTACGAGCCGGGCACGTTCAACTGGTTCAAGGTGCAGGAACTCTATTTCCTGCTTGCCTTGCACACCCAACACTACGACGACGCCTTCGATACCTGTGAGGCCACTTCCCGCCATGCAGGTCTCGCACAACAGCCCGACCAAATCCGGGAAATGTGGAAAATCTACGAAGCGTACACCAACCTGCTGGCGCGTATTCGCCGGGCCGACCGTGTGCCGTCACCCAAATTCAAAATGGCGCGCTTCCTCAACGAGATTCCCGTATTTTCCAAAGACCGTCGAGGCATGAACATCCCGGTGCTCATTGCCCAGATTTTGTACGACATTGTGGAAAAACGTTACGACACCTCCCTCGACCGGGTGGAGGCTGTGGAAAAATACACCACGCGCTACCTGAAAAAAGACGAGCATTTCCGCAGCAACTGTTTCCTGAAAATGCTGGTACAAATACCCGAAGCGGCATTTCACCGCGAAGGCGCCTCCCGCAAGGCAGAGCCTTGGCTGAAACAACTCCGCCAGATGCCGCTGGAGATTGCCAACCAGCCGCACGAAATCGAAATCATCCCGTACGAAGATTTGTGGGAAATGATCCTCGACAGCCTGCCGCAGCAACGCGTCGGCAAACGGCAAACCGGAAAAAATGCCTGATAAATCGGCAAAAAAACTTTAAAAAAACTTTCATTGAAGCGCTGAATTAATTTAAAATTTAAAAAACACAAGTACCTGTTTTTTAATATTTTAAAATAATAATTTTACCAAAAGAGGTAAAATAATCACGCGAACGAGCCTGTATAGTTGTCCCTCATCAGGGGGTGAGATGCCCTGACTTTTGACTTCGTAAACAATCAACAACGAAGTCATCATGGCAAATCAATTCAACACTCCGCTCTTCAACTCCAACCTGTCTGCTCAGTACCAAAACAACAACCCGCACAGCGACGTGATCATCATTGACATCACCGGCGTATAGGATTGACTTCAGGCATTCAAGCCTGTTGCTGCCTTGGCATAACTGCTTTGGAGAGGCATTTCTTTCGGAAAAAATACCAGGAATGGGATAGTTGGCAAGCTGTTTGCGCGCACTATCCACAAGACAAATCACGCGGATCGGTTTTAGAAGAAACCCGTAGGTTTGTTCCGCTTAATCCGAATTGTCCTCACCGCCTCCCAACTGGCGCCTGGTATGCACGCACTCCGCGAACTTGTCTCGATTGTTACCAAACAAAAACTGCGGGCAGCATCGCTGCTCACGGTAAAGGCCTTGCAACCCGGACCGCTTTCCATGCGGCTCTACGATCTGGTTGCCGAAGGCAAAGTCGAGAACGACGAGCAAGCCATGGCGGCCTTGTATCCGGGCGAGCAACAGCGCAACGTATCGTATCTGCGCATTAAAAAATCGTTGCGCGACTATCTCGTGCAGATGCTGCTGGTCATTGATCCCAACCTGCCGCATTACAACCCCCGGCAAAAAGCCTACTTCGATTCCTACAAAAAATGGGGAGCCGTCAAACTTCTGCTCGGCAAAAATGCCCACCTTACCATTCTGGAACTTGCCGACGAAGTGCTGCGCACCGCCCTGCGCTATGATTTCACCGATTTGGCACTCGATATGGTGCGCTCCCTGCGCCTGTACTACGGCTCCATCGAAGGCAACGTCAAGAAATACCAGCAATACGGCAAGCAGGTACACCACCTGGAGGAAATGTTCCGGTACGAAAACCTCGCCGAGGAACTGTACACCGATCTGGTCATCCGGTTTGTCAACGACAAATCCACCAAACGCGAAGTACCGCAGGTGGCCCGCCGCTATTTCAAGCAACTGGAAGACGCCCTCGACAAATACGACTCTTACCGCCTGCACTTCACCAGCCGGCTTATCGAGATCATTATTTACACCAGCGTCAACGATTACAAGAGCACCACCGAAATCTGCGACAAGGCAATTCGTTTTTTCGATGCCAAAGACTACGTCGCCAACGTGCCGCTCCAGGCATTCCTGTATCAGGAAATGGTGTGCTACGTACAACTCCGCGACTACGCACGCGGACGTAAAGCCGCCGACCGTGGCTTCAAACTCCTGGAACAAGGCTCCTTCAACTGGTTCAAATACCAGGAACTGCTCCTCCTGCTTTCTTTCCACGCCCGCGAGTATCAGGCCGCTTACCAAATTTACAAGTCCACCGTGAAGCACCGCCGCTTCAACGGACTTCCCGACGGCATCAAACAAATCTGGAAAATTTTCGAGGCTTACCTGTTTTACCTCATCCAGGTGGAGCGCGTCAAGCCTGACGAACCGGAAACGGTCATCAGCCGAATCCGGATCATGCGCTTCCTCAACGACGTACCTATTTACTCCAAAGACCGGCGGGGCATGAACATCCCCATCCTGAATTTTCAGATCCTGTACCTGATCCTGACCAAGGAGCACGACGAGGTCATTGACCGCATGATGGCTATCCAGAAATACTCGTCACGCTACTTGAAAAAAGACGACAACTACCGCAGCAACTGCTTCATCAAAATGTTGCTGGAAATGCCCGACGTGGGTTTTCACCGTACGGCGGTAATCCGTCATGCCGACAAGTATGTGAAAATGCTGAAAAAAGTCCCCCTGGACTTTGCCAACCAGTCGCACGACATCGAACTCATTCCCTACGAGGACCTCTGGCAAATGGCGCTCGACTCGCTGGACAATACCATTTACAAGCCCAAACTGCGCAAGCGCGAAAAAACCGACAAACGACACGACGAGTAAACGTTTTCAGACCTTCCGGATTGGGAGGCCAGGCAAGCCAGAGCCTTCAAAAAAACACCCGGCAATTCGAGAGGCAGTGACCACAAGTCACTGCCTCTCGTGCGTGTGGCGCATTTTTTTCAAAAAATTTTTATGATTTTTCTGCCTTTTTGCGCGCTTTCCCTTGCGCTTGAGGTTGTGTTTTTGTGAAAAATTGTTGATTTAATAAGTTGCTTTAAATCAATTATTTAAATTTAAAATACACATAAAAAAATCTGTTTTTATAATTTTTCAAACCTGCATTCCTGTCCGGCGCTTACTTGCCACCCGCTATACTTTTGTATCATCAAAACGGAACAACAGTCAAGCACAATCAAAACACGCAATCAAAATGTATACGATGAGAACAACACCAGGTACAACGACCGCGATACCCCAACGCACCTATTCCGGTCACAAGATTCGCACCGATGTCGTGCTGGGTTCTCCCAGTTCCAACTGTAGTGGTGTCGGTATTTGCCGGGTCATGGCCCAGGGTGAAAACCAGGATTTGAAATGCCCCCGTGTGGCGGCATGGATGAGTATCACGGAAGAGGGAAGGCTGCGCATGGAGTTCGAAAAAGACTCGATGGAAAGCCGCTACATGAAACGGCATTTCCGGTGGCTGCTCTTTCAGGTATTCGAGCCATATCTGGTACCGTACACCTTGCTTCGATCCACAAAACTGGAACAACGCACCATCCATCCGGGCATTTATCAGGTCTGGGAAGTGGGCGACCGCCTGATCGTGGAATTTTGATAGCGATGAGCGATGAGCGATGAGCGATGAGCGATGAGTATTTTCCACACAATCAGTAGTTTGACCATTATGCCACTTGGCTTTTGAAATTGACCCTGGAAAGCACCCGATTCATACATAACCATATACCCTGCCCCGCCAAACCCGAAAACACCAGAACCCGAAAACACCAAAACACGAAAACACTTCTTTTTAATACTCGGGAATATTCTACTGCTGCAATTCGACGCCTGTCGGAATTCGTATGCCTTCATCGGACCATAACCGGTGGGGAGTTGTGCCGGACAAGTGCAGGTGCGCGGTAGAAAAACTTGACAAGACGAAATTGTATGCCGGCGCGGGCACAGGGTGACACATACCTGTACTGATTGACCCGGCAAACCACTCCACACAATGCCTTGAAGTCGGTTCATGGTGGCTACCGGCGGCGCATTTGCGCTGCATCGGACAGTACCCGGCATGGCCTGGCGCAAGTACGCCAGGCCGCGCCGCAAGGAGCGCATGGCATAACCACGCACATCCATCGGGCAGGTAGCCGGGCGGCTACACGCTTCTGTGGATGCGCCGATCCGGCGAAAAAGATCGCCGGATCGGCGCGTGGTCAACTGGATTCGGTCGGACACACCGGCTGCTGCTCGTTCGGCGCCGAAGTGCCGCGCAAAAACACAACGGGACATCATCCCGTCGGTGCCGCAGTCGGGCAGAGCAAAAACCTGCTGTCTGATCGTGCCGCTCCGAAATGAAATTGAAATAGCAGCGGGCCTTGCGCCCGCCGGAAAATATATGGTGATGCTCAACAATGATTGACCCGACGGGGTACGTCTCCGATTACGCGAGAAAAACTCGTCGCTTATCGCTCATCACTTAAAAAGAATTCATGACGACCGGGCCAAAAGTGGCTCGGACGATTTTTCCCGAGTGTTCGCGAATGGGGGGGAGGGAAAGCACGAAAACTGCTTTCTCCAACCCCCACGAGCGGGACATTTTAATTCAACAAATTGACAATCAAATTTTTGCCAAATAAATATTTCAATACAACAACGACCATTTCCTAATCCACACTCTCAAATTTTGTTATCATGCGAACTCTCACATCCCTTCTCATGCCTGGTTTGCGCCACCTGTCCTGGTTTGCGCTTCCGATCTGTCTGTTTTTTGCAGCGCAGGTTTTTGCCCGCCCTTATGCGGAATTCCACCCTCCGACGTCAACTACGAAGACTGTCGCACCGGCGGCGGTAACAGTTTCCGCTTCTTCCAACGGCCCGCTTTGCGCAGGCACTACCCTGAATCTCAGTGCCACCGTTACGGTCGGTACTGCACCGTTTACATTTGCCTGGAGCGGCCCGCTTGGTTTCACGTCAAGCGACCAAAATCCCTCCAGACCCAACACGATACTGGCGCATTCAGGCACATACACCGTGACCGTCACCGACGACACGGGCATGACGGGTACCGCCACAGTCTCCGTTCAAATTAACCCGCCGGCCACGGTAGATGCCGGCCCGAACGATACGCTTTGCAAAGGCACCCAATACCAACTGAACGGCACCATCGGCGGTTCGGCCTCGAGTGCTTCCTGGACGGCCTCCGTCGGCGGGGGTATGTTTATGCCCAATCCACAGGCGCTGAACGCTACCTATTCACCGCCGGCAAATTTTACCGGCGTTATCACCCTGACACTGACGACCAATGACCCCGCCGGGCCTTGCCCGGCAGTATCCGACCAAATGCAATTGACCTACGGTAGTCCCGGCCCCCTGGTGTGCAACGACACGGTGTACATCTCCATGGGCCAAACCTGTACCTTGACCGTTACGCCTGACATGGCGCTGGAAACGGACGTGCTCGACAAACTGTACACCGTCACACTGTTTACCCTTCAGGGTCTGAACATCGGCAATACCATCACGCCGCAATACGTGGGCGTGCCGCTTAAAATCCGGATTCAGGACAACTGCTCCGGCAACTTCTGTATTACAAATGCCTTGGCTTCCGACGTGCTGCCACCGGTGTTTGTTTCCTGTCAAAATATTACAGTGCCCTGCGTAGTCAGCAACTACACCCCCGCTTACCTTTCGAACGTACTCGGCATTGCCGCCGCTATACCGCAAGTGACTGAAAACTGCACGCAAGCCACGCTTACAAACAACGATACCTGGGTGGATGTGCCCTGCAACGGCTCGTTCAACGGCCTGACCAACCTGAGCGGCTACGTCATACGCGAATGGACCGCTACCGACGCCTCCGGCAATAAATCTACCTGCACGCAATACATTTATTTCCAGCGTATCAGCATCTACGAACTGACCCTGCCGACCGATGTGACCGTCAACTGCGACATGGTTATGACCAACCCTGCAGTGACCGGGGCGCCCTCGTACACGTTCAACGGCGTCAAGTTTTACATTACCGGCACCAACTCGTTCTGCGAAATCAACGCTACCGCCACCGACCAGCCGGCGCCTTTCTGCGACGGTGTGTACTCTATCATCCGAACCTGGCAAATTTTTAACCTCTGCGGCCCATCGTCGTCCAGTCCGCCCAACCCGATTATCCACCTGCAGGTCATCAACGTGATAGACCCGCAAGGGCCGGTCGTTGCCTGCCCGACGAATCTGACCGTCAGCACCGACCCGCTCGATTGCTGCGCTACGGTGGATTTGCCGGATGTCATCATGGAGGACGCCTGCGGGCGTGTCGGCGATGCTTCGGCTGTAATTTTTGTAAAAAACCCGATTACCGGCGATACGATTGACGAAATTACGATTGTCGGTGTGCTGTCCGATTTCCCCGGCAACAACCTGAACGACAAGGATACCCTGGCGGTGTTCGGCAATACCCCCTGCATCCCGGTGGGCCAGCATATCGTGGCGTACATTGCCGAAGATGCCTGCGGCGCTTCATCATTCTGCACTTTTACCCTGACGGTGACGGACAACGTGCCGCCTGTGGCTGCCTGCGACGAAATCACGCAGGTTACCCTCGGCATTGACGGTATGGCGCTGATCAACGCCTCCACATTCGACGATGGCTCATACGACAATTGCAGCCCGGTTTCATTCCGGGCGCGTCGTGTCGTGGGCAACGATTGCCAAACCAATTCCCAGTTTCACCCGCAGGTGAAATTCTGCTGCGAAGATGTAGGCGATACGATTCTGGTCATCCTGCGTGTGTACGATGTGCCGGTTCCTGCCGGCCCGGTAAGCCTGAGTTTTCAGGAGGCGCATTCCAACGATTGCGAGGTGCAGGTGTACGTGGACGACAAGTTGAAGCCCGTTTGCCTGGCGCCCGCACACACGACCATCAGTTGCGACAACTTCGACCCCACGCTCTGGTCGCATGGCATGGCCACGGGCGCCGACAACTGCTGCATTGACACCGTGACGACTTCGGCCAACTGGGCCCAGTTTGATACCCTGTGTTCCCGGGGGACTATCGTGCGCACGTTCCGCGTATTCGACTGCCACGGGCAGTCCAGTTCCTGCACCCAGCGCATTGTGGTGAATTACCAGCAAAACTTCCTGGTCAAATTCCCCGATGATGTCGTGATCACAGCGTGCAACGGGTCGGGCGACTACGGTGAACCGACTTTTTTTGGTGAAAACTGCGAACTGCTGGGTGTGACACACACAGACCAATACTTTACCGTGGTGCCGGATGCCTGCACCAAGATTGAACGCACCTGGACAATCATAAACTGGTGCAGTTACAACCCCAATCTCGGGTGTACCTACGTGCCCAACCCGAACCCGAGTTCGATAACCAACCACCCCACCAACCTGGCCGGGCCTGTTGTGTCGCCTTTCGGAACACCCTCACCCTGGGCGCCGACGGTGGCCAAACTGACCCCCTCCGACCAGCAAGCCAAAAACTTCAGCGAGTACTGGTCGCCCAATGTGAACTGCTATCAGTACAAACAGATCATTAAAATTACAGATACCGAGAAGCCGGTGGTGCAATGCCAGACCAGCACGCCCGAATGTTGTGATGTTACGGATAACAACCCGCAGCTGTGGAATGAGAGCTACTGGTACGACAACCTGACCGGGAAGCACGATCTCTGCGAAGGCCCGGCCGACCTCTGCCTGTCGGCCACCGATGCCTGCTCCAAATTCAATGTGAACTTCCGTTTCCAGTTGTTCCTCGACCTTGACGGCAACGGATCCATGGAAACGGTGGTGAGCAGCACTTCTACGCTCGAACCGAACGTGATCCGGTACAATAATGCCAACACGCCGAACTTCAGCGGCGGTATCGTCCGGGCCTTCGACGGGCGTCCGGTACCGCTGGAGCAGAAATACCGCTTTGCCATCGAAACGCACACCAGCGGCAATTTCAAAACTGCCTGTCTGCGCTGGAATACGATTGCCGACCCCAACACGTACGTCATCCCCGAGTTGCCGTACGGCAACCACAAGATCAAGTGGTTTGTATCCGACGGCTGCGGAAATGAGCAAATTTGTGAGTACCCGTTCGTGGTCAAAGACTGCAAGGCGCCTTCGCTCAAATGCTACAATGGCCTGAGTGCCAACATGGGCGTGGACAAATCGCTCACACTCAACATGCAGTTTTTCCTCGAACAGGCAGACGACAACTGTACACCGACCAACCTGATTATCCACGGCATCCGCAAGGTCGGTCAGGGCACTGGTTTCCCCTTCCTGCCCAACGGCGCTCCGCAGACCACGGTGACCTTCGACTGCTCGCAACTCGGATTCCAGTTGGTGGAAGTGTGGGGTATGGACCTCGCAGGTAATGCCGACTTCTGCCAGACGTATGTACACGTGCAAAGCAACGGGGCCTGCAACAACGCCACGGCAACTGTGGCAGGCGCGGTGCTCACCGAGCATGGCCATGGACTGGAAGAAGCCAATGTGCATATCGAATACTCGACCATCAACGGTACGCCTCCCGCGACCAAGCAGGAACTGACCGACAACAACGGCCACTACGTGTTCGACAATTCAGTGCCCATCGCGATCAACTACAAGGTGACGCCGGTCAAGGACAATGACCCGTTGAACGGTGTCTCGACCTTCGACCTCGTGCTCATCAACAAGCACATCCTTGGAATTGAGCCGCTTGTGACGCCGAACAAACTCATAGCCGCCGACGTAAACGGGAACGGAAGCATCACCACGTTCGACCTCGTGGAACTGCGTAAACTGATCCTCGGCATCTACACGGATTTCCCCGACAACACCAGTTGGCGATTTGTGGATAAAGCCTACACGTTCCCCGACCCGACCAACCCCTGGAAGGAGGTTTTCCCGGAAAGCAAGTCGGTGTGGAATTTCCAGGCCAGCAATATGGAGGATGACTTTGTGGCCATCAAAATCGGCGACATCAACAGCAACTCTGTAGCCAACAGCCTGCTGTACACCGAAGACCGGGCCGACGGCACCCTGTTGTTCGACGTGGAAGACCGGTTTGTGAAAGCCGGCGAGCGTTTCACCGCCACGTTCACGGCAGACAATCCGGTGCTCGCTTACCAGTTCACAATGAACTACACCGACCTGGAAATTGAGAGTATCCTGCCCGGTGCGGGCATGAAGGCGGAAAACTTCGCCGTCTTCGCCGACCAGCATGCCATGACGAGTTCCGTACAAGTGCCTGAAGGAACAGAAGAAATTGCCTTCAAAGTGCAATTCCGGGCCAAGGCAGCGGGTCAACTGAGCAAAATGCTCGGCGTTTCCAGCCGCATCACGCGCTCCGAAGCGTACCCCGATACGCAGGGTTTGGACAAATACGACATCGGTTTCCGCTTCAACAACGGCGGCGAACCAATCGTGACCGGCCTCGGCTTCGAACTGTACCAGAACGTACCAAATCCCTGGGTGAACAAAACCCAGATCGGCTTCTACCTGCCGCAAGCCGGCGATGCGACGCTGACCATCTACGACGACCTCGGACGGGCGGTGTTCACCGAAACTGCCGATTACGACCGCGGCTACAACGCCATCTTCATCGAACACGCGCTGCTGGACAAACCCGGCGTCCTGTACTACACCCTTGATACGCCGCACGGAAAAGCCACGCGCAAGATGATACAAGTGAAGTAAGTGCGGTTGGCTGTTGGCTTTCCTGAGCGTAATGTTCAACCTGAACGGTGTACGCTTAGTCGGAAGCCAATAGCCAACGGCCAAAAGCCAACAGCAAAAATTTGAGAGTTCCGAGATTCCCTCGCTTTACCTCAACGATTTTATTTTATTAGTAAAATCAGTCTTTGAGGTGGCCCCTCCCAAATGTGGGAGGGGCTTTTTTTATTGGTTCAATCCACCCAATCCGCCACAAACACATTCGTGTCGCGGGTGCCGTTGTTGTTGCGGTTGCTGCTCCAGGAGAGTTTTTTACCGTCGGGCGAAAACATGGGAAAGGCGTTGAAAATACTTTCGGAGGTGATTTGCTCCAGGCCGGTGCCGTCGAGGTTGACCATGTAGAGTTGGAAATCGTAGCCGCGGGTGGAGTGGTGGTTGCTGGAGAAAATGATTTTTTTGCCGGAGGGGTGGAAAAACGGCGCCCAGTTGGCCTTGCCGAGGCGGGTGATTTGCCGCAGGTTGGAGCCATCGGCGTTGCACACAAAAATCTCCATGTTGGTTGGCGCCACGAGGCCCTGGGCCAGGAGTTCGCGGTACTCCTGGATTTCTGCCTCCGTTTTTGGGCGGCTGGCGCGGAACACAATCTGACTCCCGTCGGGACTGAAAAATGCGCCGCCGTCATAACCGAGGTCGAAGGTGATCTGGCGCAGATTGCTGCCGTCGAGGTTCATCGTCCACAGTTCCAGGTCGCCGGAACGGGTGCTGGTGAACAGAATTTTGTCGCCTTTCGGGCTGAGCACGGCCTCGGCGTCGTAGCCGGGGTGGTCGGTGAGGCGTCGGGTGATTTTGCCGTTCAGGTCGGCCACGTAAATGTCGAACGATTCATAAATTGCCCAGAGGTACTTGCCGCCGCGGGCTTCGGGCGCCGGCGGGCAGGTGTCGGCAGCAGCCTTGGTGCTGGCGAAAAGGATGTGTTTTCCGTCGGGCATGAAGTACGAGCAGGTGGTGCGCCCTTTGCCGCCGCTGATGTTCCGGGGGCGGTAGTCCGGGTTGTCGCCGGCTTTGCCTACTTCCATCGCAAAAATGTGGTCGCACTTCAGCCCCCAGGCCGGGTTGTTGCTCTGAAACGTCAGCCATTTGCCGTTGGGACTCCAGTACGCTTCGGCGTTGTCGCCGCCGAAAGTGAGTTGGCGGATATTTTTCAGGTGCTTTTCTGCTGTCGGCGGTGCGGATGCGGTGGTCTGGGCATCCATTCCGGTTTGCAGAAAAAGGGGGAAAACGAGTAGCAGGGCAGGTATGCGCATGGCTGTTCCGTGTGTTTTTGTGAGAAAAACGCAAGATTAGCGCGATTGTCTGTAACGGGTGGTCAGCCGATGGTAAAAATTGCCTTGTTTGTATCGGGTAACAACTTAGGCTGCCTGCTTAGTGTACGATTTCACCACAGATTGCACAGATTTTCGCAGATTCATCCAAGAAAAATCTGTGGAAATCTGTGCAATCTGTGGTGAAAAGTACGCATGGCGAAATTGTTACTGTACTGAAAACAAACGCCGCACGCTGTAAATATTCAGCGGAATGCCCCCCAATGCGAACTTTCCGTCTATTCCCGGCCAACAGTTTCCAAATGCAGGCGTTATTAGCGGCAATTATGAAAAAACTGCTCTACCTCTCCGTCGTCCTGCTCTTTTCCGTTGCTTCCCTGCATGCACAGGACATCCCCTACATCAAGTCCGACCAGATCACCGCGTGGAAAAACGACACTTCCAACACGGTGTATGTGCTCAATTTCTGGGCTACCTGGTGCGCGCCCTGCGTGGCGGAACTGCCGGATTTTGAGAAATTGAGCCAGGAATACGCCGACAAGGACGTGCGCGTGGTGCTCATCAGTACCGACTTCCGCCGCGACGTGGAAAAACGGCTGAAGCCTTTTGTAGCGAAAAAGAAACTCGAAGGCTCGGTTGTTTTCATAGATGAAACGACGCCCAACAAGTGGATTGACCTCGTCAGCCCTGAATGGACGGGCGCGATTCCCGCCACGCTCGTCGTGAGCAAAGGCCGCGGCTTTGAGCAGTTTTTTGAAAAACAACTGCACTTTGAAGAACTCGAAGCGGCCGTGAAAGCCGCTCTCAACAACTGATCCTTTCATTTTCACACAAACATTTCCGCACATGAAAAAAATGCTTTCCCTCCTCGCGATTGCCGCGACGCTGGTGACCCTGTCGTTCACCACGGCGCCCGTCGTACACAACGGCTACCATGTCGGCGACATCGCCCGCGACTTCAAGTTGAAAAACGTGAACGGCAAGGAAGTGTCCCTGGCCGGCATCAAAAAAGCCAAGGGCTACATCGTCGTGTTCACCTGCAACCACTGCCCGTATGCTGTGGCGTATGAAGACCGCATCATCGCGCTGCACAAAAAGTACGCGAAACTGGGCTACCCGGTCGTGGCCATCAACCCCAACGACAAGGATGTGCAACCCGACGACAGTTTCGACAACATGAAAAAACGCGCCAAGGAGAAGAAATTCCCCTTCGTGTACCTCTACGACGAGACGCAGGAAATTGCCAAAGCCTACGGTGCCACCCGCACGCCGCATGTGTACCTGCTGGACAAAGACCGCAAAGTGCGCTACATCGGCGCCATTGACGACAACCACGAAGAGCCGGAATCTGTGAAGGAAAAATACCTGGAAAACGCCATCGAATCGCTGCGCGCAGGCAAGGACGTCGCCACTGCCGAGACCAAAGCCATCGGCTGCACGATCAAGTGGCGCAAATCCGGAGACGCCAAACCGAACATGGCCAAGCCGGACAGCGGCGTCAAGCAGTAAGGCGCATTCCCACCCACAAGCACCCGAGGCACACGGCCAACTGGAGGAAAATATTAGCCAGCATGGTGCCGCTGTGTCCGCTTTGCATCAGCCCCCAGGTTTCCGCCGTGAAGGTGGAATACGTGCTGAAACCCCCGCAAAAGCCCGTCACCAGCAACAATCTTTGTTGATCCGATAACAGCCCGCTTGCCTGCCTGCCCAACAACATGCCAAGGAGCAGGCAGGCAGCGGCGTTGGCGACGAATGTCGCCCAGGGGAACTTGTGTTGCCACGAGCGCATGGCCAGCCAGATCGCGTACCGGCAAACACTGCCTGCGCCTCCGCCGAGAAATACAAGTACAAAAGCCTGAAACATAGTGGGCGTATGGGATGGCACCAAATAAAAAACCCCGACCGTTACAGCCGGGGCAACAACTAAAAAATTAAGCTATGAAAACAAAAACTTCTTTTGTCGAATCAATTACGCGGCAAGTTTAAAACGATTAGGGCGTTCTGCCAAAGCCGAGCGCCCTAATTTTTTTATTATTCTGTCACGTCGCGACCACCGATGAGCATTTCCTGATAGTCTTTCAGGTCATCCCACTGGCCGGCGGCGGCAAATCTTGCCTGTGCGGGCCAGGTGCTCGGGTCGTGAATCTGGTAGCGGGAACCGGCAGCATCGAGAATTTCCTTAAGCCGGTCTGCCGAAGCCTCGGCAAGTTCTTCCCAGGTATTGATGCCGTTTTCTTTCAGCAACTGCTCAATTTTCGGACCCACCCCTTCGATGATTTTCAGGTCGTTGAGTTTGGGTTCTTTTTTGGCAGCGGCTTTTTTCTTTTCTGCCGGAGCGGCATCATCATCAGCCTCTTCGGAAATTTCGGCAGCCACGGCGGCGGGTGCCTCGGCCACAGCCTCTTCGGCTACGACCGCAGCGGCTTCCACCACGGGGGATTCCTCGGCTGCGGGTTCAGCGACCGGAGCGACTTCAGCCTCGGGTTCGGCTGCAGGAGCCGCTACAACTTCGGGCTGGGGAGCAGCCTGGCGTTTTGCTGCCGGCTTTTCAGCCACCGGCGCCGGAGCGGCAGCCTTTTTAGCGGTTTTGGCCACGGGGGCTACTGTTTCCGCTACTTCCTGCATCGGAATGATGTGTACGTAGCAGCGGTCGTTGATGGTGCGTTTGAACTGAACGATCCCGTCCACGTATGCGTGCAGGGTGTGGTCGCGCCCCATGTACACGTTTTCGCCGGGGTGGTATTGGGTGCCGCGCTGGCGGACGATGACGTTGCCGGCAATTGCCTTTTGGCCGCCATAGAGTTTTACGCCGAGTCGTTTACTTTTACTGTCCCGGCCGTTATCGGTTGAGCCTACGCCTTTTTTATGTGCCATAACTCAGTATTGAGTGTTGAGTTTTGAGTTGAGAGTGAGAAAACTTGAGGGTAACACGAGTCGGCTTAGCCGGTGATACCCTCGATTTTGATTTGAGTGAACGACTGGCGGTGGCCGTTTTTCTTGCGGTAGCCTTTGCGGCGTTTCTTGTGAAAAACGATCACTTTGTCGCCTTTGACGTGGCCGAGCACGCTGGCGGTGATTTTTGCGCCGGACACATTGGGTGTGCCGATAGACACTTCGGCGCCCCGGTCAATGAGGTGCACGGTGTCGAAGGAGACTTTGTCTCCCTCCTGAGCTGCCAGCCGGTGGACGAAGATCTGTTGACCTTCCTCAACTTTGAATTGTTGACCGGCAATGGAAACGATTGCGAACATGTTGAAAATCAGATTTTTTTGAAATAAAGTACGTATGCCTTTCAGAAAGGCGGGCAAAGGTACATCGGGATGTTTGAAAAACCAAGCATCATTCAAGTGTAGATTCGCAGCAATCCTTGCACTTCGGCGTCGTCGCGCAGGGTGGGCGCCCAGCGGAAAATGTCGGATCGCCGTGCTGCATCGGCAAGCAGGGCCTGTTGCAGGGTAGCCACTGCGCGCAAGCGGTCGCCGGAAAGGAATCGGCAGGCTGCAGCACAGTACAGCAACTCGGCGCTGTGCGCATTTTCCAGGGCCTGCTCCAGGATTTCGCAGGCTTCCGGCACCTCGCCGCCGGCCAGCAAAAACTCGGCAAGTTGCAGCCAGGTTTCCGGTTCGTCGGGTTCTATTTCGACGGCCTTCCAGTAGTGGTGCAACGCTTTTTCCGGATAGCCCGAATGCCGGTAGGCTACAGCCAGCAGGCCGTGGTATTCGGCGCACCGGTCGTCGTTGCCGATCGCTTCCTGCAACCAGCGCACGGCTTGCCGGTAATCCTTTTCCGCGAAATGGCAAGCGGCCAACTGGTAGCAAGCGCCTGCATGGTATGGGTCGAGTTTGAGCGCAAGGCGGCACATTTTCTTTGCGGTACGCACATCGCCGAGGCGCAAGTGGCATTCGCCCATACGAGCCAGAATGTGGCTGTCGGCTTCGGCGTGGTCGTTCATTTCGACATAACACGACAGCGCGCGCCGGTGAAGCCCCTGCCGGGAGGCTAGTTCGGCGCAGGCTTTGTAGGCTTCCTCAAAATAAGGCTGTGTGATGTAGGCATACTCGAAGGCTTCGAGCGCTTCGTCAGGCTCGTCGAGCGCGAGCAGCGCCCAGCCGAGGTTGTACCAGGCATAGCAGCAGTACGGGTGTCGGTCGAGTACGGCGGTGTACAGTTCCCGGCATTCGTGGTGGTTGCCGGTAATTTCCGAGCAGAACAACAGGGTGCGAAACAACGCCTGGTTGTCCGGCTCCCGAAAAGCGCGGTCGCGCAGGAGGGCAAATTGTATCAGATAGTCATGCATACCGAAAGCAGGATTAAAAACGGAATCAAAGGTACGGCATGACCGACGAAGAAACGGAAGGTTTTTTTGCCGGATTACTCGAAAGGCAAAACACGGGGGCCATATCCGTCGCGTGCAGCCTCGATAAATTGCGCCGCCGTTTCCCGAACGGTCTGCTCCAGCGGTCGGTACGAGAAGCCGGGTACCGTCAGCGATTTGCCATTTTCGTAAAAATAACTCGCCACGCTGGCCCGCGCGCTTTCTCGCGTCACGACCGGCTCGGCGCCTAAGAGTTTTTCCTTGAGCCACTCCACCCGCCAGGCAATTTCGGCTACGACAGGCGTTACTTTGATGAACGGGCGCGGCTTCTCAAGTGCATCGGCCACCATAAAAAACAGGTCGCGAAACGGGATATTCTGCGCATTCAGGATGTAGCGCTCGCCCGTGATGTCGCTTTCCAGCAGCAGGAGCATGAATTGCGCCACATCGCGCACATCCACCATGCCCGTGCGGCCCACCGACCAGAACTTGAGTCCGTCGTGTACCTGCCGGAAAATCCGCCCGGTACCCACGTTCCAGTAACCACTGCCCAACACGACGGACGGGGTGGCGATAGCAACCGGCAAACCTTCTGCGTGGGCGCGCCACACTTCCTGCTCCGACAAATACTTGCTGACGGCATACTGGCTGTTGCCCTTGCCCGGCACCCAGGGGGATTTTTCGTCGAGGTTGGGGCGGTTTTTCGCACGCCCAAGCGCTGCAATGCTGCTGATATGTACAAATTTTTTCACCCCGAAATCGAGCGCCAGGTTAACCATGTTGGCAGTGCCTTCCACGTTCACCTGCATCATGCGGCGGACGTCTTTGGGGTGGAAAGAAACCATTGCCGCGCAGTGGCAAACGTGGGTGATGCCGGCGTAGGCCTCTTCGAGTGCAAACAGGTCGGTCACGTCGGCCTCTGCCCACTCCACCCGGTCGGCCATGTCGCGCACCAGGTCCATCGGGCTGCCGGCTCGCCGCAACGCCCGCACGCGGTAGCCTTTTTGTACAAGTAGCCGCAGCAGGTAAGCGCCGATGAAGCCGGTGGCGCCTGTGAGCAGTATTTTTGAATCGTTGTTCGTCATTTTTTCAGTGTTTCGCTGTACGCCGCTACGGCGCGGATTTCTTCGGGCGAAAGTATGCCTTCAAAAGGCGTCATCAGGTTTTTTCCTTTGGTAATCTGGGTAATGCGGGCCTCCCGGGTCAGCACCGATTTGGTCAGGTCGCCGGCGCCGTTGAGGCCGAGCGTGCCGTCGGCGCCGTGGCAGGTGACGCAATGTTTGCGAAAGATTGCCTTGCCGTCCAACCGGTTTTCTCCGGCCTTGCTGCCGGGAGTTTCAGCGGTAGTTGTCGGGGTGTCGGGGCGGCATGCGGGAGCAAATAGCAGCATCGCAATCAGTACAATCAAGCCGCCGGAGGCCATTCGTGAAATTAATGTTGCAGAAAAAAAATCGAAGTGTACCTTTGTTAGCCCGATAATTCGAGGCGGAAAAATTCTGAACCAACCCCGGCTTTTCATCACAGAAAAATAGTGTTTGTTCATAGTGTTTGTTTTTTGTTTGCCCTGTCGAGTAGAAATATACGACGGGGTTTTTTGTTTACCAGCCATATCCGCATGTGCGTTAAAGGGAACATGGATGACGCAGATTTGTGCGGAAACCTGCGGCTTGAAAAGCAGGCTGGAGCGGTGGCGGCGGCGAATATTTAACAAAATATTTTGATGCGCGGGTCGGCTTGCGCAGTTTTTGGCACAGGTTTGGTTAACTGGAGAATATCTTCATACAATAGAAACGGTTTAGTGAAAAAGCCCGGGGCAAATGTGCCGCCGGGCTTCTTTTTTGTCGTTGCGTGTACGAGGGTATTTTTCACCGCAGAGGCGCGGAGACGCGGAGGATACGCAGAAGTGTTGTAAAAATCTCTGTGCAAGCCTCCGCGATTCCGCGCCTCTGCGGTGAAAAACACCAATCTCTGCGGTAAAAAAGCGTCATCGCAACAACGTAACGCTACCCGCCTTGACGCGCTCCGTACCGTCGCACCGGTATCGCAAGCGGTAGAGGAAAACGCCCGCGTTGGCAGGTTGTCCTTGCGCAGAACCGTCCCAGGTGTCGAAAACCGTCTCGGCATTGAACACCCGTCCTCCCCAGCGATCGAACACTTCGAAAGAAATGAACTCGTCCACCGAGTAGGGGTTGCTGACGCCGAAAGCGTCGTTCCGGCCTGCCGAGGTGCTTGGCGTGAATGCATTCGGGATAAAAATCAGGTTGCAATTCAGCGTATCGGGGTCAATGACATTGACCAGAATCGTATCCGAGGCGGTACAGCCCTGATGCACGAAATTGAGTTTGTAGGTGGTGGTAATCGTGGGGGTGATGGTCGGCTGGGCGATAGCCGGATCCGACACGCCGTTGGCCGGCGACCACTGGAAGTTGTCCGTGCAAGCGGGGTTGGTGAGTACGTTGAACGAATTGCCAAGGTAGATCACCGTGTCGCCGGTTATGATTTTGTCGGCCCGCAGGTTAAGCGCGTTGATGTCGTCGGGACTAAGTGCCCGGCTGTAAATGCGCAGTTCGTCCAGTTCGCCCCAAAACGGTTTGTCGAGGGTGCAAATCGGTTCGCCGGCCTTGAAAATGGCGTTGGAGGTGAGGTCAATGCGCGCGACGGATTTTTTCTGATCCTTCAGGTTGCCGTTGACATAAATAGAATAGGTGGTGTTGCTACGGGTCAGGGTGATAAACTGCCAGCAGGCATCGAGGTCGAGGTCGGCCGTGACGGTCACCTGGAGCGTATCGTTCAGGCTGATACCCGAACTGATTTTTTTGCTCTTGGGGTTGAAGCGCACCCAGAAGGCCCGGTTGATGGAGGCGCAGTTTTCCTGCTTGGACAGGATAACCTGAGAGCCGCCGTAGTTGGCGGGAATGGGGGCGGGTTTGAAATAGAAACTTACCGTGAAATCGCTCAGGCTGAACACATCGCTCAGGGGTCCGACAAAAAAGATGGCGTCGCCGATGCCGTCGAAATACATGGAGGAGTCGCGCACGCCGCACACGCAAACGGGGTCGCCGATGAATGCGCCGGTAGAGCCGTTGCCGCTTTCATCAGTACCCTTGCATTCGCTGAACGAAAAGTACGACACCAATTTGTCGGTGGTGTTCTGGGCGGTAAGCGCCGGTTGAAGCAGGCCGAAAAGGAGAAAAAGAAGAAGTATTCGCATCCGTGTTCCGAATTTTTTTTGGACAGGTAAACGCCTTCGCAGGGGGGAAAGTATGCCCTCGGGTGATTCGGGGCCGTTCGCCCGGGGATTACATCCTGAAATGCACGAGAGCGGCAAATTGTTTGATCCGGCTCTCGATCATTTCCGTATTGAGTTCCTGCAGCCGTTCCACACTGAATTTTTCCACACAAAACGAGGCCATTGCCGAGCCGTAGATGACCGCACGGCGCATGTTTTCCATCGAAATATCGCCCGTTTTGGCGAGCCAGCCCATGAATCCGCCGGCAAAGGTGTCGCCTGCGCCGGTAGGATCGGCCACCTCGGCCAGAGGCAGCGCCGGGGCGTAGAACAATTCCTCTCCGTGGAAAAGCAGGGCGCCGTGTTCGCCTTTTTTGATAATCAGGAAGCGTGGCCCCATCTGGTGGATAATTCTGGCGGCCTTGACTAAGGAATGCTCGCCGGAGAGTTGGCGGGCTTCTTCGTCGTTGATGGTCAGCACATCCACGCGCTTGAGTACCTGCAGGAGATCGGACATGGCCGTGTTCATCCAGAAATTCATGGTGTCCATGGCGATCAGTTTCGGGCGGCGCTGGAGTTGATCCAGCACACGCATTTGCACCTGCGGCGTCAGGTTGCCGAGCATAAGAAATTCGGCGTGCCGGTAGGTTTCGGGCAGCACCGGATCGAAATCGGCCAGTACGTTGAGTTGGGTGTCCAGCGTGTCGCGGGTGTTCAGGTCGCGGTAGTATTTGCCGGCCCAGAAGAACGACTTTTCGTTCGGGCGCACCTGCAAACCCTCCAGGTCGGCGCCGCGGTTTTTCAGGTTGTCCAACATTTCCTGCGGAAAATCGCCGCCCACGACGGACACGATGCGCACGGGTTTGACAAAATACGACGCCGCGAGGGCGATGTAGGTGCAGGCGCCGCCGACGACCTTTTCGGCGCGCCCGAACGGGGTTTCGATATCGTCGAAGGCGACGGTGCCAACTGCTACTAAACTCATGGTGTTATGCTCGTTTGCCGGCCCTGGGACGGCGTTTTTGAAAGTTGATGACTTGTGCGGGCGCAAAGGTGCAGAAAACGCAACAAAAAAGGCCATCGCATGCTGCGATGACCTTGTTGCGCCTCATCAAGGACTTGAACCTTGGACCTACGGATTAACAGTCCGCCGCTCTAACCGACTGAGCTAATGAGGCGTTTTTCAAAAGCGGGGGCAAAGGTATGTTCCCGGTTTTCCAAAAACAACAACTGTTTTCAAATTTTTTTGCGAGGCCCTCAGTCCCGCGTTTTGTCCGACCTGCGACTATCTTTGCCCGAACGTATCCACACCATTTTGTTTACCAGGCATCCGACCATGCGCTTTCTTCTTTTTTGGGCATTACTCACCCTTTCCCAAATTTCATTGATTTCCCAAACCACCTACCTCCACTGCGGCCACGTGCTACCCATGACCGACGCACGCGAGCAAACCAACGCCACCATTGTCGTGGAAAACAACCGCATTGCCCGCATTGAGCCGGGCTACCTGACGCCGCCGCCCGGTGTGACGGTGGTGGATTTGAAAAACAACACCGTGCTGCCCGGCCTGATTGACTGCCACGTGCACCTCGAATGGGAACAAAGCCGCACCTCGTACACGGAACGGTACACGCTCAACGACACCGAATCGGCTATCCGGGCGGTGGTGTATGCCGAACGCACGCTCCGGGCCGGATTCACCACCGTGCGCGATCTCGGCGGGCGCGGCGCCAACATCGCCCTGCGCAACGCCGTCAACCAGGGTTGGGTGCCCGGGCCGCGCATCCTGACGGCGGGGCGGGTGCTCAGCATCACCGGCGGCCACGGCGACACCTCCACGGGTTCCCGGGAAGACCTGTTCGATCCGCCGCCCGGCTTTGAAGTGGGCATCGCCGACGGTCCCGACGCCTGCCGCGCAGCCGTGCGCCACCAGGTGAAACGCGGCGCCGACCTCATCAAGGTAGCGGCTACCGGTGGCGTGCTCAGCATGGCCCGCGACGGGCGCCTGCCCCATTACGCCGAAGACGAACTCCAGGCCATCGTGCGCACCGCCGCCGACCTCGGCGTGTCCGTAGCCGCGCACGCCCACGGCGACGAGGGCATTCGCCGCGCGGCAGTAGCCGGCGTAGCCAGCATCGAACACGGCACGTTTATGAGTGACGAAACACTGCTGATTTTGGAAGACATGGGCACCTGGTACGTGCCCACCCTCACGGCAGGCTGGGCTGTGAGCGACAGCGCGCAGTTTGCCCCGGGCTTTTTCCCCGAAGTGGTGCGGGAAAAAGCGATGGGCATCGGCCCCAAAATCACAGAAACGCTCGGACGGGCTTACAAACACGGCGTCAAAATCGCTTTCGGCACCGACGCCGGTGTGTTCCCGCACGGGAAAAACAACCTGGAATTTCAGTTTATGGCCAATGCCGGCATGAAACCCTGGGACATCCTGCTTTCGGCTACCGTCAATGCCGCCGAACTCATGGGCATGCAAGGGAAAGTCGGCACCCTGGGTGCCGGCGCTTTCGCCGACATCATCGCTGTAGACGGAAACCCGCTGACTGATATTCGCGCCATGGAGCGCGTCGTTTTCGTGATGAAAAACGGCGTTGTTTTTAGTGATGAGCGATGAGTGATGAACGGTGAGCGGTGAATATTTGTAAAGCAACGCGAAATGCTAAATCCGGGATGGACATGCTCTACACTGCTTGGGCATCAATTTGACAGATCAGACAGTTTAATTGAGCTCCGCCGTTGCTGTTGGCGGGACGCAAACAGCGGCTGAACCAATCAGCCAGTCAACCAGTAAACCAGTAAACCAGTAAACCAGTAAACCATGCTGTTCCTCACCAATCGTTTTTTCCAGTTGTTCGGCGGCGTGACTGTGCTGTTCGCGCTGGCGTATCCGTTCGGATTTTTGTACCCGGCGGCGCAGGCGGTATTTGCCGTGGCGGTGGCGCTGGTGGGTGTGGACGTGGCGTTGTTGTTTGGCCGCCGACCCAATGTGCTGTGTGTGCGGGTGCTGAACCCGGTTTTTTCCCTGAGCGATCCCAATGCCGTGCAGCTGCGCCTGCACAATGCCGGCAATTTGCGCTTTTCGCTTACCGTACTGGACGAACTGCCGGTGCAGTTTCAGCGCCGCGACTTCGAGGAGCGGCTGACCCTGGCGTCGGGCGCCCGCGCCAACATCCGCTACGAACTCCGGCCCCTGACCCGCGGGGCATACGGGTTTGGAAAAATCAACGTGTTTGTTGCCACGCGCCTCGGCCTGGTGGAGCGGCGCGTGGTGTTCGATCAGCCGCAGGAAGTGGCTGTGTACCCGTCCATCATCCAGATGAAACGCTACGAATTGCGGGCCATGAAACACATCGCCCATGAGACGGGCATCAAAAAAATGCGGCGCATCGGGCACAGTTACGAATTCGAGCAAATCAAAAACTACGTGCAGGGCGACGACTACCGTAGCATCAACTGGAAAGCCGTGGGCCGCCGCGCCGCGCTCATGGTGAACCAGTACGAGGACGAGCGCAGTCAGCAGGTGTACTGCATTGTGGACAAAAGCCGGGTAATGCGCATGCCGTTCGAGGGCCTTAGCCTGATGGATTACGCCGTCAACACGACACTGGCTATCAGCAACATCATTCTCAAAAAACAGGACAAGGCCGGGTTGCTCACGTTTTCCGACGTCATGGGCGCCACGCTCAAGGCCGAGCGCAGCGCCGCGCAGTTGAACAAAATTCTGGAGGCGCTGTACCGGGAAAAGGAACGCAGCGGCGAGTCGAACTACGAACTGCTGTACGAGGCGGTGCGGCGGTTCATTGGTGCGCGGTCGCTGCTGCTGTTGTTTACCAACTTCGAAAGTATGCATGCCCTCGAACGCGCCCTGCCCACGCTGCGCCGGCTCAGCCGCTTCCACCTCTTAGTGGTGGTGTTTTTTGAAAACACCGAGATCCGCGCATTGGCCAACGAAGACGTGCGCCACACCGCCGACATTTACCGGCAGACTGTGGCGCGCAAGTTTTTGCAGGACAAAAAGGATATGGTGTCCAAACTCCGCCAGTACGGCATCCAGGCGGTGCTGACCAAACCCGAAGACCTGACCCTGAACACGATCAACAAATACCTGGAACTGAAGTCGAGGGGCTTGATTTGAGCGTAGAAGCAGGTAGTTTTTGATAAAAAAACGTGTACGTTCGCACCATGTTTGAGCATCGTTCACAGCCCTTGCTGCCGAGCCACAAATTCGCAAGCCGCGTATTGCGCTATGGCGCCGTCGCCTCGGCCATTCTGGCGGTTTCGCTTTTGTTCGGAATGATCGGCTACCGCTATTTTGCCGGAATCGGCTGGACGGACGCGTTTTACAACGCTTCCATGATCCTGACGGGCATGGGGCCGGGACTTGAAATTGACAAGTTGGCTCCCGAGCGGCAAGACCCCGTGCGCCTGTTTGCCGGCATGTACGCGTTGTACAGCGGCGTGGTATTTCTGGTGGCTTCGAGCCTGATGTTGTCGCCTTTGCTGCACCGCTTTTTTCACGCCTTGCACCTGGATATCAAAGATTGATACAAAAACATCCTGCCATGACCGACAACGAAAGGCAACAATTCATCGAACGCTGGGAAACCCGCCGCGCCGGCGGCAAAACGCGTTTCATCCTGCGCACATCCCTGTTTTATTTCGTGGGGATAACTTTGCTGGCGATCCTGTTTGATTGGATCAACCACAGTTTGGCCGAGGCACTAGCCGAGAATCTTTCTCCGAGCAACCTCACAGGCAAAGCCATTTTCGGCCTGATTATGAGTGCCCTCGAATGGTACCCGACCGAGCGGTTGTACCGGAAACTAATAGCCCAACGCTGAGTGAAACAGATTTAAAAAAACTTAAAATTATCCTTCCATGACGGACAACGAAAAACAACT
>CAYMQY010000025.1:0-7945 GCA_964392655.1 uncultured Saprospiraceae bacterium
TTTCTGGATTTAAGGTTACTGGTTGGAGGGTAGGATTTTTTTTTGCAACGCTCCAACCTGAAACCTTCCAACCCTCCAACAATCCAACCAGAATCCTTCCAACCTTAATCCGGTTCAAAACCGAGTACGATATTAAACTTGGCAAATTGGGACCAGCCGGCGCCCGAGTTGATGAGCGAGGGTTTGTCGAATCCGTAGCCGTAGTCGAAACCAAGGGTGCCGAACATGGGCAGGAACACACGCAGACCGAAACCGGCTGAACGGCGCAGATCAAACGGGTTAAAATCTTTGGCCGATTGCCAGGCATTGCCGCCCTGGGCAAACGCCGTAACAAAAATTGTGCTGGAAGGGTTGAGCGAGATCGGGTAGCGGAGTTCGACGGTGTACTTGTTGAACACGCCGGCGCCACCGGGGAACGGTGCCATGATGTCGGACACCTCGTAGCCGCGCATGCTGATGATGCTGCGCCCGAAAAAGCCGAAATTCTGGTTGTTCAAACCGTCGCCGCCCAGGTCGAAACGCTCGAAGGGGCTGAGGCCGGTTTTGTCCGTCCAGCCGTCGAGGATGCCGATTTTGGCCTGGGTTTTCAGCACGAGTTTGCCCACAAGGGTGGTGTACCACTCGGCATCGAAGCGCCACTTCACGTACTCGATGTAGCGGTAAATGTCCTGCACGTTGTCGCTTTCGTAAAACGATTTTTCCTTGAACCAGGAATACGGCGGGGTAGCCTTGACGGTGAGCGACACGAGCGACCCGGTTTTCGGGAAAATCGGGTCGTTGATGCTGTTGCGCGCCAGGGTTAAACTAAAACTGTAGTTGTGGTAAATACCCTGATTGACCACGCGCCCCTTGTCGTCGCGAAAACTTGTCCAGTTGTTGATGTTCAGGTTTTGCATGTCGAGGTTGGCGCGGAAGACGAAGTTGTCGTCGGGCCACTTCAGGCGTGTGCCGAAACCAACCGAACCTTGCAAAATAGTGAGTTGCTGATATGTGGACGAGCCTTCAAAACCACTGGAAATTTTGTTGTAAAATCCGGCTACCGTGAGCGAGTTGGGTTTTTTGCCGCCCAGCCAGGGTTCGGTGAAAGACACGTTGTAGGACTGGAAATTTTGCCCCGAAGTTTGGCCGCGCAGGCTGAAGCGCTGGCCGTCGCCCTGCGGCAAGGGGTTCCAGGCTTCCCTGTTTTTGATGTTTCGCAGCGAAAAGTTGTTGAATGTCACCCCCAGCGTACCGATGACCCCTCCGCGGGAGAATGCCGTGCTTGGCTGGTAGCCCGCCGACAGTTCGAGTTGGTCGGAGGGTTTTTCTTCCACGGTGTACTCGATGTCCACGGTGCCCCGCTCGGGGTTTACCGGGGTGTTGATGCTGAGCGCTTCGGGGTTGAAGTAGCCGAGATTGACGATCTCGCGCTGTGAGCGGATGATATCGGAACGACTGAACTTGTCGCCCGGACGAGTGTACAGTTCGCGACGGATAACGTGCTCGTGGGTGCGGTCGTTGCCTTTGATGACCACGCGGTCAATGGTGGCCTGCGGGCCTTCGTAGATGCGGATTTCGAGGTCAATTGAGTCGTTTTCGATGGCGGTTTCCACCGGATCGGCGCGGAAAAACAGGTAGCCGTTGTCGAGGTACAGTGAAGAAATATCGCGCCCGTCCTGGCTGAACGACAGGCGTGTGGTGAGCAATTCCTGGTTGAACACATCGCCTTTGTTGATGCCGAGTACCTGGTCGAGCGCCCGGTTTTCGTAGATGGTGTTGCCTTTCCAGGTGATGTTTCGGAAGTAGTAGCGGTTGCCCTCCTGAATGTCGAGTTGCAGGACGACATCGCCCTTGGGGGTGCGCCAGATGCTGTCGCGCAGCACGCGGGCGTCGCGGAAACCGATGGAGTTGTAGTATTTTTCAATGGCGTATTTGTCGTCCTCGTAGTCGCTTTCCACGAGTTTGGACTTTTTGAAAATCTTGCCCTTGCGCTTCGTGTTTTCCATTTTCTTGCGCAGGGTTTTGGCTTTCACCTGCTTGTTGCCGACGAACCGGATGTCGCTGATTTTGATGCGCGGGCCGGGGTTCACGACAAACTCGATGATGACGCCGTTGGTGGCGCGTTCGTCGGGGTTAACTTTCAGGGTGACGTTGGCATCGAGGTAGCCCTTCTCGATGAAGTATTTCTCCATGCCGTGTTTGATGGACACCTTGCTGTGCTCGGTCAGGATGGTTCCTTTTTGGAGAAACTTGTTTACGATGGCGTTCAGGTCTTCGTGTTTGCCTTTTTTCACGCCGGTGTAAAAGTGCCGGGTGTAGCGGGGCAGTTCCTTGACGGCGATTTCGAGGAAAATTACGTTGCCTTGCGTGCGCTCTCGGATGATTTGTACGTCGGTGAACAGACGTAATCCCCAAAGCGCCTGCAGGGCCTTGGCCACAGCGGGTCCGGGAATGCGCAACTTGTCGCCTACACGCAGACCGGTAATAGACACGAGCGCCTGCGGGTCGGCAAATTGAGCGCCGGTGACGCGCACGCCGCCGATCTCGTAATCGGTCGGTTTATCGTAGGTCATAATGGGCAGCGTGGAATCAGCGGGGCTTTGGGCTTGTGCGGCTACCGCACCGAGTGCGAGCAGGACAAGGCCGAGAAAAGGCAATTTCATGGACATCAATTGACGTATGTTTGAATGGGCAGTTTTAGCGAATCAGGGGCGTACGGTGCGGCCGGCTTTGATCATTTCCTGCAGGTTGGGGCAGGTATCAAATGGATCGTTGATAGTCATGTAGGTGGCGCGGAGTTTTTCCAGCACCCATTTTTCGAGGTAGTCGCCCTTCTTTTGCTCGAGCGCTGCCGCCTGTATTTTATTGTAATCCTGCTTCAGGTCGGCTTTGTGGGGTTTGGAACGGCTTTGCAATTGTACAAGTCGGAATCGGCGGGTGCCGTCGGGAGCGCGATAGGGTATGGGTTCGGTCACTTCGCCGGGCGAGATGCCGTCAATGGCAAAGAAGATGTTGGTGTCGAGGTCGGCTACTTCGAAGAAGGTATTTCCGGTACGCGGGTTGGCTACGCGCCCGTCGTTGTTGTAGCTGGCCACGTTTTTGTCGCCGAACTGTTTGACGGCAAGGGTGAACGTCATGTCGCCGTTCGTGATAAGTTGGCGGATGGAGTCGAGTTTGGCTTCAGCCATTTCGAGGTCTTTGTCGGTAATTTCGGGCTTGATCAGGATGTGGCGAGCATGCACGAGGTTGCCGCGGCGTTCGAGCAACTGGATGAGGTGAAAGCCGAATTCGGTTTCGATGAGCGGGCTGATCTGGTTTGGATCGAGTTTGTACACGGCGGCTTCGAATTCGGCTACGAAGGTGCCGCGTTTTTGCCAGCCGAGGTCGCCTCCTTTGCTGCCGCTGCCCGGGTCGGCGCTGTGTTTTTTGGCGAGGTCGGCAAAACTTTCGCCGCCCTCGACAATGCGGCGGCGCAGGTCTTCCAGAAATTCGCGGGCTTTTGTTTTTTCCTCGGCGTTCACAGGCGGGTTGTACACGAGTTCGCGCACTTCCACTTCGGAGTTGAAGTACGGGAGTGAGTCCTTCGGAATTTTATTGAAAAACGCCTGAACCTCTAAGGGCGAAACGGTTGCCTTTGCGGTGATTTCACCCTGCATACGTTCGGCCAAAAGTTGGCTGCGCATGTCGTTGCGCATCTGGTCTTTGATTTCGTTGACGGTTTGGCCGTAATATTCCTCAATGGCCTTTTCATCCTGGTTGAAATACACCCGAAGGCGCTCGACGCGGGCTTCCAACTGGTTTTCCACCTCTTCGTCCTTGAGCGGGATGGAGTCAATTTTGGCCTGATTGACGAGCAGTTTTTGCGCCAGCAGGTTTTGCATGGCGATGCAAACATGGTCGGGCGGCAGGTTTGGGTCTTGCTGTTTCAGGTAAGACAGTTGTTCCTGCACCTCGCTCAGCAGGATGACCTCGCCGCCTACCGTGGCGACGACCTTGTCAATAATGGCTCTTTCGTTTTGTGAAAATACCGGAGCCGACAGGAGCAGCAAAGCCGGCAACAGCCTGAATGCGGCGCAGGTTTGGTTCAAACGGTTGAATATCATGGTTGAAAAATTCATAGTCCTGTTTTTGTTTGCGGGTTTGGTTTTCCCAAGTACTCCTCTACTGAAGTATCTGGATATTCTGGCGTCGGAGTTCCTGTTGGTAAAGTTCTTCTTTCCAGCGTTCGAGCAATTCCAGTTTGCGTTTGTGCAGGATAACCTTGGAGGCTTGTTCTTTGACATACTCGAAGGGGGCGGTTTCTTTGCCTTTGACGGTTTCGAGGACGCGGTAGTAGTACCGGAAGTCGCCGTCGCTGAGGGTTCCTTCCCGCCGGGTGCCCACGTTGTCGGAGCTTAACGTTCCTTTGGGCAAAAGCGCGGCTATTTCCTCCAACTTATACCACTTTTCGGTGTCGAGCAGGGCAAGGGCTGCCCATTGTTTGGCGTAGTTGCGCAGTTTGGCGGCATCGGAGGCCGTGCGGCCGTACCAGAGTTTGTTGAGTTCGTTTTGCGGGGCGTTGGGCGGAAGTTTGAGGAGTTGGCACTTGAGGATGGTGCTCTCCAATTGAAACTGATCCTTGTTGTTTTCATAAAAGGTCTTCAGTTCGGGTTCCGAAACGATGCTGTCCAATTTTTCGGCAATGATTTGCTCTTCGAAATTGAAGCGCACGAGGCTCGCCCGGTAGTCGCGTACCAATTTGTCAATGTTCAGATCTTTGGGGATGTTGCGCTCCGCTTCGTACATGAGCAACTGGTCGCGAATCCAGCGCTGCACGAATGCCGACACCATCAGAGCGCTGTCGCCCGGAGTGGTGTTTTCCGGCACAATACCGTCCAGTTCCGAGAGGTACAGGCTTTTGTTGTACACCTTGGCCAACTGTCGGTCGCCTTCTCCTCCGGGCGGATTGTCGGGCGAGCCGCACTGCCAGAGGAGGAAAATGCACCAAATGAAGAAAGGAAAGGTCAGAATACGCGCCATGTAGCAAAAAAACATATCCGGGCACCTGAGCGGTGCCCGGAAACGGCGCAAATGTAGGCGAAAATAAGGTTGGTTGGTACGATTGCGTACCGTGGCTTTATGCCGTAGTTAACCTTTGTCGAAACGGATTTCCTGAATGGACGACGAGCCGCCGCCTACTTTCAGGTAAATGTACACCCGATAGGTACCGGTACTTGCCGACAAATTGCCGATGCAGTACTGATCGCTGTTTTCCCGGCTGGTGCCCTGGTGTACCTGACTGAATCCCTTGGGTTTGTTTGTTTCAAAGAAGGATTGAAGCAGTCCGGTGGCCTTGGTCCGTGAACACGATTGTTCCTTATCCAGAATGGACACCTCCACGTTGTCGGCCAGATATTGGGACAACGCATTGGCATCGCCGCTGCCAAGCGCCCTCGAAATGGCTTCGAGCGTCGGATTGCCTTGATCGGCAAACAGGGCAACGGGGGCAAAAAGCAGCAAAAAAAGCATGTTCCTCATGGTATTGTTAGTTTGGTCAGGTTGAATGCACACTTGATACGCATGCAAGTACCAAGGAAACTGCCAAAAACGATTCTTTAGTGTTAATGCGGCGTTAAAGAAATTGTATTGCCCTTTATTTGGCGATTTGAACCTGCTGTTCGTTACTTGTGTACCGTTTTCCGCAACATGAAACGTACTCGTTTGCTGCTCTACTACGCCTTTCCCGTTCGGCTGCTTGTGCTGCACGTGCGCAACCACGTGATGCTGGTTGCGCTTTGGGTGTTTCTGGCCCTGCTGATGACCGGTGAAATCGGCCATTTTTTCGGAGTGTACTACCTTCTGCTCATGCCCGAGTACCACGGGGAAGTCAATTTCTGGAGTTTTTTCCTGACCGGTGCGGCCTGCGGCGCTTTTTTCCTGATCTGGAACCTGACTACGTACCTGCTATGTGCCAGCCGGTTCCCGTTTCTGGCTACCCTGAGCGCGCCGTTCACCAAATTCGGGCTGAACAACAGCATCATTCCTTTTACTTTTCTGATTGCCTATCTGGCCACTTCGATCTGGTTTCAGGCGCACGATGAGTTGGCGGGCGTACTGGAAATCCTGCGCAATGTGGCAGGTTTTCTGACAGGATTGGCAGCCGTCATTGTAGCGCTGGCAGCATACCTGCACCTGACCAACAAAGACCTTGCGTCCATTTTGAAACCCGGTCATTTTACGCCTCGCCCCGGAAGCCGCTTGCTGGCGCCCGGGTCGCACGTACCGACCATCCGCGAGATTCGTAAAGGCGCAGCCCGCTGGCGGGTGGATACATACATGACCGAGCGGCTGCGACTGCGCCCGGTACGCAGCGTGGACCATTACGACAAAGAGATTCTGGAAAGAGTGTTTCGCCAAAACCACCTGAACGCTGTTGTGGTACAGCTCGCCGCTGTGCTCCTGCTGATGTTTCTGGGGCTTTTTATGGAGCAACCCTGGGCACGAATACCTACCGGCGCTACGATTTTTTTGCTGGCAAGTATGGCTATGGCGCTATTCGGAGCCATCGTGTTCTGGTTCCGGCGCTGGGCTTTGCTGGTTTTTTTATTGCTGCTGGTTACTGTCAACTTTGTCACCGGCATGGGCCTGTTTCACTACCGAAACCGGGCTTATGGGCTGGATTATTCCGGAAAAAAACCGGCCGAGTACTCTTACAAATCCTTTGAGGCCATCTGCCACCCCGATACGGTAGCGCTGGATATTGCCCGAACGAAAAAAATCCTCGAAAACTGGCTGGCCAAAAACCGCGCGGCAGGTGTGGAACGTCCGAAATTGGTATTCGTTTGCGTAAGCGGCGGCGGTATGCGTTCTTCCGTCTGGACCATGCAGACCCTCCAGCGGGCCGACGAAGCCACGGACGGGCGATTACTGCGCCAAACGGCGCTCATCTCCGGCGCTTCCGGTGGCATGGTGGGCGCGGCGTATTTGCGGGAATTGTGCCTGCGCCGGCAGGAAGGTGCGCCGATTTCGGTGCATGACACGGCATACCTGGCCGATATGGGCCTTGACCTGCTCAACCCGGTCAGTTTTGCCATTATCTCGAACGACCTGTTTTTCCCCTTCGGCACCTTTCACGCTGCGGGTCACCGGTACCGCAAGGATCGCGGGTACTTGTTTGAGCACCAGCTCAACGAGAACTGCCGCGGCTTGCTGGATCGGCGTCTGGCCGATTACCGCCAACCCGAAGCAGAGGCCCGGATACCCATGCTCCTGGTATCACCTTTTTTGCTCAACGACGCCCGGCGGCTGCTTATCAGTCCGCAAGGTGTATCGTACCTGATGCGCCCGCCGGGCAGTATCCCCACGGATGTGGACGGTGTGGATTTCCGACGCCTGTTTGCCTGGCAACAGGCCGACAGCCTGTCGTTCACCACGGCCCTGCGCATGAACTGCTCGTACCCGCTCATTCTGCCGCCGACCTGGCTGCCCTCCCAGCCGGCCACGGAAGTGATGGATGCAGGATTTCGGGACAACTACGGCATTGCCACGGCTGTGCGGTTTGCACAAACATTCCGCGACTGGATAGCAGAAAATACCGGAGGCATTGTTATCGTGCAGGTGCGGTGCTGGGAAAAGAAGCGCCCTATCAAGGAACGCGACTCGAAAGGTATCGTGGAAAACCTGTTCTCGCCGTTCAGCGCAGCAGCCGGCCTGACGTCCATGCAGGATTTTGAGCAGGATAATGCGCTTTCCCTGCTCCAGGACGTGCTGGATTCCACACAGTTGCAAGTCATCCGGTTTGTGTACCGCCCGTTGAAAAAAGAAAACGAAGCCTCCATGAGCCTGCACCTGAGCAAACGGGAAAAACGGGACATCATCGCCGCCTTTTACCAACCGGACATTCAACAAAATCTTGAGGAACTGAAACGCGCGCTGTCGCGCTGAATATCCCACGGATAAATCCGTGGGCTGAAATTTCTCCTTCCCG
>CAYMQY010000025.1:8045-30621 GCA_964392655.1 uncultured Saprospiraceae bacterium
GGATAAATCCGTGGGCGGAAAACCTTTCAACCCGAAACCTTCCAACCTTAAACCATATTTTTGGCGCATGAAACAGATTGCATTTTTGCTGACGGCTTTTGTTTTCGGTTTTCAAAGCAACCGAACCGCAGCGGTCTATCCGACGCCGGAACCGGCCAAGACGCCCAAAAACATCATCCTGATGATCGGCGACGGGATGGGGCTGGCACAGGTCACTGCCGGTCTGTACGCGCAACCGGAAGGCCTGAATCTGGAGCGATTTCCTGCAACGGGCCTGATCAAAACGCATTCGGCCAAAAACCTGATCACCGACTCGGCTGCAGGAGCCACGGCATTTGCCTGCGGCTGCAAGACCTACAACGGCGCCATCGGTATGACGGTTCGAAAAGAACCCTGTCTTACCATCCTCGAAGACGCCGAGGCATTTGGCCTTGCCACAGGTTTGGTCACCTCGTCCAGCATCACGCACGCCACGCCGGCGTCGTTTATCGCGCATGCTCGGGACCGCACATACATGGAGGAAATCGCGGCGTATTTTCTGAAAACCGACATTGATCTGTTTATCGGCGGAGGCATGCGCTACTTCGTGGATCGCGAATCCGACCGCCGAAATCTGAGCCGGGAACTTGTGGACAAAGGCTACGCGGTGAGCGATTTTCAGCAAAAACCGCTGGGGCAATTCACTCCCGACCCGGCTAGCCCATTCGCATGGTTTTCCGCGCTCAAAGAACCGGAATCGGTGCTGAAAGGTCGCGACTACCTGCCCTTGGCGGCCCGACTGGCGCCGGAATTTTTGGCACAGCGCAGCGAAAAAGGTTTTTTCCTCATGATCGAAGGTGCGCAGATTGACTGGGCCTGCCATGCCAACAAAGACACTATGGCCGTGCAGGAAATGCTGGATTTCGACAGGGCTATCGGCGAGGTGCTGCGTTTTGCCGAACAGGACGGCAACACACTCGTAATTGTGACAGCCGACCACGAAACCGGCGGCATGGCCCTGCTCCGGGGCGCCGACAAAAAATCGCTGAAAATCAAATTCACCACCGACTACCACACGCCCGCCCTCGTGCCGGTGTTCGCCTACGGCCCCGGCGCCGAACAGTTCAACGGCCTGTACGACAACACGGATATTTATTTCAAAATGCGCGCCTTGTTCGGGTTTCCTCCAATCGTGGAGACCAAATAACAAAACAGGGCCGGCGAATAGCCGGCCCTGTCAAAGTTCACACCTTAAAATCGGGTATTAAAATTTGTGGTGAGGAGACCAGCCCTACCCCCCAGCGGACTGGTCCCTCCCCACGGGCTTAAGGCCACATTTGACCTTAATATTCTTCATGGAATTTTTTCCGATGCCTGTAAAAATCAACCGATTGTTTTTGTTCGGTTGCCGCTCTTTGGCGACACTGCACATTTGCAAGGACTGTGCCAACATGGTTTGCCGGGTATGGAAAATTCCAGGTCCGGTGCCGTGTCGTATCCGAAACCGGGTAGTTTATGCGTCATTTTGTCAGCCACGCGACGGATGGCACGCGCTTTGGAAACGGGCTGTTCAATAAAACCGTCCCGACTTATGCAAAAAGGTACTATTTCCGTCCAGACCGAGAACATCTTCCCCATCATCAAAAAATTCCTCTACTCCGACCACGAGATTTTCCTGCGCGAACTCGTGTCGAACGCCGTAGACGCCACCACAAAACTTCAGGTGCTGGCCCAGCGCGGCGAGGTGAAAGGCGAAATCGGCGATACCACCATTCAGATTTTAATCGAACCGGAAAACAAACGCCTGATCGTGCGCGACCACGGCATCGGCATGACCGAGGAGGAAGTCCAGAAATACCTCAACCAGATCGCGTTCAGCAGCGCCACCGATTTTCTCGAAAAATACGAAACCGGCGGCATCATCGGCCACTTCGGCCTCGGGTTCTATTCGGCATTTATGGTAGCCGACAAGGTGGAGGTCGTCACCCGTTCCTGGCAACCGGATGCCCATGCCGTGCGCTGGACCTGCGAAGGCTCGCCCGAGTTTAGCCTTGAAAAAATTGAAAAAGACGTCCGCGGCACCGACATCATCCTCTACATCAACGAGGAAAATCAGGATTTCCTCGAAAAACACCGGATCGAAGACCTGTTAGAGAAATACTGCAAATTCCTGCCGGTACCCATCCAGTTCGGCACGCGTACCGAGTACGAAACTGTGGGCGAGGGCGACGAGGCCAAAGAAGAAAAACGCGAGGTGGCCAACATCATCAACGAAACCCGCCCGCTCTGGAAAAAAACGCCCACCGAACTCAAGGAGCAGGACTACCTCGACTTTTACCGCTCCCTGTACCCCATGGCAGCGGAACCCATGTTCTGGATTCACCTGAACATTGACTACCCGTTCAACCTGACGGGCGTCCTGTATTTCCCCAAACTCGGAAACGCCGTGGAGGTGTCCCGAAACAAAATCCACCTGTACAGCAACCAGGTGTTCGTGACCGACGACGTCCGCGAAATCGTGCCCGAGTGGCTCCTGCTGCTGCACGGGGTCATTGATTCGCCCGACATCCCGCTCAACGTGTCGCGCTCCTACCTGCAAAGCGACGCCAACGTCAAGAAAATCAGCGAGTACATCGCCAAAAAAGTGGCCGACAAACTGCACGAACTGTTCAAAGCCGACCGCCAGGCGTTCGAGCAGAAATGGCGCGACCTCGGCGTGTTTGTGAAATACGGCATGGTTTCCGACCAAAAATTCCAGGAGCGGGCCATGAACTTCGCCCTGATGGAAAATACCGCCGGCGAATTCCACCTGCTGGCCGACTACAAGGAAAAAATCAAAGCCAACCAGACCGACAAACACCAGAAGGTCGTCTGCATCTACACCCAGGACCCGGAAGGACACGACGCGCTCGTGAAAGCCGCCAAAAACCGCGGCTACGACGTCCTGAAAATGGATACCGTGCTCGACAACCACTGGATGCAGCACCTCGAGTACCGCTCGAATCTGGACCTGCTGTTTGTGCGCATTGACTCCGACACACTGGACAACCTCGTGCAAAAAGAGGAGCAAAAAACCTCGGTGCTCAGCGAGCAGGAGATCGAATCGGTGAAATCGGTTTTTGAAAAAACCGTCGGAAACAAAACTTCCGGCGGTCGCGTGGAGTGCGCCGCGCTGGCGCCCGACGACGCGCCGGTGACCATCACCCGGCCCGAGTTTTTGCGCCGCATGAAAGAAATGCAGGCCCTGCAAGGTATGGGCGCAGGCGGCGATTTCCTCGATTCGTTCAACGTGGTGGTGAACACCAACCACCCTTTGGTTGCCGGCAAGTTGGTCAAAGCCGAAAACGAAGCCGACCAGACCGCGCTGGCCCAGTACCTGTACGATGTGGCCCTGCTTCAGCAGGGTATGCTGCGCGGCGAAGCGCTGACGAAGTTTGTGGAGACGACCTTGGGTAAATTGTGAGGAACGCGGGCGGCTTAGGAACGTAGATAGCACAAAAAGGTGTCACAGAGGCTCACAGAGTTTGAGAGGACACAGAGTTTTTTGTCATTCCGGAGGAATCCGTCCACTCTTAATCGGGCAACCCTCTGTGTCCTCTCAAACTCTGTGAGCCTCTGTGAAACTTTTTTTGGGCCGCTTCGGGGCTAATTTTCGCACGTTCCTCAAAATCCGAAAATTTCCCATAGCCGCGCCCGAAACTGCACCACGCCGCGCACCTGCACCAGTTCATTGTGCCAGGAATACGGCCATTCGCCGGAAGCCGGCTCGATGCCCAGCGCGTCGGCCGGGCGACAGCGGTGTGCGGCACGCTGAAGCAGGGCGCGCAGGTGTTTGGGCGGCGACCATTGCCGGGCATACCCCCGGTGTAGCGGGTATTCCCAAACCGCGAGCAACAATTCCCGGGGCCACCGGTGTCCGGCCTCCAGCAATGCATGGACGAGGGCGGAATCGGGCGATTCCAGCAGGGTTTCTTCGCGCAACAAATCCAGCATGCAGCGTTTCCAAAGCGCTTCGGGCAGTGCCGATAAATCCGGCTGAAGACGGCTACCGGCCGCCGGCGTTTTGCCCGCTCCGATGCCGGATTTCGGCGCGGCGGTTTTTGTTTTTTTCAGAAAAAACGCCCACTCCGGATTTTGCAGCGCAAGCCAGTGCGCCACCGGCCCCATTGCTGTATTTGCTGCCGGCAAAACCAGTCTTTTTCGGGATAAAAAATTGAGCACCTCGGGCGCCAACTCCGGCGGCAGGCGCCATTGGCGCGCGTGCATCAATTCGAAAAACTCCGGCAGTACCGTCGGGTAGGCATCGTGTTGCAGCATCGTCCGCAGTGGCGGCAAGACATCCGCCGGGCAAACTGTACGTGTGTCCGGCGGACAAGGCGGAAACAGCGAATCCGGCGCGGGGGCCAACGGCGCCGCCGCACGCTGCATCAAATGGGCGGCGGGCAGCGCGCGCAAAGCCGTGCGGGCAGGGTCGGCATCGGCCTCCAGTCCCAGTACGGACAAAAGTTCCGCAGGTACCGGGTGTCGCTCCGAGCCGACGACAACAGTCCGAACCATTTCCTGCCAGAGATTTTCCATGCGGCAAATGTCGGGTGAATTACGATCCAGGAAATACGAATTACCAACCCGGGTCAAGCAACATGTCGTTTTCCCGGCTTCTGCCTACTTTTGGCACGGGCAAACAAAAGCGGAAGGCCGGATTCGGTTTTTTCGGAAATATCGCCGTTTTTTAGCGCCTCGATTTCGCCTTCAACATTTTTTCACCGCAGAGACGCGGAGGCGCGGAGTTTTTCGCAGGATTTGTTTTGAAAAAACTCCGCGTCTCCGCGGTGAAAACTACTGAAACGCCAAGCCTTGCACTTCGAGCACATGAAACAACTTGCACTTTTTCTTACGGCCTGCTGCCTTGCCGCGCCACTTCTTGCACAAACACCCGCCAACGACAACTGCGATACACCCGTACCGCTTGGCACGGCGCCGGTATGCACCAGTGCCGAGTACACCAACCTGAACGCCACGCCCTCCAATATCGGCGCCAACAACCAGCCTTCGTGCTTCAGTGCCGGCGGCGGCGGAAACGACGTGTGGTTCACCTTCGTGTGTCCGACAGCCCCGCTCGATTTCCGAATCCAGTTGACCGGCACCGGCGCCGACCCCATCGTCAATCCGCAGTTGGCGGTGTACCGGGGCGACTGTGTGACCGACGGCCTGGCCGAACTGGATTGTGTGGCAGGCACTCCGGGCAGCACCGAACTGTTCCTCGACGTGCAGGGCCTGACACCCGGCGCCGTGTATTTCATCCGGGTTTCCTCGTCGGGAACGGCTGCCAATGCGGGTATTTTCAACCTCTGCGTAAACGAAATTCCGCCCATTGTCACCATTGACCAGGGCGGCTCCACCTTGTGCGCCGGCACGCTGTATGACAGCGGCGGCCCCAACGACGACTATGGCGCCAACGAAGACTATGTGTTCACGATTTGCCCCAGTGTGCCCGCCTCCTGCATCAATTTTACGCTCGATTATTTCAGCCTCGATGCCGGCGGTGCGTTCTCGCCAGGCTTCGATGTGCTCACGTTTTTCGACGGCCCGAATACTACGGCGCCTATTGTGGCGCAGATCAACAGTTTCAGCGATGTATTCGGCGCCGACGGCGGCGGTGCGGTGTGCTTCGGGGTGCAGGCGTCCAGTGGTTGCCTGACCGTGCAGTTCCAGTCGGACGCTACGGTACAATTCGAGGGTTTTCAGGGCAGTTGGCAGTGCAGTGCTCAGGCCTGCGACCCGCCTTCTGCCATCGAAGTGGAAACGGCCGTGACCACGGTAGACATCGTGAACGCCGTAGCGGCGCCCGGCACCACGGTTACCATCTCCAGCATTGACAAATGCCCGCCCGGCGCCTACGGTACCTTCTCGTTTGCTTCCGACAACAACGACCTCGGCCTGCGCCGCGGGCTGGTGCTCACCTCCGGCGGCGCCGACCTCGTGATTGGCCCCAACAACAATCAGGGCACATCTCTGGATAACAATGCACTCGGCGACGCCAACCTGAACTACCTGTCCACTATTCAGGGCAACGGCACGCCCTCGCTGGATGCCTGTGTCATTGAAATGGATGTATTCGTGGCTGCTGATGAACTCGCGTTCGAGTACGTGTTCGGTTCCGAAGAATACCCGGAGTACGCCAACAACCAGTTCAACGACATCTTCGCCTTTCTTGCCTCCGGCCCGGGCATTGTGGGTGATCCCAACCTCGGCAATGCGCAAAACATTGCCGTGCTCCCGAGCACCAATACCCCCGTGCAAATCAACAGCGTGAACAACACGATCAACTGGGAATACTTCCGAAACAATGAGGTGTCGCTTGGCTCCACCCTCCAGTACGACGGCTTCACCTCCGATTTTATGGGCGTGAAAAAAAGCCTCACCGCCCGCGTGGATGTCATTCCCTGCAATACCTACCGCCTCAAACTTGCCGTAGCCGACCGCTTCGACCGCCTGTTCGATTCCGGGGTGTTCATATCCGAAGTGCGGGGCGGAGCGCCGGAACTATCTGTGGCATTTGCCAGCGGGCTGGATTATTTTATCGAAAGTTGCAGCGGCGCCGACGACCGGCTCGTTATCCGCCTGAGCAAACCCAAAACCAAAGCCGTTTCGTATACCATTACCGTCGGCGGCTCGGCACAGCAGGGCGTGGATTACACGCTGAACATTCCGGCGGTCATCACGTTCCAGCCCGGGGATACGGCGCTGACGTTCCCGATTATCCCCCTGGCCGACGGTTTGCCGGAAGGCACGGAAACCATCACGATCTCTTTGTCCAATGATTTCGGCTGTGGGACAGTGGTGTTCCAAACCCTCACTCTCGAACTGCGCGACGATGCCGAAGTAGTCGTCAATGGCGGCGCCGACACCGTGTATGTGTGCCCGGGCGGCACCGCCCAACTGCTGGCGAGCGGTGCGCAAGACTATTTCTGGACGCCTCCGTTGGCCATCAGCAACCCGGGCATCCCCAACCCGACGATTACGCCGACGCAGAGTATTGCGTTGCAGGTGGTCGGCTCCATCGGCACCTGTTCCGATACGGCCTCGGTTTTTGTCAAACTCATTTCCATTCCGACACTGGCGGTACAGGCCTTGGGCAACCCGAATATGTGCCTTGGCGATACGGTCCAGTTGCTGGCGCTTACCAATGCGGGCGAAGCCAACATCACCTGGTCGCCCAAATCCCGCCTGAGCGATGCCACCAGCGCCTCGCCACTGGCTTACCCGCTTTCCACGATTACCTACACCGCTACGCTGGCTGTACCCGGATGCGCGCCCGAGGTGAAAGACATTACGCTAAATGTGGACACGCTGTTTTTCCCGACCCTTGCGTTTGCCAATATCACGACCTGCCAGAACTACCCGGTGCAATTGGCCAACAACCTGCAAGGCAGCACAACCTATTCCTGGTCGCCGGCACAAGGGCTAAGCGCCGACAATATTTCCGGCCCCATTGCTACGCCCGACCAAACGACCACCTACACCCTGACGGCCACCAGCGCCAACGGATATTGCACCCAAACGGCTTCGGCTACCGTAACCGTTACGCCGGCTAATGTCGAAATCCTCGGCGCGGACACGCTTGCCATCTGTCTCGGCGATACGCTCACCCTGACCGCCGCCGCCAATCCGGCAGGTGCGCCGATCTTCTGGCAGCCGCCGTTTTATGTGGTGCCAACAAGCGGCCCGACGGTAAAAACTTCCCCCGACGAGTCCATCACGATCCGGGTGATCTATGAAATCAACAATTGTCAGGTGCAGGATTCCATCCACATTCGTGTGGATTCCCTGCCCGACCTGAGCCTGCGCCGCGATCCGGAAAAGCCGATTTACTGCCCGGGGGATACCGTGTACCTGCTGCTGAACAAATTTTACGATCCGGGCATTTTTCCCGGCCTGACCCACGAATGGGATATGTTCGGCGAGCAACTTACGCCGCTGGATGAACCCAATATGGTTGTTGTCGCCTCCGCTACGCATACCTATTCGCTCGCTACCGCAAGCCAAACCGGTGCGTGCAAAGACACCACCACTGTTGATCTGCCGGTGGGCATACCGCCCGTGTTTACCGTGACCAATCCGCAGCCGATTTGTCCGGGCGATACCGCTCAAATTATCATAGACGTGATGCCCGACCAGAAAATTGAATGGGACGACCCGACCGGCACACTGTCTTGTCTGGATTGCAAAACCCCAAGGGCGAACCCGTTGTCCACGAGCAGTTACACGGTCACCACGCCGGAAGCCGACTGCCCGGGACAGGCGACGGTGACGGTATCGGTGCTGCCGCAGCCGGCGCTGAGTCTTGCCAATACCACCATTTGTATCGGGGGCAATGTAAAATTGAACGACATCCCGGTCAACCAGAACGATGTGTACACCTGGACGGTGCTGCCGCCCGGCGACCCGGCGTCCATTTCCAATCCCGGTATCAGCAACCCGACCGTGACCCCTGCCACTACGACCACATACGCCGTACAGGCACAGGGCCAGTGCAAAAACCAGGGCCAGGTGACCGTCACGGTAAACAGTGCCACGATCAATGCGGGTGCCGACCAGTCGGCCTGCTTCGGGGTACCGGTTACCCTGAACGCCACCGTCACCACCTCGCCCGGCGTGACCGGTACGATTACCTGGTCGCCCGGCCCGGGCAACGGCGCCAGCCTGACCGTGACGCCGGCCGATACCACGACCTACACGGCAGTATTTACCTACCAGCCCAACTGCACGGCACTGGACCCGGTCACAGTCAATGTGCTGCCGGGTGTTTCGCTTGGCGCCATCACGACCGACACGCTACAGGAACTTGTTTGTGAAGGCAAACGCATCGCGCTCGAAGTGGAGGTAGCGCCCGCATCCGCTACGCTGGTTTGGTACCAAAACGGTGAAGTGATCCCCGGCGCCACGCAGGACTCCGTTGTGATCACACCGCCCGGCGCCGCCGAACCAACCACCGTTTTGTACACGGTTATTGCCACCACGGCAAACGGCTGTACAGCCGGCGCAGGGCCGTTCGAAGTGCTGGTGCAGCGCTGCATTGCATTTCCAAATGCTTTCACCCCCGACGGCGACGGCAACAACGACACCTTCAGCGGAGCCATAACATTCGGCAGCGAACTGGAAGTGGTAGAGTTTCGGGTATTCAACCGCTGGGGCAACCAGGTTTTTGAAGCAACACCCTCGGAAAAAGTGTGGAACGGAAAAGTGAACGGCGAGGCCGCGCCCAGTGATGTGTATGTATACTACATCACGGTGCGGTTTGCCAACGGCGAGGAAGAAACCTACAAGGGAGATGTCACGCTACTGCGTTGAAGGGCAGCAAACTAAATGACAGGGTTGTTACAACTCCATCACGGTACCGCAATGTTGACAGGTCCGTGCGGTCAAGTCGTTTTTGAAGGCCTCGATGGCGGCTTTGATCTGGGTGCCGATGTCGGTGAGCGGAAAACCGGCCTCGTACAGTTTCTGGCCGCAGCCTTCGCAGTACCACATCAGTTTGTCCACCTCCTTGGGGCGGCGGGTGCGCTCCATGACAAGACCCACGGTATTGGCCGGGCGCTGCGGTGAGTGCGGCACACGGGCGGGCAGAAGGAACATTTCACCCTCGCGGATATCAATCGTTTCGGGCTTGCCGTCTTCGTTGATGATTTTTACCTGAATGTCGCCTTCCAACTGGTAAAACCACTCTTCGCCGTCTTCCCAGTGGTAGTCCTTGCGACCGTTTGGGCCGCCGACAACCATGACGATGAAGTCGTCGTTGCCCACGTAGAGTTGTTTGTTGCCTACCGGCGGCTGGAGGAGGTGCCGGTTTTCGTCAATCCATTTTTGGAGGTTGAACGGTTTTGCGATTGCCATGATTGGTTGATTTTTTTACCGACAAATGTACGCTCACCGTTTTGCATACGCGACCTCTCCCTTCCGGAAATCCTCCCGCACCGGCTGAAATACATCCAGAATACGGCATTTTGTCAAAGCCCGGCCCGAATGCGGCATGTTGGATGGAATGACCACTACCTGCCCGGGTTTCAGGAGCATAGTCTCTCCGCCCAAAACAAGTTCAAACTCCCCTTCCAGCAGATTGGTCACCTGCTCGTGGATGTGTGCGTGTTCCGGAAGTTCGGCGCCTGCATCCACATCCACAAAGGCAATGGTCATGTGATCGGTGTGGATCATTCGGGCGGAGAACCCGCGCGTAATTTCGAAGGGAGTGAGATCGGAAAGACTGATTTTCATAGCGTTGACTATAAAACGTGACACGTGTTATTTTCTCAATAAAAACAGCACCGGCACCTCCAGTCGTTTTTTCCACGCATTTTCTGAGTGGTCTTCTCCCTCAAAAACCCGCGTCATCCAGTTTGCTTCGGAAAACCCTTTGGCCCGCATGATGTCGTCGGCTTGTTTCTGAAATGGCGGGTACAAGGCATCCAGCGTGGCGGTACCGTGATCGAAGTAAATTTTGTGCGTCGCGGGATCGGGCAGGTTTTTTTTCAGATACTGCATGAATACCCCCGGCACGGGGTTGTTTTCTGCCCGGAAAATACCCGTCCAATGGGTGGACAGGCAGGCAGCGCCGCCAAACACTTCCGGGTATTCGCAAATGGCGTACAGGGAAATCAGTCCGCCCATGCTGGATCCGGCGATGAACGTTTGGCTGCGCTCTGCGTACGTGGAAAACTCCCGGTCCACAAACGGCTTGAGTTCCCGGACAAGAAATTTCAGGTAGTTGTCGGACTGGATTTTTCCGGAAAACAGCGGGTTTTTTGCGCTGCGGTTTTCCTGCAGGAGGGCTTTCCGCCGGGATTTGGGAAGTGCCTCGTAGGGTTTTTGCGGGAAATACTCGGTGTGGCGTTTCGGGGCGTTGTTCCAGATGCCCACCACGATGCAGTCGCGGATTTTACCCTCGGCCAACAACCGGCCAAGTGTTTCGTCCACTCCCCACTCCTGTTTGTTCCAGGTCGTGGCTGCATCGAAGAGCATTTGTCCGTCATGCATGTAGAGCACAGCATAACGCCTGGAGGTGTCGTAGCCGTCGGGGAGCCACACGTCTACGGTGCGTGCATCCACGAAACGGGACGGAAATTGTTCGAAGCGCCGGAGTGTGCCGGAGGATAAGGCAGGTGACTGCCCGCCGGCAGTGAGGCAGCCAAAAAGTGGCAGCAGACAAATCAGTTTCAGATGCATGGCGATCCCGTTTTGGGCGGCCAAGTTACCCCACTTCTACCGTCAACTGTACGTGGAAGGTGTCGTCTTTTTGCTCGATGTCGAGGGTGTGATGGTCGGGATATAGCAGTTCCAGTTGCCGGCGCACGTTGGTCAGGCCGATACCGCCCGCCTGGTCTTTGGTGTGCGCCGACTCGGGCACGCTGTTTTCCACGACGAACCGGATAAGGTCGGCCTGGGTCGTCAGTTCGATACGGATCCAGCCGTGGGCGCGGTCTTCGATTTTACTGTGTTTGAACGCGTTTTCCACAAAGGGAATCAGGAGCATAGGCGCTATCGTGAGGCCCGGGCGCGATTCATCAAGGCGCACCTCCACGTTCAGCCCCCGGCTGTCCTTGAGCAGATTCAGGTCAATGAAATGCCGCAGGTACTCGATTTCCTTGCCCAGTGGCACGCGGTCGGCTTTGCAATCGTACAACATGTAGCGCAGCATGCCCGAAAGTTTGAGCAGGTTGTCGGGCGCCTTGTCGGACTTGATTACAGTGAGCGCGTAGATATTGTTGAGGGCGTTGAACAGGAAATGCGGGTTGATCTGGGATTTCAGAAACTTCAGTTCCGCCTCTAATTTTTCGCTGCGGAACTCGGTGGCTTCGCGCTCCTTGCGGGTAGCGTATCCGGCCACTTCATACAGGGCGCTGCCGATCAGGGCGGTGAAATAGGGCATGGCCATGCCGATGTATTTCATGCTGTTGCGGGCGCCGGGGTTGCCGCCGCCCCCGCCCGGACTGTGTCCGGCGTTGCGTGGCCGGGTGAAATGTTGTGCCCAGGGCGCTGCATCCCAGTCCACCAGCAAGACAATGGCCACTAACAGTGTCAGTCCGGCAGCGATATAGGCCGCCTGTTTTTTGTTGAAATACAAGCGGGGAAGCAGGATTTCCACATTGGCCCACACCACGAGCGCGATACCGGCAAGCACCACCGCGCTGCGCACCAGGAGGCGTTCGGGATTTTCCCAGTTGCCTGCAAGGGCTACCGGCACCAGCACCCAAAGGACGCCCCAAAACAGAATTTGAAGCCAGGTATTTCGTCTTGGAAATTGCATGGGGGCAAAAGTGGTGAACGCGCGCAAAGTGCTCAAGTATTCTCAACAAACACGGTTGTTTTTCCTTTGAAAACCCGGATGCGGCGCATTAAACCTACTGCGCCCCGAACACAAACTGCACAATATTCGCCCCCATCTGCAGGGCTTTGGTGCGCAGGTCCTGTGGGTCGTTGTGCACGTCGTCCCAGCCGTCGCCGAGGTCGGTTTCAAAATTGTAGAAACAAACAAGCCGCCCCTGCCAGATGAGGCCGAAGCCTTGCGCAGGTTTGCCGTCGTGCTCGTGTATTTTCGGCACGCCGTTTTTGAACGTGTATTTTTGGTTGTAAATTGGGTGACTGAACGGCAGTTCCACGAGATCGAGTTCGGGAAAAACCTTTTTCAGCGCCGGGCGCACGAAGGGGTCGAGGCCGTAGTCGTCGTTCAGGATCAGAAAACCGCCGCCTTCGAGGTAGGCGCGCAGGTTTCGGGCTTCGAGGTCACTGAACAGCATGTTTCCGTGGCCGGTGGCGTACACAATCGGGTAGTTGAAAATGTCGGCGCTGCCGGGTTCCACGATGGTGTACTCCGCGTTGAAATTCGTGCGCAGGTTCTGGTTGCAAAAGCGGGCGAGGTTTTTCAGGGAGTTCACGTCGTTGTACCAGTCGCCGCCGCCGGCGTACTTGAGCAGGGCGAGTTGGAGGGTAGGTTGCTGTGCACGAGCGGAGAGCGCTGCGGCGCAGAAAATCAGGATCAATACGTTGCGAAGCATAGTCTGTTTGGATTCAAAATGTTGAGTCGTCCACGGTTTCCAGGTAGCGGCGGATTTCCCCGATGACGGAAGCCACGCAGCCGTCGTCGAAGGGCGAACGCAGGTTGGCCGTCCGCACCAGATCGAGAAACGAGCGGCTACCGCCGACCCGGCACAGGCTCAGGTAGTCGGCCCAGGCGGAAGCGTGATTTTCCCGGTCTTTTTTCCAGAATTGAAAGGCGCAGATTTGTGCCAGGGTGTAATCAATGTAGTAAAACGGCGAGTTGAAGATGTGGTTCTGCTTTTGCCAGAATCCGCCGTTTTCCAGAAAGGTATTGCCGTCGTAATCGCGGTGGGGCAGGTAGGTTTTTTCCAGATTTCGCCACACGGTGTTGCGCTCGGCAGGCGTCAGGTCGGGATTTTCATAAATGATATGCTGAAACTCGTCCACCGCCACGCCGTAGGGCAAAAACCGGATGGCGCCGCCGAGGTGCGTGAAGTAATATTTTTCAGCGCTCGCTCCGAAAAACAGCGGCATCCAGGGCCAGGTGAACAGTTCCATACTCATGGAGTGAATCTCGGCGGCATCGCTGGTGGGCCAGAGGTATTCGTCAAAATCAAAATGACGGCTGCTCCACACCTGAAACGCATGACCGGCTTCGTGGGTCAGCACGTCAATGTCGCCGCTGGTACCGTTGAAATTGGAGAAAATGAACGGCGCTTCAAACTGCGGAATGTACGTGCAGTAGCCGCCGGTTGCTTTGCCGTCGCGGTTGACCAAGTCCATGAGCCGTGCGTCGAGCATGTGGCGGAAAAAAACATCCGTATCCGGTGACAGTTCCCGGTACATGCGGGCGGCATTGGCTACAATTTCGTCGGGCGTGCCCGTCGGCTTCGGGTTTCCGGAGGCAAACTGATATTCCTCGTCGTAGTAGCAAAGCCGCTCCAGTCCGAGGCGTCGGCGCTGGCGTTCGTACAATTCGGAGGCCAGCGGCACCACGAGTTCGCGCACCTGCCGGCGGAAATTGGCCACCATGTCCGGCGTGTAGTCGGAGCGGCGCATACGGGCGTAGCCGACGGGCACGAAATTGTCGTACCCCAGCGTGCGGGCGATGCGGTGCCGGGCTTTCACCAAATTATCGAACAACGGCTCCACCACGGGTGCATTTTCCTCAAAAAACGCCCACTTGGCAGCGGCAGCCCGGCGGCGCACATCCCGGTCGTCCGATTGCTCCACCGGAGTAAAACTGCTCAGGTTGTACGACGTGCCGTCGAACTCAAGTTGGGCTTTGGCTTTTAGTTTCGTGTAGTCGGAACTGAGTGCGTTTTCCTCCTGCAGGTCTTTCAGAATTTCCGGCCGGAAGGTTTTCAAGGCAAGTTCGGCAAGCACAAAAAGGTGTTTGCCATGCGTTTTTTCCAGTTCCGCTCGAAACGGCGACTGCAACAGGCTGCGGTACAAGCGGTCGTTGAGGGCCTCAAAGGCGGGCAATTCCGCATCGAAAAAATTGTTTTCGGCCTCGTAAAACGGGTCGCGTGTATCGGCGGTGTGCCGGATGGCGCACAGGCTGTACATGGATGAAAAGTCCTGACGCAATGCGTTCAAGCGCGCCAGACAGCGGTTTTGTTCGGCTGCGGAAGGCGCCTGTTCAAATTCGGCAAGCAGCGCGTCAAATGACGCCGTCAGGGCGCCAGTGTCGGGGCGGGCATACAGGTACTGGTCGAAAGTCGGCGCCGTAGCGGGGCGATTGGCGGTCATAGTCATATTATGCGCTGGTTGAGTTGCAATAGCCGGTTTAGCTCAAGTCTGAAAAAAGGCCGGCAAAGTTAGGACGCCCGGCGGAGTTTGTCCCTGATTCCTGTCGCGAAGGTTTTGTCAGCACAACAGGTTTCGTACTTTGCGCCCCAAAAACGGGACAAGTATGCGTTTTGTATTCAGTTTCTTAATTTTTGTGGTTGTTTTTGGACAAATGCACGCCCAATCCACCGCGTTTGTCATTCAGGGTGGCATGAGCATGGGCTTCCAGCGCTGGGATAATTCTTTCGATCGCCAGCCCCTGTTCAAACCCCACGTGGCCCTGTCCATTGAATCGGTGGACAACGAGAACGACAAGACCTCGGTGTTTGCTCAAATTGGATACCACACGCGGGGCAGCGCCACCCGCCTGCGTTTTTTTCAGGGTACCGGCACCCTCACTTTTTCGGAAGAATTCCAGTTCAACAATATCGCCCTGATTCTCGGCGGCAAGCAAAAATACCCGTTGGGCCAACGCAGCAAATATTTTTACTACGGCGGTATCCGGGGCGACTACACCCTGAGCACCAATATTGACGATCTGGTATCGGCCAAACAAAACGTGCAACTGGCAATTTTTTACCCCTTCATCGGGGCCATGAACCGCTGGATGTTCGGCGTGTCGGCGGGCGGCGGCATCGAGTTCCCGTTCAGCGACCTGATCGGCGGTCAGGTGAGCATCTCGGTGCATCCCGACTTTTTGTTGCAATACAACCAGCCGCCGATCGGAAACGTAATTGACCCCTTCAACCCGGGCCAGACCATCTCGATCCCCGAGCGCAGTATCCGCAACCTGACGCTCGAAATTACATTCGGCTTGCGGCTGCTGCGCAAGGTGGTGTACGAATAGCCGGCGGCTTCAGCCGATACGCACCGCCTCCACGTTGTCCGCCACTCTGGGCAGTCGCGGGTCGTCGAGGCATTCCAGAAACACCCGGTGCGGGCAGGTTTTGCACACCTCCACATCGAGTTTTTGGTAAATAGTCCGTAAAGCATCGGTTTTGGACATGAAGAAGTTTTCGCGTCCGATTTCGTCCATGAAACCGCCGCTTTCCATCACGTCCTGCGCAATGATTTTCAGGCGTACCACGTACAGGCCGCCGCCTTTCTTTTTCCAGAATGCCGCCTCGCGGGCCAGCCACTCGGCGCCGTCGAGGTCCACGTAGTTCACGCCGTTGGCCAGCACGATCAGGTGTTTTTCCGGGCCTTTCCGCATCTCGCGCAGCAGGGCGGAAATGTGGTCAATGGCGCCGAAGTACAGGTGCCCGTCTATGCGGATGATTTTCAGTTGCGGGCATTGCGGCACTTCCTTCCGGATGATGTTCACAAACTGGTGGCGGTAGTGCCCGCCGTCGGGCGCCATCACGGCCACGTTGGGCTGGGAGGTTTTTTTCAAAAAAAAGAACAGTGACAGCAGCACACCGAGGTAAACGGCAAACTGTAGTTCGGCGAACAGGGTGGCAAAAAACGTGACGCCAAGGATGAGGTTGTCCTGTTTGCTGGCCTTCCGGATTTCGCGGATGTGTTTGAAGTCAATCAGGCTCCAGCCGATCAGCAGGATCAGACCGCTAAGCGCGGGCACGGGCAAAAAACGCGCATAAGGCGCAAATAGCAGCACAATTACCATCAGCACCAGGGCTGCAAAAATGGCCGACATGGGTGTGCGGGCGCCCGCTTCATAGTTGAGCGCGGAACGGGTGAACGATCCTGAGCCGGCATAACAGGAAAAAAAACTGCCGGTCACGTTGGAAAGCCCCTGCCCGATCAGTTCCTGGTTTCCATCAATCTGCTGTCCCGTTTGTACGGCAATGGCACGACCAACTGCTACCGTTTGGATAATGCCGAGGATGGCTATGGCAAAGGCTTCACCCAGAAGGCTGTGGAAATTGCCGGCAGAAAAAACCGGCAGTGACAAGGAAGGCAGTTGCCGGGCGATTTCATCGGCGAACGGTATGCCTGCCGAGGGGCCGCCAATTCCCCAGGCCAACGCAGTACCAAGCACCAGCGCAACCAGCAGGTGTGGAAGTTTCGGGAAATGCTTGCGAATATAGACCGCCGAAACAAGCGTATAAACTGCAACTGCAAAAATGTGCCAGTTGATCTGTTCGATGTGTTCGAGGATTTGCTCCCAGGTCTCGAGGAAGGCCGCCCGGGAAGAAATATCAACTCCCATCACCCCCCGCATCTGATTGGTGACGGTAAGAACCGCAGCGCCGGCCGCAAAGCCGACAACCACAGAGTTCGATACAAAACTGATGTAGCGCCCCATACGCCCCAGGCCCAGTGCCAACTGGATAGCGCCGGCCATAAACGTTAAAAACAGGACCTTGCCCACGTAGTCCGCCGAGCCTTCAGCCGCCAGTTTGCTCACGGCTGCAAATACAACAATGGAAATGGGGGCTGTTGGCCCCGAAACGGCATGGCGCGATGAACTGAACAGCCCGGCCACAATCGGAGTAATCATGGCCGTGTACAATCCGTACACCGGCGGCAAGCCCGCGATCATGGCAAAGGCAATACCCTGCGGCAGCACGATTACCGCCCCCACCACACCGGCCATAAAATCTGCGCGCAGGGTATCCCGGTCACGCAGTTCGTCTTTCCAGGCCAAAAAGGGAAAAAACAAGGGCAAAACATGCCGCCGGAAATCAAAATTGATCTCGTCCGGGAGGTTGCTTTTAACCTCCTCGACAATGTTGTGCAGTTGTGTTTTCAGGAAATTTCTGATGTCCATAAAAATGTAAAACTCAAAATGCAAAATGTAAAATGTAAAAGTGCCCCACGACCCCACTTTTACATTCTGACTTTTACATTTTACATTTTGACTTTAAAAGTAAAACGCCTCGTCCACCGGCCTTAGCGCCCGTTTCATCCACAGCGGTCGGCGCAGGTTGTTCGGCCCCGGCGCCGGGCGCGCCATGGCCAGCCATTTGCGGTACACCTCCATGCTCTTGTTCGTATCCACAAAAATATCGCCGTATGCGTCAGACTCATGGGCCTTTTCCACCCGCACTTTCTGGTGCCAGCAGTGCATGCCCGAGATCGGGTCGGGATGCACGGGGAAGGTGATGTTCTGGTGTACACCGCCGTCGCTCCAGAAGATGCGTGCGCTGTCCTTGTCGGCGCTTTTGAACGGCTCGATGCCGCGCAACGTCTTCATCCGGTAGCCGCCTTTGCCGTCGTTTTCGATGCTGACGGTGGCTGTGGCCCAGCGGTTGCCGGGGGCATCCTGCGGGCGCCGCCAGCGCCCGAGGTGGTGCGAGCAGGCCAATACACCGGGTTTCATGCCCTCGGTCACCCACACTTTGTCCACAAAATACCCGATGTCTGTGTTCACGCGAACCAAGGAGCCGGTGTCTACACCGAGGCGTTTGGCGTCGGCGGGGTGCATCCAGATCGGGTTGCGGTTGGCGATTTCGTACAGCCACTTGGCATTGCCCGAACGCGAGTGGATCAGTACCGGCAGGCGGAAGGTGGGCAGTAGCGGAAACTCGCCCTTTTCGTAGTCAATCTCTTCGGGGTGGATGTGGCTTTTGATATAGGTGGGGATGGTGTATTCGGGCCATTTCCAGTCCGCCATGGTGGGGCTGAAAAACTCCTGCTTGCGCGAGGGCGTCAGGAAACCCACGCAGGGTTTGCCCTGAACCATGACCCCGATGGCCTTGCCGTTTTTGGAAATGAGGCCCGACCTCGGGTCAGTGACCGAGCCGTCGAGGTCTTTTTCGTTCAGGCGGTTTTCGTTTTTCAGATAAGCCGATTGTTCCACCACAAAGGCGCCGTACTTGCGCATGTACTCCAGCGCGGTGAGGCCCTCTGCGGCGGCGGTTTCGGGCAGACCTTTGGTGTGCTCGAAAATGTACTGGTAGTACTCGTCTACGCTTACGCATTCGCCGGGGCGGTAAGGCGATTCGAAGTGTTTTTTGATGCCCAGCGAGCCGTCGGGGTCAATGCGCCAGGAGAGTTGAATCCAGAATTCGTCTTCCTCCCACACTTCGCCGGGGTTGACCTCGTAGGTGAACTGCGGATTTTGGCCGTTGCGGCGGGCCACCTCTCGCAGCACGGGCTGGCGGAACGCAATCCAGGTGCCGGAGTGGGTTTCGTAACTATTCAGGTCGTGGCGTTCGGAGGCGTGGCCCATTGGCAGCACATAGTCGGCGAAGTAGGCCGTTTCGCTCCAGGTAGGGGTGAGGGCGATGTGGCAGCCCACGGCTTCTTCGTCGCTGAGGGCGTCCATCCAGACGAAACCGTCGGGGTAGGTCCACACGGGGTTGAACACGCGGGTGAAGTAGGTGTCGAGGCGCCCGCGTTTGTCTTTCAAAAAATGCGGCAGCAGGAACGACATTTCGAAAAACGCCAGCGGGTACTCCTTCGGGAAGTGCATTTCGTTCCAGAATTTCTGGGCCGGCGGCTGATCGAAAAACGAAGGTTTGAACTTGTTCCAGTCGTTGGGGCTGGTGCCGCCTTCGGTGCCGACGGAGCCGGTTAGCACATTGAGAAAATGCAGGCAGCGGGCTACCGACCAGCCGCCGAGGTTGCCCGAGCCGGCCGAGCGCCAGTTGTGGGTGGCAAACCGCGAGCCGGCTTTCCCGATTTCAAGCGCCACCTGCCGGATGGTCTCGGCTTTCACGCCGCTTTCCTTTTCGGCAAACTCCGGCGTGTAGTCTGCGTAGGCGGCGCGCATTTTTTCGATGAAACTTTCAAAAACCACGGGCGTGCCGGGGAATTCCGTTTCGAGCCACTGCTGCCAGTTCACCCAGTGTTCGAGGTAATCGCGGTTGTACAGGCCCTCGTCGAGGATGATTTTGGCCATAGCCAGCAGCACGGCGGCCTCCGAGCCGGGGTAGGTGGGCAGCCAGTGGTCGGCCAGGCTGGCGGTGTTGGACAGGCGCGGGTCCATGACCACGAGTTTGGCGCCGTTCATTTTGCCTTCGATGATGCGTTGGGCGTGCGGATTGAAATAGTGCCCCGACTCGAGGTGCGCCGAGATGAGCAGGATGACTCGGGCGTTGGCATGGTCGGGTGAGGGGCGGTCGTGGCCGTGCCAGATGGCGTAGCCGAATCGGGCGCCGGAGGAGCAGATGTTGGTGTGCGAGTTGTGCCCATCCACGCCCCAGGCCTGGAGCACGCGGTCCATGTAGCCCTCGTGGCCGGGGCGCCCGACGTGGTAGGCCACTTCGTTTTGGCGTCCTTCCTGCAGGGCGCGGCGGATGCGTCCGGCGATGTCGTCGAGCACAGCATCCCAGGAGACGCGCTCCCACTTGCCTTCGCCGCGTTTGCCGGTACGCTTGAGCGGGTACAGGATTCGGTCGGGGTCGGTGATCTGGTTGATCGTGGCCGGGCCTTTGGCGCAGTTTCGCCCGCGGGAAGCGGGGTGGTAGGGGTTGCCCTCGAACTTGCGCACGCCGCCGGTGGCCTTGTCCACGTAGGCCAGCAAGCCGCAGGCGGATTCGCAGTTGAAACAGGTGGTGGGCACCACGTCGTAGGTTTTTTTCTCGCGGCGCGGCCAGGCCTTGGCTTCATACTCCGTCCAGTCGTGCCAGCGCTCGGGGGGCGGGTAGTTTGTGAGGGCGCTGCCGGGCTGGAGGCGTTCGAGCGCCTCCTCGCCCTTGTGGAGTTTGGGGATGAGTCCGATGGATTCGGCGAGTTTTTCGATGATGCTTGCCATGTGGAGCGTGGTGTTTCCGGTGCGGGGTTTGAGGCGGTAAAACTATGGAAATGTTTTAGTGGGAGTAGCTGCGGAGGTTTTCAAATTCACGGCAGAGGCACGGAGTTTTTCTTCGTGCGGCGTTTGGCCGTGAAATATTGGCGGGGTACCTTTCGGACGTGAAAAGAATTGAGATGACAGGCGGAGTCTCAAAAGTCAAAAATTTGAAACAAAACGCATCAGATTGGAGGCCATCTCGAGCACAGCAAATTGTTTGGGTGAGGAGTGCTTGTACGCCAATTGACATCAAATATCCTTATGATATCTACAAAACAAATATATCAATGGAAAAAACTCATTCAATTCATCAACTAATTTTGGACATCGAAACTGGTAAAGTAGCTCTGCCAGAATTCCAGCGCGATTTCGTCTGGGAAATCAGTAAAACATATGACTTGTTTGATTCCTTGGTGAAGGATATTTTCATCGGGGCTATAATATATGGTGTCCCTTCTTTCGAGATTGCGGTTCGACCAATTGATGATCGTCCTCGGCCTTCGAAAGGGAAAAAACGTACAGCTTTGCCAGTAAGAAAGGTAACAAAAGAAGAAATTCTTGAAAAACACCGACTTAACAAGGATGACTTTCGGTTGGTACTGGATGGTCAGCAACGCACAACCTCTCTTTATCGGGCTATAAAGGGAATTGACAATGTATGGTTTCATGCCCATACTGATGAAGAATTACCCGATGATTATAAATTTGATGATTTAACTTTAGAACAGTTACTGTATTCATTTGAAGGGGAACAGGATGACTCTCGAATTTGTATTCGGTTGTCAGATGTTTGGGAAATTGATAAGACTGACCCAGATGAAGAAGTAATTCGAGAAAAATATTTTGAAAAGACCGCCTTTTATAAAGCCAATTGTGATTTTGAAGACTTTGATGAAAAGACAGCTTTCCGTCGATATAGATTGCTGCGAAAAAAAATTGTCGAATTTTTGAAGGGTGAAAAGATACTTTCCTATTACCTTTTGGACATGAATCTAGAGAAGTTCGTAACCTTTTTTGAGCGAAGTAACACACGTGGTGTGCAGTTGAATTTTATAGATATTCTTGCCGCTAAACTTTATACCGGCGATTTTAACCTAAAAAAAGAAATTCAAATATTTAGTGATAAATATCCAAATTTAGACTTATCTCCTGAAATTATAGTAAGGGCAATGGCCTATATGAAAAGTTCTCCTAAGGCAATCCATCGACGTTATATCTTAGAAAATTTAGTTGCTGATGATTTTCGACAATGGTGGGAGCCATTGTGTCAATATTACAAAAAATCAATCGAGTATCTCCATCAGAATAAATATATCATTAGACAATCATGGATGCCGTATGACAACATGTTGGTTCCAATGATGATCTTTTTACATGAAATTGGGGGTGACTTCCACCAGATGGCGCAAGCGCATAAAGAATTTCTGAGTTTCTGGTACTGGAATTCAGTTTTCAGCTTGCGATATTCGGGATCTTCAAATGAGCGAATTATTGAAGATGCAGGAACGCTTACATTAATTGCTAAAGATAAAAAAATAACATCCCCGGCTTATTTTAATCGGCTTTCTAAAATCCAAATCACTGAGCCAGACGACATATTTTCATTTGATCGAAAAGCTAATGCAGTATATAGGGGGATCCTCAATTTAGTGCATTATGAAGCTGGCGGGTTGCCGGATTGGCAAAACGACGATCTGCTTTCTCAAAATTCAGAATTGGAGGATCACCACATTTTTCCCAAAAATTATCTGGTTACTGTTCTTAACGCTGACCCTGATTCTGATGCAGTGGATTGCGTTGCCAATCGCACCTTAATGCCCAAAAAGCTCAATATCAAGATCAGCGATGATCCCCCGTCTGTATATCTTCAACGATTCTGGGAAAGAAATCCTAATTTAGAAGAGAATTTGCGTCGGCACTTAATACCTGCAGATCTTTTAAGCGGAGAATACGATAAAGACTTCAATTTTTTCTTGCAATATAGGGCCGAGCAAATTTTCCGGTTGGTTCAAAAATACTTGATTCAACCATCTGAAGACATCCGTGCTGCTTTTCTGGAAGAACCACGTGCGGATG
>CAYMQY010000026.1:0-29960 GCA_964392655.1 uncultured Saprospiraceae bacterium
ACGGTAGGTGTGCTGCTGCGCGGTTTTGTCCGTGAGGGCGAGCGCCCGGCCACCAACGTGACCAACGTGTTCAACGCCGACGAAACCCAGCAGATCGGCTCGTTTACCACGCTGAACAACGCGGTGAACGACCGCAACAACCTGTTTACCAACCTCAACTTCAAGCACGAATTTAACCGGGAAACGGGCCATGCGCTTAACTTCGACGTGGACTACAACCGCTTCGAAATTGCCAACGTCAGTTACCTGAACATTTTTCAGAACGAGCCGAACAGCACCGAGTCGCGCTCCGAGCAGAACCTGAAACAACCCATCCGCATTTATGTGGGTCAGTTGGACTACACGCTTCCGTTTGATTCCACGTTCAAGGCCGAAGTAGGCGCCAAGTCGAGTTTTGCCGAGATTGACAACGACCTGCGTTTCCTGCGCGGTACCACCCTCGACCCGAACCAGTCGAACGATTTTTTGTACAAGGAAAACATCAACGCCGGCTACCTGAATCTGTCCAAAAAACTGGGTCGGTTTGACCTGAACGCCGGCCTGCGCGCTGAACAAACAGTCGTCAGCGGAGAAACCATGGGCAGCCTCGTGCTCGACCGCGACTACCTGCAGTGGTTCCCCAGTGCCAGCGCGCTGTACCATGTGGACGAGCATTTCGGCCTGCAAGGTTCGTACAGCCGCCGGGTGAATCGCCCGGGCTTCCAGCAACAGAACCCGTTTGCGTTTTTCATTGACTCGCTCACCTACCAGCAGGGCAATCCCGCCCTCTTGCCTGAGGTGAGCAACAACGCCCAGTTCACCGTCACGTACGACAACCAGCCGTTCATCCGTATTGAGTACAGCAAAACCGACGACGTCATCATCGAAAATGCACCGCGCCTGGAGGGCACCCGCACCTTCACGACGTCGGCCAATCTGGCGCAGTACGAGCGCTGGGCTTTTGAACTGAATTTCCCCATCAAGTTCGGAAAAATCATAGACGGCTTCGGTGGCAACCAGTTCATCTACAATGCCTACAACGCCGAGTACCTCGACCAGCGCTACGAGCGCGGCAAGTGGAACTGGCTGGCTTACTGGCAGATCAACGCCAACCTGCCCGCTGATTTCAAAGTGGAAATCGGCGGCTGGTACATGACCAAATTCCTCGAGGAATTCTTCGACATCGGTTCCATGGGCGGCCTCAACCTCGGCGTGTCCAAAACCTTCTGGGACGGGCGCGGGCGCCTGTCGCTGTCGCTCAACGACATCCTGTACACCGAAAACTCCAACGTAGCCGTGAATTACGCCGACGTGCTGGTGGACTTCCGCGAGCGCGACGACTCGCGCAATGCCCGACTCACGTTCAGTTACCGATTCGGCAACACCGAACTGAAAGGTGCGCGGCGGCGGAGTACGGGGTCGGAAGATGCGAGTTCGCGGGTGAAGGTGGAGTAGGCAGAAAATTTTAAAAAAATATTCAATCCCCTGCGCAGCAGTTAATCCACTGACTCGCAGGGGATTGTTGCTTTACAAGACTACTTGCCAAAAAAATAATCATGTAAAATTTACTTCCTTGTATTGCATAGTAGTTTTGTCTGCCATACATTTGTGCCATCAAATACCCGGTGTTGCAAGAAACACCGGCCGAGGCAACAACTAAAAAAGACAAAAACATGGATTTGGAAAATGCCAAAGCACAAATGCGCAAGGGCGTCCTCGAAATGTGTGTGCTCGCGGTGATTGCCGGAAAGGAAACTTATCCGCCGGAGATCATCGAAAAGTTAGAGGGCACCCAACTCGTGGTCAAGGAAGGCACCTTGTACCCGCTGCTGATCCGGCTCAAAAACGACGGATTGGTGGACTACATCTGGCGCGAAGGGGTCAAGGGGCCGCCGCGCAAATACTTCACCATCACAGAAGACGGACGAAAATTCCTGGATGAACTGACGAGCGGCTGGAACGAACTCGTACAGGTGGTCAACCGAACCATCGAGCACCACAGCAGCGAAGCCGGCCGACGCGATACGCAGGAACCGGATACGCCTCCCCCGCTCAACATCGAGCCGCTTCCCACCGACTCCCACGGGTGAACCCGTGGGCGGAGAAGCACCAACCCTGTCCCACGGGTGAACCCGTGGGCGGAGAAGCCTGACCCGCTACTCGCTCAACCCGTTAAACCCGCCAACCCGTTAAACCTCCTCTAACGTTTTCAACCAACGTCAAACAATGAACAAGATATTGAATATCAACCTTGGCGGATACGCCATCACCATAGACGACGATGCTTTCGAGCACATATCGGCGTATTTAGAGAGCATCCGGCGCCGGTTCAGCGAGAGCGACGGCCGCGACGAGATCATGCGCGACATTGAGTCGCGTCTCGGCGAAATCATCACCAACGGTCTCGGCAACCGCAGCATCGTCATGCTGCCCGACGTGGAAGCCGCCATCGAAGTGATGGGCAAACCCGAGGACTTCGGCGGCGAACCGGTAGAAAAACCCGGCGCCGACAAGGGAGCCAAAAAATTCATCGTCCCGGCCAAAAAACTGTTCCGCGACGAACAGGACGCCGTCATCGGCGGCGTATGCTCCGGTATGGCGGCCTATTTCGGTTTCCAGGAAACCGTCTGGATGCGTATCGGTTTCGTGGCGCTGGCCCTGATTTCCTTCGGCTTCTGGGTGCCGGCATACATCCTGCTCTGGATTCTCATTCCGCCGGCCCGCACCGCCGCCGAACGCCTCGCTATGCGCGGGGAAACCCCCAATGTGGAAAACATTGCCCGCGAGATTGAAAAAGGCGCCGAGCGATTTTCCAAAAAAGTCAATGAATTTGGATCGAACATGGGCAGTTCGGCGGGCCGCAACTCCGCCGCCGTGGCTTCCGGGTGCCTGACTGTCGTGGGCAAACTCTTCCTCGGCCTGGTCATTTTCATCGCGATTTCCATGATTTTCGGCCTGGGTTCGGCCTGGGTGGCAGGCATCTGGGCCTTCATTACCGCGCAGCCGTACATCGAATACTTCAGCCCGTTGTCCTCAGCGGCTACCTACCTCGGTTTTTTTAACGGCTTTTTCCTGCTCGGCATACCCATTGTCGCGCTGGTGCTGTGGCTGGGGCGCACCATTTTCCGGTACAAATCACCCGCCTGGCTCGGGTCAGGCATGACCATCCTGTGGGTGCTGAACTTTGTGTCGCTGGTGCTGCTGGTGGGCCTGGCATTCGTGGGCTTCCGCCAGTCGGGTTCGGTAAGCAAAACTATGGATTTGTCCGGCATCGGGAATGACACGCTTTCTGTGAAATGGGCGGGCCGGGATGTGTCGGAAGACCATGACGACTGGTTTGTGGACGGAGAAGGCATCCGCATCGGCAACAAGCGCCTCGACGTGGAGGAGATGGTGCGTATACGTGTGCGCCGCAGCGATTCCGGGCGTTTCGAGTATTCGCAAACTATCCGCGCCCGCGGGTCGAACGGCGAAGAAGCCACCGAAAATGCGGCAAATACCAACTTCGAAGCCAAACTGGAGGGCAACGCCCTGCTACTGCCCTCGGGCTACTATATCAAGCAAGGTAATAAATGGCGGGTGCAAGAAGTACGGATTACCATCGGCGTACCCGACGGCAAGTACATCGCATTCGACGAGGTGCTTAGCCACCGCGTGCATGAAGTGGACTACGTCGATTTCGACGACGAGAATACCATCTGGAACAATCCCGGCAAGGCGTTCCGTATGACTGCTCAGGGACTGGAGTGCAGCGACTGCCCCCGCTTCGGCGACCGGCAGTACCGCGGCGGTCGGGCCTTCGACAACTTCATTCTGGAAGGAAAATTTGAAACGGAAATCATCCAGGACGACGAATTCAGTATCGAATTTGAAGGTCCGCAGGGCGAACGCGATGCCATCGAAACCATCCGCAGCGGCGACAACCTTACCCTGACCACTCGTGGCAAAACCCTCAACGGGGGCGTGCGCTGCGTCATCCGTACGCCCGTCTTTACTACCCTCGTAGCCGACAATACCGGCAACGTCACCATCCGGGGCTTCAAGGAGGGCAACTCCTTCATCACGGCCAAAGGCCCCGTGCGCATACGCGGCTTCTTCGATTCCAGCAACCTCAGCCTCAACCTGTTGGGCAAGTGTTTTGTGGAACTCACCGGCAACAGCGACGACCTGACGGTCACTATGTCCGAAGGCGCCGAACTCGAAGCCTCGGGCTGGCGCACCCACCGTGCAGAAGTGGCGGCCTCCGATGCCTCGCGTGCCCGACTCAACGTGGAGGAACGCGCTGTCGTTAAATCCGACGCATCAAGCACCGTCAAAATCGCCGGATCCGCTACCGTGGAGCAGGAGTGATGTTTTGATAAATATCCCTGCTGCTGTTTGACTTTCTCTTGCGGGCCGACCTGTTGCTGGGTCGGTCCGTTTTTTTTGCTGTTGGCTATTGGCCTTTGGCGATTGGCTTTCCTGGGTGGGCGCCTGGCCAATACGGTGTACTCTTATCTGGACGCCAACAGCCAGCGGCTATTAGCCAACAGCAAAATTTTTTTCAACCTTTGCGCCGGCCAACTCACCTGAATCATGCTGGTTTTTAAAAAAGTATCCGACTTGCACCATTGGCTCGACGCGCAGCGCCAACCTGGGAAAACTGTCGGTTTTGCGCCTACCATGGGCGCATTGCACACCGGGCACCTGAGTCTGGTGCATGCTGCCAAATCGGAATGCGATCTCGCGGTGGTGAGCATTTTTGTCAATCCCACGCAGTTCAACGACCCGAAGGACCTGGACAAATATCCCCGAATGCCGGAGCAGGACATCTCCCTGTTGCTCGGCGCGGGCTGCGATGCGCTGTTTATGCCCCCGGTGGAGGAGGTGTACCCGCCGGATCAAGACCTGACGGTGACGCTCGACTTCCGCCAACTGGATCAGGTCATGGAAGGCGAATTCCGCCCCGGCCACTTCGTCGGCATGGCTACGGTGGTGAAACGCCTGCTCGACATTGTGCAACCCCACCGGCTGTACATGGGGCAAAAGGATTTTCAGCAACTGACCATCGTGCGCGACATGCTGCGCCAACTGAATTCCCCGGTGGAACTCGTCATGTGTCCCACCACCCGTGAACCCGACGGCCTGGCTATGTCGAGCCGAAACCTGCGCCTTAGCCCGGAAATGCGCGCTGCTGCGCCGGTTATTTACCAAACCCTGCTGGATGCCAAAGCGGCATTTGAACACGAACCTGCTGCCACCGTGCAGGCACAGGCACTGGAACGACTGAGGGCTGCCGGACTGAAGCCGGAATATTTCGACCTCGTGGACGGCATTTCCCTCCTGCCCGTTTCCCGTTGGGCCGACAGTCCTTTTGTTGTGGCATGCGTGGCTGCCTGGGCAGGCGAGGTGCGGCTGATAGATAATCTGGTACTGAAACCGTAACCTTGTGCAAATGCTACAATAAACCAACGGGGTAGATACCCGGTGGTTCGGTATTTTCGATGTTCTTGCTCAAATAATTAGTAGGAAATGAGCGACCAGGTACCAGCAGTAATAATCATTTCTTCATCCCAGCAACCGATGGTATACCCTCTTCCCCAATGATATAATTCGGAAGTGTTCGCTTCGACAATCTTGGGACTTTTTTCGTCCCAAATGGCATTCTTGGCTATCCGGTCGGCATAGATTAAAGCGTCAAAGGATATGGATATAACTTCATTCGGGAGTACATTTCGTTTGAACACGGCATGCAGCGGGAAAACGCGTCCATTTATCCTTTCGCTCGATTTGTAACGGATGACCGGCATTTCGTTGGGCAGCCGTGCCTGCAATTCCACCTCAAAATTACGCGTTTCAAACCACTCGTGCGGCAGGGATGGAATTGTGATCCGGTACAGGTATTCAGGCTCTTTTTCTCGCCAGAACGTCCAGGAAAAGGTATAGCTCTCATCTAAATGGACATTTTCCTGCAACTCGAAAACCCGGCCCAGCCGTGCACAAAACGAATCCACCAGCAACACGCTTTCCTCTATCGGAATGCAGTTACGCTTACAGGGGTCGGTGCAGGCGGGATCACGGCTCCAGTACTTACCCTTGTAGCCGCACTTGTCGCGCCAGCGCAAAAAAGCGTCCATTCGTTTGATCACTAACTTGTCCGTATGCACGGTATGCGGCCGACCCAGTTCGGCAATGTCGTCGCGCATCCCGTTGTCACAATCCTCTGCCTGGGGCAAAATTTCATAAAACGATATACCGCGCTCGTTGAGCAGGCTCTGCGGATCCAGCATCAGGTAGTCTTCGCTGTACTTGACCGTGACGTGAAAAAAATCGAACTGGTCATGCACGGCTGCCGGGGGCGCGGCAAAGTGGTAGGCCAAAAAACGTCGGTCGCCGCCGAATATGTCCCAAGGATAATACGTATGGGGCGCCTGAGCGATTACAGCCGGGCGCACTTTGCCTGTATTCCAGTTGAAACTGCGGAACACATCGGGCATCTTGATTACCACGCAGGGGTCAAACTGGAGCACTAAATCCAGCAAATTGTCGCCAAAAAGAGAGCGTACCTCCTCGTCGGCACTGGCGGCAAGATGTTGGTACAATGTTTTGCCGGAGGCATTGATCGGGTCGTCCTTGTGCAGGCCGAAGAACAATTCCTCGTAGTGGTTGTCCCTGGCCACGCAAAAATGCTGTTTGAAGTACTCGGCAAATTCCCGGTCGGCAAAGGCGCGGGCCACCGTTTTGGCGAAGGCGTGCCGAAGTTGGAACAGAAACTTCTTGTCCGGGTCGCTGTCCCAGTAAGCCGACAGCCGCTCAATGGAGTACGAGGGCACAAGGCCCTCCTTGAAGCACGACGAGACGGGCAAGAGCAGGGTGAGTGTCAGGGCAAGAAGAAGAGAGCGTGTAGTGGGCATAACATTTATCCATTAAGGCTGAGAAAAAACCTGCATTGCAACACAAAGAAAACCAACTTTAGATAAGCATTCGACATCCCTTTGAATTGCAATGCAATCTGAAAGAAACCCAGGACTGGTTCAGGCGATCGCTTAGTTGTACCAGGGGCAGTAAAACTGTAATGTCACCGAGCCGGTACTGCTGCTTTGAAACCATTTCCAGGGATGGTCGTAAAGTTGACAATACTCCAGTTTAGTGTTGCCAAGATAATAATTTGCTCCTGCGCTGATCTGGTAAGTGACGGTTTTTTGTATCGTATGGGTGGTTTGAAAAGTCAGGTTTCCGCCTGAATCAGTACCTGGAATTTTAAATGTGAATCCGCCCCCAATCTGATATTGTTGTGTGGTTACGGTGGAGTTGGTGGCTGTACAAGGGCCAAAATGCACTAGATGAACGCTAAACCAGGCGACATCTCCCTGTGAATTAGGCTTCCAATGATTTTTTTCTTCGGCACTAGAAAAAACAGGAACCGGACTTGATTCTGGGAAGACAAAGGTTCTAAGATCCCGAGTTTCTTCCTTTTTTTTGTACAACAGTTTTGTTTTAACTTGTGGAATGCCGAATACAAATTCTATGTAGGTGTAATAAACCGGGATAAACTTGACGGTAATTTTGATCAAGTCTGCCTCATAACAATGTGTAACATATTCTCTTGCAATATCCTCTACCTCCCCATCTGTTGCCACAAGCCACTTGAACATAAACGCCCGCACGCCATTCGCATTCCATTCGTTGCAGGGGTGGGCATTGATTTGGTCGAAGGCGGCGAGGTTGTTTAGTCGGAATCCCGTGAAAAAGTTGGCGTGTTTATCGTAGTTCCCTTGCAATTTAAGTTCGTACTCGCCTCTGGGGCAGGCGTAGTCAGGCCCGTTTCTGTCGGAAACCTGGGTCGGTACGTCCGGGTTTACGCAGTTGGTCATGTAGGGGGTTTGGACATCGTCGAGGATGTTGACCACTTTGTACCCCGGTTGCAACTCATATTCAGGTAAGCCGGCCAGAATACTTGCTACCTGCGTGCAGGAATTTGCTTGAAAGCCGTGCATGTCGGCGAAAGGTAAGCTGCCGTTGTAATAGGTCTGGGTGGCAGGGTTGTACAACAGATTGACCTGCGCCTCAGAAATATGGAGGCCCATATAGGCGTCGCTCTCCGGTATTTCGCCATGCTTTTTCCCAAGGAACATCCGATGGGAGTTGTTCCCGGACGCTATGACCGGCATGGCATCCTGAAACACATTCGATTCTACGGAATTGATGTACTCGTTCGGAAACCATAAGCACACCATTTTGTCTTGCGCCAGCAAGGTGGCGAGCGGATCGGATGTATTGGCGAATGCTTCCAATTGCCTCAAACGATCATTGAGGAGTTCCTGAACGGTTTTGTTCACAGGACTACTGCCGGTTTCACAGGCAACTACCTGATTTTTGAATGTCCCGAGCAGAATTTCTTTGTAGCGAACTTCATTAGGAGCCAACAGGCTGTAGATGGCCGTTCGGAAGTTCGGGTTGTCCAGCATTTCTGCGGACACCGCGTAGGCCAAGGCCTTGCGCCCCTCCTCCACCGAAAGGGATGTGGATACAGAAAGTGCATAGTCGGTAAGTGGAATGTCCAACTCGGTCGCCTCTTCGGTTCGGACTGTTGCGGAGTCGTTACTACTTCCAAAACGTTCAAAGATGGTGTCTTTGTTACAGGCCGCAACAGCCATCAAAGCAAGCAGGAAGGTGGCTAGGAGAACTTTTTGCTTTTGCATAAAATCGAAAATTTTTTGAGTTAATAAAGTGGATGTACAGAATCTGGTAAAGCCAAACTTCGTCGGCCTGTATGACTGGTTTCCATGCGAATCAATGAAGTCTCTTTGCGCAAACAGTCCACAAACCTATCCGATCCGGCGAATTTGTAAAGACGACGCACACAGATGTTTTATAATTTAATATGAAATCAATTTCCTGAAAACCAGTTTTTTATCCTTAAAAAATCGCAAAACTTATTGCAAAAAAGGCAGCGCGTGCGCTTGAAAACGCGGATTTCCCCAAGTATGCCGCCACCCAAAAAACCAAAACCCGTAACCTTGCGCAATGGAACGAAACACTACCCTCTTGATCGGGGCCTACGCCCTGCTCGCCTTGGTCGAACTTACCGGCGAAGCCCTCGACAACCGCGCGCTTATTTTGTACGCCAAGCCCCTCCTGATGCCGATACTGGCGCTTTGGTTTGTGCGCCGCACACCCGGTATCCGGCGGTTTCTGCGGCACACGGTGCTCGCCGGACTGTTGTTTGCCACGCTCGGCGATGTGTTTATGATGTTTGCCGGAGGCGAATACGACGCCTTGTTTTTCCTGCTGGGGCTGGGCGCTTTCCTGACCACACAGGCCTGCTATCTCGGCGGGTACCTGTCGGAGGTCAACCTGCGCAACGGCTACCTGCGCCAACAGCCGTACTGGTCGGCGCCGTTCGTGCTTTTTCTGCTCGGTTTCCTGGCCTGGCTCTGGCCGGGTATTCCGGCCGGACTTCAGTTGCCGGTGGCGCTCTACGGCACTATCATTACCGCCATGGCGCTGGGCGCCCTGAACTGGCGTGGCCAAGTTCATCACGACATTTTTCTTAGCCTGCTGGCGGGCGCCTTGCTGTTCATGTTGTCCGACTGCCTGATCGCTACAGCCCGATTCGGACACCCGTTCGCGGGTTCGCGGGTGGCGGTCATGGCGACATACCTCGTTGGGCAGTGGCTGATCGTGCGGGCAGTGGCGGAGCGGTTGCGGCAGGCGCCGGAGCGGCCCAAAAAGTAATTTATTCCAACACCAGTTTGCCATAGCCGACCGGTCGGCCCTTCTGTGTTTTTACCACACAGACGTACGCGCCTGCAGGAAGCCCATTGCGAAAAATGGTCGTTTCCAGACCGGAAAACTGCTTCGTCAGCATTTGCCGTCCCCGGGTGTCGAATAATTCGAGTACAAATGATCCGCCCAACTCAGGTTGTTTTTCATCCAGTTGCAACCGGGCCGATTCGCGCATCGGGTTGGGGGAAATCCGCAACCCCGGCATTTGTTTCGGCTCGGGCAGGAGCGCCGTGGTAATCGGGAATCCGTTGGTATGCAGGGTGGTATTGGTGTGCACCGGGTCGTTGTAGTCGAAATAAATGGCTGCCGAGTTGCGAATTTCAGCGCCAAAAGGGTTCCCGGCAGCCTGCTCAACCCGGAACTGTACGAAGCCGTGTGAGGCCTGTTCGTTTGTATTGGAATCGGGCAACAGGATGTTTTCAAAACTGAAAAGCAGGACACCCGCCGGACTGATGTTCAACCGGCAGGGATGGCTGAATCCTGTCAGCCGGACTGTTGCCGGGTCGAGCAAGGGGCCAAGCGTGTCGCGGATGGTGACGTGGAAGGCTGTGTCGGTGCCGGTATTCTGAAACCGGACAAGGTATTCGAGCGCTTGCCCGCGTTCGATGAAATGGCGGTCGGTCAGCCCGGTCGGGAAACCCGTTTTGTCGTTCGGGTCGAAGGAACCGATGTTGCGCCGGCAGAGCACATCCGTTGCCGGCCCCTCCTCATCTTCGTTGACGATGCTCAGCGGGAGGGTATCCACCCCGCAACCCTGAATGCTTGTAGCCGAAAATGTCGCAAACGGGTATGCCGCGGGTTGACGGGCATAAAAAAACAATTCAGGAAAACCGGAAGGAATTGCCGTGGTGAATACCTGCCCGGCGTTCAGTTGAAACATGCCCGACAAAAACGCCTGGAGTGAGTCCTGTGGATTGACGAGATACCACTCCAATGCCGCATCCATGTCGCCGATACCCACATTTTCAATATGCAAGCGCACGGAATCGCCAAGGCACTCCGCCGAGGTGCGCAACTGCGGGCCGGTATAGGGCGGGCACAGGGAATCCGGGGAAATATGCGCCCGAATGCAATGGATATACCCGATCGGGACATCGCAGGAAGGCGTACAGAAGATCGTTGCCGAACCTTGTGCGCCGACCGGCAGGTCACCCAGTTCGAAGCGGTACGTCCGGCCGTTTTGTCCTGCCACAGGTAACGAGGCACTGTCGAAGTCCAGGTACTCGTCGAAGGTAACTTCCAGAAAAGCATCTTCCGCGGGCAAGGGACCGTCGTTTCGGTACCAGACCTGCACGGCGCTGGAGTAGCAGCGCCGCAAAAAAGGAGCGGTCAGATGCACTTCGGTATACGGGCAGGCGGTGAGGGCGCGCACGCCAAGATCGGCGGAATCCACGGTTCCGGTCAGGGTGTCGTTCAGGATGGTAATCATCTCCTGACAACTGATCCAGTAGGGATTGGGCGCTGCGGCCTTCAGCAGGTAGTCGCCTGCCGTCACCGGCAAAACAAATGCGCCGGTACTGTTGGAAACGGCATAAGTCGTTGTATTGCCGCGGGTAGCCGTCACGGTCCAGCCTGCGAGCAGCGAATCGGGCGCTGCAAATGCACAGCCGCCATCCAGGTCGTGGAATACCCGGCCCCGGAGCAGTTTGACCTGGGTTGTGGGCGTTTTGCTGCGAAAAACTCCCTGCCCCCCGACATTCAGGTACAGGTGTTGGGCCGGACTGAGCGCAAGCCCGAGCGGGTATGCGCCGGCAAAAACGGGCGCGTCGGACAACAAGTTGAACGTGCGCCCGCCGTCCACCGAGCCGATCGTGTGCCCGGAAAAAGCATCAGAGATAAAAATGTGGCCGGCGCTGTTGACTACCGGCTGCGTGGAAAACTGGTTCGGAAAATCAATGGCAACAGACTCCCACGTGAGTCCCTGGTCGGGCGAAAACAACAGTGCCGGCTGGGCATTCAGGCCATACAGCCCACCGTCGGGTGCGAGGACCGGTGGTTGCGGGGAAAAATTCAGGGACGACAAAAGCGCCCAGGTTTCGCCGCCATCTGCCGATTTGAACAACCCGTTGGGCCGGTTGGACAAGAGGCTGCCGTCGGGCAGAAACAGCAGGTTGTCGGTGTCGAAAGCGGCGATCATGGTCCAGTTCTGGCCGGAATCGCCGGAACGGTACAGGGCGCCGGTGCTTGCGAGAAACAAGGTGTCTGTTTGCGGATGCGCCCAAAGCCCTTGAAATTGCAGGGGATCAAGAAAACCGGTGTTCAGTACGGTATGCGTTTGCCCGGTATCGGCAAAGCGGAGCAGATGCCGGCCCGACCACAAAAACCAGTCGCCCGACGCGGAAACGGCAAGTGCAGGATACCCGGGTGCATCGCCGGCCACGTCGTTCCAGACCATCGTCCAGTCGGCGCCATCGTTTCCGCTGTAAAACAAGCCGTCGTTCGTTCGGGCAAGAAACCGGGTTTCTTCCAGAAAAATCCACTCGAGAACGGTCGGGAACGGGATTCCGGAGGCGGAAAATGTCCAGGTAACGCCATTATCTTCCGAGCGGTACAAGCTGCCCGAGGGGTGTCGCCGGGCAAAAACCGTCCCGTTCGTGGTGTTGCCGAATGCCCGAAACGCATTCCCGGACGCATCTTCGAGCGGGAGCCAGGTGTCGCCGCTATCATCGGAAAAAAACGACTGAAAAAAGTCATACGCAAAAAGCCGCCCGCTTGCGGACACAGCAATGTCCACCGGATCGGTGAAGCCTGCCACATGCGGATCGAGTGTGTCCCAGGTATTGCCGTTGTCTAACGAGCGCCTGATTTCCGCCCCTGCGCCTATGAAAATGCCGCCGCCGGGCGAAACGGCAATTTGGTGTACACCCAGTTCGGGTGCGTCTAACAGCACCGCCCATGTCAAGCCCTTGTCCGATGAGCGCCATACCCGTCCGTTTTCGCCGGCAGCGGGGTAGTCCTGCCAGGCATAGACGTCGCCGTTTACCGGGTTGTACGCAAATCCGCCGATATGGCTGCCGGCGGTATGCACTGTGTTCCAGGTTTGGCCGCCGTCGGTGGAGCGCAGGATGTGGAAGCCGAGGTCGGAGGCGAGCATTTCACCATCAGGAAAAACGAAAAGATTTACAAAATCGAGTGTGCCGACGGGCTGCCAGGAATCGCCGTTGTCGGCAGAGCGGAGTAACGTGCTGTCCTGCCGGCCATACAGGTTTCCGTCGTTGCCGACGGTGAGGGGCCAGGCCCAGGTGTTTGCCGGGTAATCACCGGTTTTTTGCCAGTTGTCGCCGTTGTCGGTGGAGCGGAACAGGTTGTTTTGATCCTGCATAAAAAACAGCACACCCGGTTTGCCTTCCTGCAAAAGGCCCATACCGCCGGGCGGCGCGCCGCACTTTTCCCAGGAAAATGTTTGCGCGGACAGGTTGCAGAAGGCGAGCAGAAGCGGGATAAAAATCAGGTAGCGCACCGGGAAGGGGATGGTCATGTGTTTGTTTTTAGTTTCCCCAAAAATAAGCGGTGTTCTCGATCACCGCTTTTTTCCGCTCTCAATTTCCGCTATTTTTTTTAGCAGCCAGTTTTTGGGCATGGAATACGAGGTCTGGCTCACGCGGCGGTGCAGATCGGCGATGGCTTTGGTGTCGTTTGCCGTGATGCTGGTGAGGCGTTTCACGAGGTTCACGAAGTTGATGTACTCGCGTTTGAGGTTTTTGGAAATGACCTTGTTGCGGCGCAGGAAAATTCGGAAACTGTCAATGAGCGAATCGAGGGCCATGTATTCGCCCTGCTCGTAGTAGGTGCGCAGAAGCATGGACTTGGCGCCAAGGGCGTACACCACGTCGCTGTACTCCACATCGCGCAGGTACTCAATCACTTTGGAGTAGTTTTTCTGGTAAAAAAACACGTAGGCGAGGTTGAACATGCGGGCGTTTTCGCGAATGCGGGCAGGCAGGTAGTCGGCGTACCGGCGGATGAACTGCTCCGTCCACTCGTATTCGCCGGCGCCGAGGCTGACGGTGATGAAATTTTTGAACACGGGTTCGGGCACCGAGCCATTTTCGAGCAGCAAGTCTTTGTCCACGAGGTTTTTAATCAGGGAAAAATACCGGTAGTAGTAGGCCGTATTGCCCTGGTTGATCTTGAGGGCGCAATAATTTTGGGCAATAAAAAAGCAATCGCGGAGGTCTGTGCGATCCATTTCCGGTGCGCACAGGTCAAGGTCGTGCAGCAGGTCGTCAAAATGTGCTTCATTTTCGGAATCGGTAAAACTGCGGATCACCTTTCGGAAAATCCGGATGAGCGGCACGGCGGCAAACCGTTCGTCTTCGAGGTAGTCCCAAAACCCGGGCACTACGGGCACTTCGCGTTCGGTGACCCGGAAGCCCCGGTACAGCAGCCACTCAATGTAGAGTTTGAGTTTTTGGGTGAGGTAAAAACTCTCCAGATGGAAATCGGCAGCGGTCAGTTTATCCGTAAAGCCGGCGGTGGCAGCCAGTTTGGACGCCCGGCTGAACACATTCCAGTGCCGACGGAACTGCGCGTAGTAGTAGTCCGGCGATTTGCCGGCCTGCTGGTCAAGCAGTTTTTCGATGGCGCGCTCGGCGCCGGCAAGGTGCTTGGGCAAATCGTATTGCGCCAGCGCGCGTTGCAGGTCAATGGCTTCGCTGACCGGGTCTTGCCGGCGCAGCTCTTCCACGAGAAATTGCTGGGCCAGCAGGGTAAGGTCGGATGCCAGGCGACGCAGATGTCCGTCGTCTGTGGGCCGCCCCGGATATAGCGCCGTCCAAACGGCCGATTTATCCAGCGCCTCTATGGCTTCCGGACCGTTCCGGATGGCGGTGTTGACCACCTCGAACAGGCGCGTGACATCCTCCTGGTCGTTGAAGTACGGCGATTGTACGAGCTTCCGAAACCGGTTCAGGTCGTACTTGGAAAACGCGCCCAGAAGGGAAAGCAATTTGTCGCTGAACATGGAGGTGACGGGTAGATTCGGGACAACAAGACGGACAGATGCCAGGAATAGCAAACCCGCTGCTAATTACCGGCAATTTTATTTTTTTGATTGTCAAATTGATACCGGCAATGTCAACTTTTTTTTCTCCGGCAAGTTGTGCAAATTGTCTCTTACCTTGCCGGACGGAATTTGAATCTTTGTACGGTAAAAAACCATCGTTGGAAAACCTGAACGACTATGCGTCTATTCGTACCCTTGTTTTCATCCACAGTGTTCCGACCCCTTTGCCGGGTTGCCCTGCTCGCACTCCCGGTTTTCTGGGGCGTAGCACCGGTTCATCTTGCCGCACAATGCGAGCGGGTCGGGTGGGTGGCCGGTACCTCAACCGATTGCGGGCCGCTGCTCATTGATCTGGATAACGGTCAACTTCTGCGTGCCGTGACCGGCGCCGACAACCTGCCGGGCGGCAAAACCGTGCGCTTCTCTTCCGTGCCGGACTACCTGCCTGCCGGTTGCAATGTAAACGGAACTCCGGTGGCAATCACCTGTCTTTCTGATACCCTGCCCTGCGTGGCCAAATTCGGATACGCCGTCAGCCCGCAGAACGCGTTCCGGATGAACTTTGCTGCAAGTGTGTACGACCCGAATGTGCAGATCTGCTCCTGGGATTTCGGCGACGGCACTACGGCGCACGGTCGGGATGTGCAACACACCTTCAGTCAGGAAGGCTACTTTCAGGTGTGCCTGACAGTGACGGACGGATTCGGGTGTTCCGCACAAACGTGCAAAGAAGTGTTTGTCAGTCAGCAAAACCCCAACTGGTGCGACTACGACGTGTTGGTGACGGCCACAGGCCCCAAATTGTACGGGAAAATCATCCCGGTGACCGCCGATCCGGGCACGGTCAAATCAGTGCAGTGGTTCAACAGCAAAACAAACACAATTCTGGCCGAAACGCCCGAGTTCACGGCTACCCTTCCCGGCGAGGGCACCTACTACATCTGCGCCCAATACGAGGTGCAGAACCCGGACGGCCAGACAACATGCACCACCACGCGCTGCCAGGTGATCACGGTAGCGCCGGCGGGGTGTGTGAATACGGCTATGACAAAGCCGGGTGCTATCTGCCCCTCGTTTTTTGCACCCGTTTGCGGCTGCAACGGCGTCACATACCCCAACGAGTGCGCCGCCATGGCCGCCGGTATCACAAAATGGTGGACGGGCGAGTGCGGCGTGCCCACATCGGGCGCTTGTGGCGCCGACCTGGATGTTCAGGTGATGGACGGCAATCCAGCCCAGGGTTACACGGTGTGTTTCCGGAACCTCTCCGCCGGAAACTACACCGCTGTGCAAATTGATTTTGGCGACGGAAGTCCCTTGTGGAAAGGCGGCCCTGCCGATTCGGTGGTGTACTACCACTACGCCACCGGCGGCGTGTACCGAGCCAATCTCACTGTATGGAAAAACGACTACTGCGTATCGTCGGTTGACCAGATGCTCGTGACCGATTCGCACAGCCTTACCGCAGACAACGCCCCGCATGTGACCGATTATGTGATGCCCGGCGATGCCAACGGCGACAAACGCGCCAACGTGTACGACCTGATGCACCTCGGCCTCGGCTTCGCCAAAACAGGCGCTCCCCGGCCTTTTGCCACGACCGCCTGGACGCCGCAGTTTGCGCCCAACTGGGCACTGGCAACCAACCAGGGCGTCAATTTCAAACATGCCGACTGCGACGGAAACGGCCTCGTCAACGAGTTTGACCGCAACGCAATTGAACTCAACTACGCCCCCATTGACACATTCGGAGGGGTTTTGGCGGCAGAAAATGCCCCAAAAGTATGGCTGCGTTTTGCCGCCGACTCCTTCGTCATTGACCCCAACAACCCGCAGCCGCTCACCATCAGTGCCGATGTGATGGTAGGTAGCGCGTCCAAACCAGCGCTCAACCTGTACGGGCTTGCCTTTGCCGTCACCTATCCGGACTATGTGAAACACGATCCGGAAGTGTTGTACAGCACCAATTCGTTTTTCGGTTTTCCCACCGATATCCTTTTGATGCCCAAGGATATCCACAGCCGCCGCCAGTTTGACCTCGGTTTTGCCCGCAAACACGGACTACCCGTGTCGGGCTTCGGCAGCATTGCCAAAATCAACTTTGCCACCAACTACATCATCATCATTGACGTGATCGAACGCTCCGGTTCGACACGGATTCCGTTTGTCATGCCGGTGCATGGCCTGCGCGCCATTGACCCATCCGGCAACCTCATCCCGATGGACGGCTGTGTGAAGGATACGCTCTGGCTGAATATTTTGGAAACCAGCACGAGCACTTCCGGCAATGCGCCCGACATTCCAATCCTGCATCGGAAGAAGCCTGGCTGGCTGTTGCGGGGCAAGTGCTGGAGCAGGTGGAGGTGTTCGATGCCTTGGGCCGGCAGGTCGAGATACATCAGCCGTCGGGGGTACACACTACGCGGCTGGATACCCGGCGCTGGGGCAAAGGCGTGTTCACGCTGCGCGTGCAAACAAAAGAAGGGGTGGTAGAAAAAAGACTTGTGGTGCAGTAAAAGTCAGTATTCTTGCGGGCCTATGACTCAGGTTGCCCAGTTCGAATTCAGCCCTTTCGCCGAAAACACCTACGTCGTGTATGACGACAGCGGGGACTGCGCCATTTTTGACCCCGGTTGCTACACGGAGGAGGAGCGCGCTGCATTGCAGGATTATATCCAGGAAAACAAGTTGCGCGTGGTTCGGCTCATCAACACACACTGTCACCTCGACCACGTGTTCGGCAATGCTTTTGTGCACCGCACCTGGGGTGTGTTGCCCGAATTGCATCGCGACGAACTGCCCTTGCTCGAACACTTCCCGGCGGTAAGCCGTATGTACGGCATCCCTGATGTGGAGCCGTCGCCCATGCCCCAACATTTCCTCGAAGCCGGCGAAATCCTTGAATTCGGCCAAACACGGCTGCGCATATTGTTTACGCCCGGCCACTCGCCCGGCAGTCTGTCGTTTTACTGCCCCGACGCCGGGTTTGTGCTCGCCGGCGATGTCCTTTTTCTCGGGAGCATAGGACGGACCGACCTGCCCGGCGGCGATTACGACACGCTGATCGCCGGTGTCCGCAGTCAACTTTTTACCCTGCCCGGTGAAACCATCGTGTATCCCGGGCACGGTCCGGCCACCACCATCCGCCATGAAAAAGAATATAACCCGTTTTTTTAGTGATGAGCTATGAGTGATGAGTTATGAGTACTCTGCGGGACTCATCACTCATAGCTAATCACTCATAGCTAATTCCCGGAGTGCGGCGTCGGCCATGTCCCAGGTCGGACGCATGGCATCGGAGGAAGCCTGGCCGGCAAATACCGATTTTTCACAGGCTTGCCACACGCGGGCCAGTGCCTCCACGGTTGGCTGGGGGACGCCGCGCTCGGTCAGTTTTTCCCGCATAAGTTGTTCGGTGAGGGTAGTCGGCTCGGCATCTATACGGGCGGCGACGTAGTTTTGAACAGCCTTCAGCAATTCGAGATAAAACACTTTCGGCTCGTTTTGCGGGATAAGTCGCTGTATTTCCTGAAGGCGGTTGCGCAACTGCCGCGGGTTGGGTCGGGGGCGTTCTGCAATCGGATTCGCAGCCGCCTCCGGGTTGGTGTTTCTTTTTTTCCGGCGGGAAAACCACGCAATGAGGGCTACGAGCAGCACGGCTGTCAGGACTCCCGCTGCGACGTTCGGGAGCCAGGGCGTCATTTGTTGCCAGAGCAATTCCAGAGTAGGTCGGGGTGCTGCCGGAGAAGCCACCGTGTCCAGGGGAGCGGTGCTTTTGCCGAAGTTGGGGCCGGGTGTGACGGTGAGTTGAATGGGTACGGCGCTGTGCAGGGTTCGGTATCCGTTGCTGTCGGGGTCGAACACCACCATTTCGGGCAGCAATGTGTACGAACCGGGTTGTTTCGGCAAAATCACATACTCAAGTTTGCAGGCATGCACATATTGCTCGCCTGTTTCGTACTCTTCCTGTTCGAGGGCTTTGGGCTCAAAACCTTCCAGGCCGTCGGGCAAATCGAAACGCGGGTTGGAAAACCGGCGCGGGTCGCCGTTGCCTTCGATGCTCACCGTCAGGGTGAGTGCATCGTCGGTGGTAAGCGAGGACTTGTCTGCCGAAACGCTCCAGGAATAAGCCCCCACGCCACCGGTAAAATTGTCCGGTGCGGGGTCGGGCAGCGCGTTCACGGTGAGCGTTACCGGCGGTGTTTGCAGCAGCATCGGTACGGAGCCCATCAAGGCGCGCAGCCCGCTGCCGCCGGCTTCCACACCTACCCGCACGTGGGCCGGCCCGATGGAGAGCACTCCGGGCTGCTGTGGGAAAAGCGCCATTTCGTACAGGATGCGGACGGCGTATTTTTTACCCCGCACGGTTTGGTACTGCACGCGGGTGTCGAAGCGCCGCCGTTCGCGAGTGAAAATACCTTCGGGTTGCGGCAGTTCCAGAATATCGTACTCGGCTACGCCGACCTGTGTGTACAATTTCACCTGATACAGCACTTGTTGCCCGACCAGTGCCGATTCGCGGTCCAGTTCGGCGCTGAGAAATAGCCGGTTGTCGGAGCCGGGAGCCGGCTTTTTATTTTTTACGGGTTTGGCTTTCCCGACGCGAATGGTCAGCGGCTGGCTGCGCAGGGTTTGGCCGGCGGTTTGCACCATTGCCGGACCGATGGTGTACGTGCCGGGTGCGCCGGCCTCCAGTTCGTAGGTCCAGGCCTGACGGCTGTACGATTTGCCGTTGACAAAACCCGCGCTGCGCAGTTCCGACGGCCCGGCTGTAACGCGCATTCCTTTAAAATCGGGGGGTACAAAGCGCTTTGCCGTAGCGTTGTTCAGGGAAAACGACACCTCGAAACGGCTGCCCTCGGCCACTTCTTTTGCCGGGCCTTCCGCCTCGAAACGGATCGGGTCCTGGGCCGATACCCCGAAGGTGGCGACAAAAAAGAGGGTTGCGAGGGTATGCCGCAGCGCGTTGGCTTTGCAAATTGCCGACCGGGCATCAACCCCACCCCGGGGGTGGGGTTGACTCGCAAGCCGTGTATACAAAGCAGGCGCTTGGCGGTATAGCCGCACCCAAGGGAACAATCCAACAGCCAACGACAAACAGCCAACAGCCAAAATCAGTGTTTCCATCAGTTGGTACGCTTCGGTTTGTATTTGGCTTTTTCCAGAAACTGCTGCGCATCGCGTTGTTTCAGCAGTTCCTCCACGGAGGTTTCCGGATACCGGCGCATGTAGGCTTTTACGATTTGCCAGCCCACCCAGTTGCCCACTTCGCCGGGCGATTCCTGAAAAACGATGTCGGTACTGGGGCTGGGCATCACGATCTTCTGGTTTTTGTTGTTGAGCGGCTGGTACAGCACGTTCAGTTCCAACAACCGTGCCCATACCTCCTGCTCATTGGCGTAGCAGCCTTCAAGTTGCTCCCGGGTGTAGCCCATAAACGTGCTGTCGGGCACCTCGGGCAGGAGCAAGTCCATGACATACAAAACTTTGCCGTTGTTCACCATATAGTCCAGAATGCGTTCGCCGGGTGGCGGCCCGACGAGCCTGCTGCTCAGGGCAAGCGCCACTTTGGTGGGCATGTATTCCGGGGCAAACTGCCGGCGCAGGTACTGCGGAAAGTAGTCTGGGTTGTACCCGGAAAAGTTTTCTCCGAGAAACATATCCAGGCCGATCATCACGAGGCTGTCGTTTACGGCGTAGGCATCGCCCACAAATTCGGTGACGGCGGTCGCAAAACGCGGTACAGGGCGGTTGGGAAAATAGTAGCGGTAGTACCGCAGCAGTTGTTCCAGTTCGGTATTCAGCCGGTCGAGGTTGGGGAAAGCGGCCTCGCAGGAGTCGCGGAGCCGCTGCACCTGGGGGGCGTTCACGAATCCGGCGATGGCTTCCAGCGGCGTTTCATCGGGATTGGTTTGGTCGTGGGCAATTTCGGTGAGGAAAAAAGGGAGGAAGTCCGGGTATTTTTGGGACAGTTGTTCCAGTCCGGACTGAAGATTGGCCGTGTCGAGTGCAAACAGGTCCTGATCAAAACGCTGGATATTGACCTGCACGTTGATGTGCGATACATCGGGCGCCTTGTCGGCAGTGTCGCCGCCGCAGCCGGAGGTAAAAAAAGCAGCCCCGGTCAAAATACCTGCTGCAAAAACGGAAATAAACGGCCTGGTCATAGTTCAACAAGAAAATACTGCGATTTTAGCGCCGGGAAACGTGCGCGAATTTTGGCGCCCGCGCATGCGGCAGGACTGGACACGGATTTACACGGGTGAGACACGGATTTTTGATTTTGTGAAAAAGGTCTTTTTGAATCCGTGTCTCATCCGTGCAAATCCGTGTCCAATCCCTCACAAACGGCACCCTGATTTTTTAACACGCAAAAGAACTACACGTTATGCGAATAATTGTTTTGGCTTTCGGCTTTTTATTGGCGCTTCAGGCGACCCTGCATGCGCAGGGCGGTATTCGCGCCGGATTTCAGGTGTCGCCCACCTGGTCGTGGATGCGTACCGACGACAAATCCATCGAAGGGGTCGGTACCAACTGGGGTTTGAAATTCGGAGCGGAGCTGGAATTTCCGAATTTGAAAAAAACCGATGGCGGCCTGGCATTCGTGACCGGTCTCGGTCTCGGCCTGAATCAGGGTGGCACCCTGCTCAACGGCCACCAGCAAGGTGTATTCTGGCCCGAAACCAACCTGAGCACGCCCGTGCTGGATACGTTGCCACGCGACTCCCGTCTGACGTACCATGTCACGTATCTGGAAATTCCTTTGGGCGGACGTATCCGGTTTGAACCAATCGCCCGGGCCGGCGACATGGATATCCGGATCAACATTGACGGCGGCGGCTTGCTGGGAATTCGGACCCGCGCAGTTGGCGATATTCGCGGCGCAGCGCCTGCTCAAACGGAAGACGAGAACATTGTCAACGAAACGTCATCCATCGCCCTGTCGTGGCAGTTGGGGCTTTCCGCCGAACTGGAGCGCTCCGGTGGCGGCTCGTTTGTCATAGGCCTCGTTTTCCAGCAGCAGTTTACCGATCTGACCAAGGACAACGGCTCGGTATTCGATACCAAAATCAATGCCTGGCGGCAGGAAAATTCCCGCGGCGCCTTCAATATGCTCTCTCTGCGCCTGGCATACTACCTCTAACCTGTTCGGACCCCGAAACTCAAAACTGTACGGATGTCCTTCGAGAATCCCGATTTGCTTTTTTTGCTCTGGGCGGTTCCCCTCCAGGCTTTCCTCCTGTGGGTATACTGGCGATGGCGGCAGCGTACCTTGCGACTGCTCGTAGCGCCCGAACTGGCGCAACGGCTGCTGCTGGGGTTTTCAGCACAGCGGTTCTGGTTTAAAAATCTGCTTTTTGGGGTGGCGCTGGCGCTTTTGGTGCTGGCGATTGCCAATCCGAGGCAGGCCGCGAAAACAGCCGCCGGAACCGGACAAGGCGCCGACATTGTGCTGGCGCTCGATATTTCCCGGAGCATGCTGGCCCGCGATGTGGCGCCCAGCCGCCTGGAACAAGCCAAACTGTTTGCCCAAAAACTCGTGCAGGCACTGGAAGGCAACCGCATCGGCCTCGTTTTTTTTGCCGGCGAAGCCTTCCCCCAGATGCCACTTTCGACCGACTATGAGGCGCTCTCTGTTTTTTTGCAAAACGCCGGCCCGGAGTTTATCGCCAACCAGGGTACGGCGCCGGCTTCTGCCATCGAATCGGCAGGCAGGATGTTTGAGTCGAACGCTGCCGCAGGTCGGGCGCTCGTAGTGATTTCCGACGGAGAAAACTTCGGGGAAAATGCCCTCGCACAAGCCCAAACGGCACGTTCTGCCGGCATGATACTGCACGCTGTAGGCGTTGGCACCACCGCAGGAAGCACAATCCCGCAGCCCGGCGGCGGCACCAAACGCGACGCCGCAGGGCGGGTGGTACGTACCCGGATGGATGCCGCTTTCCTGCGCGAACTGGCACGCGCCGGCGGCGGAAGCATGTATCTTGCCGACGATGCTTCCGCTATTAAATCGTTAACCGACAACCTCGACCGGCTGCAAAAAACGGCCGTGCAAACCCGGGCCAAAACCGAATACAACCTGTACTTCCAGTGGCTGTTGCTGCCTTGCCTGCTGTTGTTGTTGCTGGAGCAGGCGCTGTGGTGGCGGCGGAAGTGAATGATGAGTCCGAAAACCGGAAGATGTTGCCGGAATAGTTGACACAACCGAATGCTGAAAAATACAGTGCTTATCGTCCTTTTGTGGCAAGGCTTGAACACCGTCTTGCTCGCGCAATCTGCCCACGCCGAACGCCGGGCGGGCGACCGCCATTACGAAAACAGCGATTTTCAGCAGGCTGAAAGCGCCTACGCAGAAGCCGCCGGCGACCCAGTGGCGCAGTACAACGCCGGAATTGCGGCGTTCCGTCAGGGCAATTATGACGCGGCGATACGCTGGTTCCAAACGTCAGCCGTATCGCCCTCCGAGGTGCAGGCCGACGCCTGGTTCAACCTCGGCAACGCGTACATGCAATCAGGCAAATACCGGGAAGCCGTGACGGCCTACGAACGCAGCCTGCGCCGGGCGCCCAACCGTGCCGACGCGAAGAAGAACCTGCAAATCGCCCGCAACAAGCTCCGTGAAAAGCAGGAGCCGCCGCCCCCCCCGCCGCCGCAGCGCCAGCCCCCACCCCCGCCGCCGAGCAACAACTACGTAGATCAAGCCAGGCAGCCCTACCGAAAAGAAACGCCGACGGGCGCCGTAAGCGCCGCCGCCGCCCGGCAGGTGCTGGAGGGGATGGTCGAGCAGGAGGAAATAAAAAATGCCCGGCGGTACCGGGCATTGCCGCCGGAAGCAAACCCCGGGCGGGTGAAAAAGGACTGGTGAGCATTCTTACCGTTCCAGCACTTTGAACGCGATGCCCCGGCCGTGTTTTTGCATGATGGCCAAATTGATCCAGCATAGGGCAAACTGCTCCAGCAGGCTCACTTTGTCGAGGCCGCCGAAGTCCCAGGTTTTTCCGAAGCCCAGGTCCTGTGCCAGTTGAACGGCCACCTGCTTGCCCCGGGCGCTGTCGCCTGCCACAAACATGTCGGCGGCCTGGTTGCCGTAGCGCGGGTCGAGCATGTTTTCAAAACCGGTGGTGTTGAAGCACTTCACCACATCGGCGGTGTTGCAATTGGCCAGAATGGCGTCGGTTGTGTTGGCAAAACCCTCCGGCCGCATGAAAACGCCGTTCATGGTATCCACCACTACTTTCCCCGATACATCGCCGAGGCTGCGGGCTACTACATCCGCTGCCTGTGCCGGCGCAGCGAGGATGACCACTTCTGATTCCCGCACGGCCTCCTCCACGGCATGGACGGTGATGCCCGGCGCTACATCCAGCAGGTGTTTCCCTTTGAAATTTTCCAGGTCGCGTACGCCAAGGTGCACGCGGTGGCCGGCGCGGGCCAAACCCTGGGCAAGTGCGCCGCCGACGTTTCCGGTTCCGATGATTGCTATGTCCATAGAAGTTCTGTTATTTTGATTCGTGTGTCTGTCCAGGCACACCGGTTATCTCTGGTGCAAACCTACTTTGTTCCCCTCAGAATCAAGAATAATCGCGGCATGACCAAAATTGCCCAAGTCCATTTTAGGAGCCAGTACCGTACCGCCCGCAGTAGTCACCCGGGCAAGCGCTTCATCCAGTTGGCCAAACGTGTTCAGATAAATGACCGGGCCGTCGGCCGTCGGCTTCAGGTCGGCGCGGACTGAAATGGAACCGCCCACGGCCGATCCATTCTGGAATGGCACATCAAACAGCACCAGATCGCCACCCAAAAAAGTACCCTTGCGCACACACCCCGGCAGAATGGTATGGTAAAACGAATAGGCGCGGTCCAGATTGGTGGCCGGAATTTCAAACCAGTTGATTGCGTGTAAATTATTGTCCATGAATGTAGATGTTGGTGGCGATGAAATAGGTTGTTACCAGAGATATCCGTTTTTGGGGGCCAGTTTTTCAGGCAAATCTGTTTCGCCCAGCATCTCCCGCAAATCCCGCTCGATGGTGTTGCACATTGCTGTCATGGGGATGTCGGTGATGCGGTTTTCAAAGGGGTCTTCGTTCACTTCACCCACTTTGCCCATGGTAGCAAACACAAACGCGATGAGTAGCGAGACCATGGGCATGACGTGCGGAAGGTTTATTTTTTGAAAATCTCCGACGAGGCAAAACGGCAACAGCACGATGAATACAACAAGAAACAGCCGCGTGAAAAAGTCGTACTGGCGCAGCAAGGGGGTGTTTTTGATGCGCTCGCAAGCGCCCTGGTGGTTGTTCAGGCTTGCCAGGGTCGGCTCCAGACTGATGTTGTCGAACGGCCCTAAAACCTCCGCGCGCACTCCTTCCTTGATCCGGATTCCCTGGGTTTGCAAGAGTATGTTCGGCGGATTTTGTTTGGTTTGCAAGGGGGCAAACTCATCTGCAGGCAGCAGGTGGCGGTATTCTTCCGTATCCGTTTGGCGGCGCAGGTGCAGGCGCAGGGCGTGCGCAAATGCGATAGTTCGGTACACGAGTTCACGTTTGTACTGATCGGCCTGCTCGGCTGTGACCTTGCCGGTGGCCGCGGCATTGTCAGCGTTGGCGATGATCTGTCGGGCAAACGCGCGGCTGCTGTTGATGATCCCCCCCCAAATGGTGCGGGCCTCCCACCAGCGCCCGTAGGCACTGTTGTTCCGAAAGGCAATAAAAATAGCCAGGGCACTGCCCAAAATAGCCGCTATCGAAAATGGAAGACCCGATGAAAGAAACCCCCAATCGTACAGAACGAAAGCCCCTGCCGAAGCGACAATTGCGAGGGATAATTCCACTTGCAGGTACCGGGCTACCTTGGCAGGGCTGAAAATGCGGCGAAGAATCATGGCTTGTGGTTGCGAATCGAAATGCCAAACGTGAGAATCAGGTCTTCCGGTTTTACACCGGCAATGACTACGTTTTCACGGGTGTAAAGCAGGTGCGTATGGAACGCCAGACCTTTCCAGATCGGCAGTTCCAGCCCGATGTCGGCCAGCCAGCGGTAGTTGTCGGTCTGTTCTACCGAAGGTTGCCAGTAAAGTTCATAAAACAGCCGGAGTTGTTGGTTCAAGATCCGGTGTTGACCAAATACCCGTGCCGTAGCCCGCCAGGTCCCGATTCGGGCGGAACCGGCATATTCCGGGAAGTTGTAAGCGGTACCCGCAAAATCCGTGGCCTCGTACACCCCGGCTGCCGACACTTTGATTACCTGCCCGCGCCCGCGCCAAAGTTGCCAGGTAACGCCCGGCCCTGCAAACCACCTGAAATTGATCTTGCGCCGGAAGTTGCCGGACAGAAAGGCCATGGCGAAGGGGTACAGCGCCTGTTGTTGACCCAGATACAAAAAATTGCGGCTGTCGTAGTCGCTATCGGCTTTGCGACCGAAAAATGCCTGGTAGCGCGCCGTGTTCTGGGTTTTGAAGGCCCAATATTCGGCAGGCGCGGCACTCAGTTCCAGTCGCCCGACGAGCGTCAGCGCCTCCAGATTTCCGCTTTGCACATTACCTGTCAAGGCGGCGCGGTACTGGAGGCGCAGGGTGTCGCTCTCGTTCAGTTGAGCCGAGGCATTGCCGCCGACGAGCAGCATCATTATCTGCAACATGGGCCCCGGGACCAATCGAATCAATCGAATCATACTCCCAACGCTTCTACCACTAACCTTGCAGCGGCGGCTCCGCTGAACTGTTGCTGTCCGGTGATCAGCCTGCCGTCGCGCACGGCAAAGGGCTTGAACATGCCGCCGGTGATGAAATTGGTGTTCGGCAGTTTCTTCGCCTCGTCCTCGATCCAGAACGGCTGAATGCGTTTGCCCACGAAATTGTCGGCAAATTGTTCCTCGCTGTTGGCAAATCCTGTCCAGGTTTTGCCGTCTACGAGCAGTTTGCCGTCGGCGGTTTTGCTTTTCAGGAGCACACAAGCGGCATGGCATACGATGGCTACCACTTTTTCCTGCGTATAAAATTCGGCCACCAAGCGGTGCAGCGGCTCATTGTTGATGAAGGTGTACATGGGGGATTGTCCGCCGGTGAGGAAAACCGCATCGTAGTCGGCCACCTGAATGGCCGAAATCGGTTTGGTATTTTCCAGCAGGGCGGCATGTTGAGGTGATTTTTTGAAACCCAGCGAAATCAGGTCATGGGCCGAGTAGCCGCTGGCATCTTCGGGGTCGCTGAAGCCGTCGGCTTGGAGTGCGCCTCCGTCGGGTGAAAAAATATCTACCTGGTAACCGCGCTCTACGAACTCCCAGTATGGGTGCGTGAGTTCGGCCCACCAGAATCCGATGGGCCAGCCGGTGGTTTGGCTCACCGCCGGGTTGGCGGCGATCAAGGCGATTTTTTTGAGGCGTGTGGTATTGAGACTGGCGCTCATGGCTAAAAATTGTTTTGGTGAATAGACGGGGCAAAGTTGACGGCCACGCCTACCTTTGACAAGAGAGTTACAGAAAAGTGCGTCACACACTTTTTGGTAAGCAATCTGTTTATCAACCTGTTGAAAAAAATGCCGGAGTTTCTTTATCAGAACAAACTGTACTACAACCCCGTCGAGTTTGCGCTCGATCGCATCGGCGGCGCCTGGAAAATGCCCATCCTGTGGCGCCTCAAGGATCGTGTGATGCGCTATGGCGAACTGAAAAAAGACATCCCGCGGGTGACGGATAAAATGCTGACCGCTCAACTGCGCGAACTGGAGGCCGACGGCTTTATCTCGCGGACGGTTTTCCCCGAAGTGCCGCCACGTGTCGAGTACGCCCTCACAGCGCGGGGGAAAAGCGCTATTCCCGTCATTGAAACTATCCGTATCTACGGCCTGGCGCTCATGGCGGAGGCGGGGATTGCTGATAAAAAATGATTTGATAAAAGATGCTTGTGCAAATAATACTGTTGGCTACATTTGTCCGGGCCGGAATAAAAATTCAGGATCATTTTTCACAACAAAACGAAACGTCATTCGCATGAATAACACACTGATTACCTCTGCTATTATGATTGTAGCCGGCTATATCGTCAACAAATTAGCGCCGGAAGGATCGGCTACCTGGGTGGTGCCTCTCATTAGCGCTGTCACCGGGGTATTGCTTAAACAAAGCCCAAAAGATGGTGCGATTTCCGGAGCGGTCGGGGGAGGCGCTCTCGGTATTTTGGTTAGCCTTTTGGGAGGAAACAATGTGGGTGCTTTCCTCGGAGATATTATAGGAAATGCTCACCTGAGCGGGTTGCTCGGTGGTGGTGTACTTGGCGGCGCCGGCGGCGGTATCGGCGGCTTCCTGCAAGGCTTGCTCAACAAAGGAAAGTCGTAATCCGCACGGCTTCAGGTTATACTCCCCCGCTGGCTTCCGGCCGTCAGCGGGGGATTTTTTTGCCATTCGTGTTGCACAACCACACGACCGCTTTCGGGTCTGTCCAATCTAAAATTCCAAATTCGTAACAACTTAGCCATCCCTACAGCGAAGCAATTTTCACCACAGATTCCACAGATTTTCACAGATTTATCCGTGGAAAATCTGTGAAAATCTGTGGAATCTGTGGTGAAATCGTACCCTACGAGGGCTGCCTAAGTTTTTACCAAAATTCAAAACTTGTTTCACCTGCCCAAATGGATCAGCAGCACGCTTACATCTGCCGGACTGACCCCTGAAATCCGGCTTGCCTGTCCGATAGTGCGCGGCTTGTGGCGACTGAGTTTGTCGCGGGCTTCGGCACTGAGGGCCGATATGGAACGGTAGTCGAAGTCGGCGTGCAGGTGTACGTCTTCGAGGCGGCTCATCTTTTGCACCATTTCCTCTTCCTTGCGGATGTAGCCTTCGTACTTGATGTTGATCTCGGCCAGTTCCACAAACTCCTGCTCGAAGGGCGCGAGGAAACGGCGCAGTTCGGGCAGGGCTTCGGCCAGGGTGCCGATGTTCACTTGTGGACGCAGCAGGATGTTGTACAGTTTCACTTTCTGGCCCACGGGCGCCGATTGTACGGCGCTCAGGTAGCCGTTCACCTCGTCGGGGCCGGCGGACGCATTGCGTAAAAACGCCTCGATTTCGGTAGCAGCCTGCATTTTGGCGCGCACCTGCTCCATGCGGGAGTCCGATCCGGCCATGCCGAGGCGGTGTGCGATAGGTGTGAGGCGCAGGTCGGCGTTGTCCTGCCGCAGCAAAATGCGGTATTCAGCGCGGCTGGTGAACATGCGGTACGGCTCCAGTGTGCCCTTGTTCACGAGGTCGTCTATGAGCACGCCGATGTAGGCTTCGGAGCGTTTCAGCACGAGTGGCTCCCGCTCCTGCACGGCCAGCGCGGCGTTCAGGCCGGCCATGAGTCCCTGACAGGCGGCTTCCTCGTAGCCCGTGGTGCCGTTGATCTGGCCGGCAAAAAACAGGTTTTTCACGAGGTTGGTCTCCAGTGTGGTTTGCAACTGGGTGGGCGGAAAATAGTCGTACTCAATCGCGTAACCCGGGCGGAACATGCGCACGTTTTCGAGTCCGGGAATGAGACACAGTGCCTTGTACTGCACGTCTTCAGGCAGCGAGGAGGAGAACCCGTTCAGGTAAATTTCGCAGGTGTCGCGGCCTTCGGGTTCCACAAAAAGTTGATGTTCGTTCTTTTCGCTGAAGCGGTCAATTTTGTCCTCGATACTGGGGCAATAGCGCGGCCCCACACCCTGAATGCGCCCGGAAAACATGGGCGATTTTTCAAAACCCGTGCGCAACACATCGTGTACCTGCCGGTTGGTGTACGTGATGTGGCAGGGCATCTGGTTGGTCAGTGGCGGCGTATCGGTGTAGGAAAACTTGCCGGCGGGTTCGTCGCCGGGCTGGACTTCCATACGGGAAAAATCGAGTGAGCGCCCGTCGAGGCGGGGCGGAGTGCCGGTTTTCATACGTCCGGCCTCGAAGCCAAGCGACACGAGTTGTTCGGTGATGCCGCGTGCGGCGCTTTCGCCCGCGCGTCCGCCGCCAAACTGTTTTTCGCCGATGTGGATGATGCCGTTCAGAAACGTGCCGTTGGTGAGCACCACGCTGCGGCCCGGGATTTCCAGCCCCATGCCCGTGCGCACGCCGCACACGCGCCCGTCCTTGACCAACAGGCCGTTCACCATTTCCTGCCAGAAGTCTATGTTCGGGTGTGCTTCCAGCATACTGCGCCATTTGGCGGCAAACTGCATGCGGTCGCTCTGGGCGC
>CAYMQY010000027.1:0-29870 GCA_964392655.1 uncultured Saprospiraceae bacterium
TAACCCCGTTTGCGTTTAACGATTGAATAAACTCTCTGAAATTCGAGTCCAGCACCATATTTCCAGTCGTTGTATTGTTTGCGGATTTCCTCCAACGCACGGATACGCTCAATGGGCGGGCGGGAAAGCCAGTACATGATATCGTCCGGCTCTTCTCCTTTTTTGAAAATCCGTACCTGTGGCGGCGTTTTTTTTACTTCTGCAAGTGTGGGCGTTTGCATAACGGGTACCTTTTGTTGCTCAAAGATAAGCACCAAAACCAAAAATTTCGTGACAAATTGCCCTGACTTTTCTGCCTTGCCGAAACCTCTGTTCATCCTCGCAAACCAACCGGACGAAACCGCAATCCGCCGCCACGCTCCCCCGCTTACAGCGCCTTGAAATACCGAAAATCGTGCCCCTTCTCGATCTTTTTCACCAACTCGAAAAGCAGCCGGATGAGGTTGTTCACGTCGTCTTTGTGGGCCATTTCCACCGTGGTGTGCATGTAGCGCAGCGGCAGGGAAATGAGCGCGGAGGGTACACCGCCGTTGGAGTAGGCGAAGGCGTCGGTGTCGGTACCGGTGTAGCGCGAGGCGGCTTCGCGCTGGAACGGAATGATGTGCTCCTCGGCGGTCTGGATGATGAGGTCGAGCAGTTTGTTGTGCACCGCGGGGGCGTAGGTGACGGTGGGGCCGTTGCCGCAGCGGATGTCGCCGTGTTTTTTCATGTTGATCATCGGCGTGTGCGTGTCGTGCGTCACGTCGGTCACGAGCGCGAGGTTGGGGCGGATGGTTTGGGCCACCATCTCGGCGCCACGAAGCCCCACTTCTTCCTGCACCGAGTTCACGACGTACAGCGTGTACGGCAGTTTGACCTTGTTTTCCTTGAGCAGCCGCGCCACTTCCGCCACACAAAAGCCGCCGATGCGGTTGTCGAGTGCGCGCCCGCAGTAGTAGCGGTCGTTCACGATGGTAAACGAATCCTGAAACGTGACGACGCAGCCCACGTGAATGCCCATTTTCTGCACCTCGTCGCGGTCTTTGGCGCCCACGTCAATGGTGATGTTGTCCAGAGCCGGACTTAGGTTGGCGTCTTTGTCGGTGCGGGTGTGAATGGCCGGCCAGCCGAAAACGCCTTCCACAGTGCCGCCTTTGCGCACGTGTACGAATACCCGCATGGAGGGGGCGATGAGGTGGTCGCTGCCGCCGTTTCGGATGACGTGCAGGAAACCGTCGTCGGTGATGTAATTGACAAACCACGAGATTTCGTCGGCGTGGCCTTCGATCACTACCCGGTAGTCCTGTCCGGGATTGATAATGCCGTAGGCGGTACCGTAGTTGTCAAGTTGCCATTGGTCAATGTATGGTTCCAGGTATTGCAGCCACAGTTTTTGGCCCGACGACTCGTATCCGGTCGGGCTGGCGTTGTTGAGATAGCGGCGGAGAAACTCCTCAGATTTTGGCGTGATCACGTGCATCCGATTAAAGGTTGATGGTTCCGTCAGGCATACAGCGCGCCCCAGCCTTCGGGGTTTTCGCGCCATTGCTTCAAAGTTTGCAGGTCTTGTGTGTCAATATAGCCGGAGGTGGCGGCCTCCTGCACGAGGGTGTTGTAGTCGGTCAACGTGGCGAATGGCAGGTTTTGGGCGGCAAATGCTGCGCGGGCTTTTTCAAAGCCGTACTGAAAAATAGCCAGCACACCGACGACTTCGCAGCCTGCATCGCGCAGGGCATCGGCGGCGGCGAGGCAACTGCCTCCAGTGCTAATGAGGTCTTCCACCACCAGTACGCGTTGGCCGGCATGCAGTTCGCCTTCGATCAGGTTGCGGCGGCCGTGATCTTTGGCGCTGCTGCGCACGTAGGCAAACGGCAGGTTCAGTTTGTCGGCCAGCAAGGCGCCGTGCGCAATTCCGGCGGTAGCCACACCCGCTACGGCGTCGAATGCGCCGAAGTCCCGGGCTTGTTCGGCCAGACAATTTTTCAGCAAGGTGCGTACGGCAGGGTGGGAGAGGGCGACGCGGTTGTCGCAATAAATCGGAGACAGGATACCCGATGCCCAGGTGAACGGATCGCGGGGATTGAGTTTGACCGCCCTGATTTCCAACAGGCGGCGGGCTACTTCAGTGGCTTGGTGCATGCAGTACGGCGTTTGAGACGGACTCGGGACAACAGGGTGTTAAACAGCAACATTCAGATTTACAATGAATTGAAAATTCATCATTCATCATTCATCATTCATCATTAAAGAAAGTCGTTCTTTTGGCGGCAAAAAACAGCGCCATGAGTTCGGAGCAAAAGTACAAAGTCTATGTAAACGGCATCCCGGTTTTTCTGGGAACGCCCGAAAGTGTGGGTGAATTGGGCCTGTTGCCCTCCAAAGACGTGTATGCCGTGCCGTATCTGGGCAAAAAAAAGCAGATCAAGCAGTACCTCGATTTGTTGGACAAAAATCCGGCGGTGCGGGTGGTGGCGTTTTACGGCGAAGATGCCGACGCGCTCTGGGCCGATTTCTGCGCGTGTTTCGACCGGATTGATGCGGCGGGCGGTATCGTCACCGACCCGGCCGGTCGCCTGCTCGTGTTTTTCCGGCGCGGGCACTGGGATTTGCCGAAGGGAAAAATTGATCCGGGCGAAACACCCGAAGCGGCAGCCCTGCGCGAGGTGCGCGAGGAAACCGGCGTGTCCGACCTCATGCTCGGGCCGTTTGTGGCGCACACCTGGCACACCTACCGGGAAAAAGGCGAGCGTATTCTAAAATGTACCTGGTGGTACCGCATGACCACCGCTCAAACCGATACCGTGCCCCAAACCGAAGAAGACATCGAAGAAATCCGCTGGGTGGAGCCGGCGGCCTGGCTGGCCTCGGAACCGAACCTGTACGCCAGCCTCCGGGAAATCGTGGAGCAAATCTGAAACCTGAAATTATGAATACCGACCTCGTAACCTACTACCGCGACCGTGCCGCCGAGTACGAAAAAGTGTACGACAAGCCCAGGTACACACGCGATCTGGCCCTAATGACGGCCATTTTCCAGGATATTTTCCGGGACAAAAACCTGCTCGAAATCGCCTGCGGCACCGGCTGGTGGACGGAGCGCATCGCCCAAACGGCTCGATCCATTGTGGCCACCGACATCAACCAGGCGGTGCTGGACATCGCCGCTGCGAAAGACTATCCGGCGGGAAATGTCGCTCTCCGGATCGAAGACGTGTTCGGGCGCTACCCCGACGAGGTGTTCGACGCGCTGTTCGGCGGTTTTATCTGGTCGCACATTTTGCTGGAACGGCTTGACGAATTTCTGGCCTGCGCGCTGGAACGGGTGCGGCCCGGCGGCGCGCTGGTGTTTGCAGACAGCCGTTATGTGCCCGACAGCAGCACGCCCGTCAGCCATACCGATTCGGCAGGCAATACGTTTCAGGCGCGCCGCCTCGAAGACGGTTCCGAATATTTGGTGCTGAAAAACTTCCCGACGCCGGAGTTTTTACGGGAAAAACTACCCGGCGCGGAGGTACTAGAACTGGAATATTTTTGGGTGGCTGTAGCACAGCGAACTTAACTCAAAATGTAAAATGTAAAACTCAAAATGTAAAATGTAAAAGTGCCCGCGACCGCACTTTTACATTTTGACTTTTACATTTTACATTTTGACTTTTACATTTTGACTTTACCTACATCTCTCCCGCCAGCAGCCGCAGCCCCAGTTCCGCCGCCTTCAAATTGTACAGCACCACATTTTGGCGGAACAGCGCCTGGTCCAGCGTGTTTTGGGCCGACTGCACTTCGAGGGCGTTGGTTTGTCCCAGGCGGAAACGTTCGGTACTGACGTTCAGGCTTTCGCGGGCATTTTTCACGTTTTCCGTTTCGAGGTCAAGCACCCGTTTCTGGGTCTGAAAAAGCGCGAGTTGGTTGTCTAACTCGGTCTCGACGGCGAGGCGCTGGGCATCTACCCGCAGCACGGCCTGTTCGGCGGTCACGCGAGCCACGTCTATTTGCCGCTGGATGTTGCCGCCGGTGTACAGCGGTACGGTGAGTGAGGCGCCGAGCACGATACCGGCCTGGGTGTTGTTGAGCAAAAAGCCTGCGCCGTTGTCGGTGCGTTGCACAATGACCTGCCCGATGCCGGTGATGCGGGGTTTGTACAGCGTGCGGGCTTCGTCGGTGAGCAGGGCCGCCACCGAGGCGTTTTTTTGCAGGGTAAGCAGTTGCGGATTTTGATTTTGGGCGCGTTCGAGCAGGCGGGCGCGGTCAGGCGTGTAGGTGTTGTCGAGCGTTTCGGCCACCTCAAATGCGGTGTCGGATGCCCGGGCGAGCAGGCGGTTGAGCGTGCGTTTGGCCGATGCGGTGGCGGTTTGCTGGGCGAGCAGGTTGGCGCGCTGCTGGTTGAGGTCAATGCGTGCCTGGAGCGCGTCGGTTTGGGCGGCAAAACCCGCAGCCAGCCGGGCTTCGGCGATGCGGAGGCGCTCTTCGTTGAGCGTGATGATTTCCTGTGCCGAACGCTCCAGCAGCCGGCTGCGCACAATGTCGTAGTAGGCCAAAAGCACGTTGGCGGTGGTTTGCTGCACAGTGGCTTGCAGGTTGGTTTGGCCGAGGGCTTCCAGTTCTTCGAGCCGTTTTTTGGCGATGTGCATGCGCCTGCCGTCGAACAGCGTCCAGGAAAGTTGCACGGCGACGTTGGCGGCATTGAACGGCGCGAACAGGGCCTCGAACTTCGTGTCATTGGCCAATTGCTGCTGGAACGAACTAAGCGTGAAGGTTTCGTTCAGCACAAAGTTGACCGTGGGCAACATGCCTGCGTTGGCTTTGGTATTGTTCAGTCGGGCAATGTCGCCGTCGGCACGCACGAGCCGGATGTCGTAGTTGTTTTCGAGCGCGATGCGCACGGCTTCGTCGGGGGAGAGGAGCGGTGCGGATGCAGGTGTTTGGGCAAAAAGCGGAAAGGAAACAACTGCGCAGAAAAGGAGCAGGAGCGATGTTTTTTTCATGGTGGAGGATGATATGTGCAATGCGATGCCCTGAGGTCAAGGCTTAAAGTCATTTCGCTGGAGATTGTTTTTGATTTGTGTAAGCAATTCGTCGGCGAAGCGGGTGCCTGGGCACAATTTAAAAATAATTTGCTGCGGCAATTTTACGCCGCTTTCCCCCGCGCACCCTACATTTCGCCCTGGAAATTCACACACATGAAGCAAGACAACATCCTACTCATCGGAGCCGGCGGGCAAATCGGCTCCGTACTTACCGAGGCGCTGCGAACCGTGTACGGCGCCGACCACGTAATCGCTACTGATCTGCGTCCGCTCGAAAACCAGAGCGGGCCAACGGAAATTCTCGATGCGCTCAACGGCGCGGCATTGGAAGAAATCGTGAAAAAATGGCGGGTCAACCAGATTTACCACCTCGCCGCCATCCTGAGCGCTACCGGTGAAAAAGACCCGATGTGGGCCTGGAATATCAACATGACCAGTCTGTTCAACGTGCTGGAAGTGGCCCGGCAGCGCAGCCTGAACAAAGTGTACTACCCCTCGTCCATCGCCGTGTTTGGCCGCGAAGCCGCCCACCTGAACACCCCGCAATACGAGGTACTTATCCCCGAAACCGTGTACGGAATCAGCAAGGTGGCGGGTGAAAACTGGGCCAACTACTACTTTCGTCGCTACGGACTCGACGTGCGCTCGTTGCGCTACCCCGGCATCATCGGCTACCAAAGCCTGCCCGGCGGCGGCACGACCGACTACGCCGTGGACATTTACCACTACGCCGTGCGCCGCCAGCCCTTCGAGTGTTTCCTCCGCGCCGATACCGCCCTGCCCATGCTGTACATGGCCGATGCCATTCGCGGCACCATCGAACTGATGGAAGCCCCGGCCGACCGCCTTTCGGTGCGTACCAGTTACAACCTCGCCGGCATGACCTTCACGCCCGACGAAATCGCTGCCAGCATCCGCAAAGAGGTGCCTGACTTCCAAATTTCCTACAAACCCGATTTCCGGCAAGCCATCGCCGACTCCTGGCCGGCATCCATTGACGACTCCGCCGCCCGCCATGACTGGGGCTGGAAACCTGAATACGACCTCGACGCCATGACGCGGGATATGTTGCTTCATCTTTCCCACGGATAAATCCGTGGGCTGAAAATTAACCGACCTACGGGGATGAATCCGTGGCCAGATTTTCTCAACCCACGGATTTATCCGTGGGCGCACCCCACAGGATAAACCCGTAGCCAGTCTTTCCAAGCCATGGATTTATCCGTGGGCATACAATCGAATCAATCAACTTGTCATGCAACAATCTTCCTCCCGCAACCCCTACCTCCTGCCGTTTGCCCTGGTGTGCAGCCTGTTTTTTCTCTGGGGCATCGCCAACAGCCTGAACGGTTCGCTCATCCGGCATTTCCAGTTCGCGCTTGATCTGGAGCGCTGGCAGGCCGGTATTGTGGACTCGGCGTTTTACTTCGGCTACTTTGTGATGGCGTTGCCTGCGGGCATTTTCATGCGCAAATTCGGCTACAAACGCGGCATTCTTGCCGGGTTGCTGCTGTACGCCGGCGGCGCGGCGCTGTTTTACCCGGCTGCCGACATCCGGGTATACGCCTTCTTTTTGTTTGCTCTGTTTACCATCGCGTCCGGACTGGCATTTCTGGAAACGGCGGCCAACCTGTACGTGACGGTACTGGGCGACAAAAAAGACGCCGAGTGGCGCATCAACTTCGCGCAGTCGTTCAACGGCATCAGCATCATCCTTGGGCCGGTGATCGGCAGCCTGTTCATTTTTTCGAAAAAAGAATACACGCAGGAGGTGCTGGCCACGATGACCACGGAGCAAATCGCCGCCGCACGTGTCGAAGAAGCGCTCTCGGTGCAAGGGCCGTACCTGGCCGTGGCCGGTATCGTGCTGCTGGTGGCCCTGTTGTTCTGGCTGACCAAAATGCCGGAAGTAGGCCGTGAGGAGGAACTGGCGGAGGGCCGCGTGGGCATATTCGACACCTTGTTCAAGCACCGCCACCTGTCGCTCGGCGTACTCGCACAGTTTGCCAACGTGGGCGCACAAGCCACACTCTGGGGCTATTTTGTAGATTTTAAAATGGACTTTTCCCCCTCGGGGCATCTCGGCGCGGTGATTCCGTACGCCGAATTTTGGCACAACACCATTCAGAAAGAACTGGCCGCCATGACGATGGAACAAATGGCCGGCTACCACGCCTCGTTCGCCCTGGTGCTGTTCATGCTGGGGCGTTTTCTGGGCACATACCTGATGAGCCGCATGGAGCCGCGTAAAGTGCTGGCGTACTACAGCATCGCCGCCGTGGCGCTCGTAGCGCTGGCTTTTGCCACCGGTGGATTAGTGGCCATCGCCTGTATCATGCTCACCTACTTCTGCCAGAGCATCATGTTCCCCACCATTTTCGCGCTCGCCACCAAGGGTATGCCGCCTGCGGAGCAAAAACTGGCCTCCTCGTTGGTCATCATGGCCATCGTGGGTGGCGCCGTCATGCCGCCCATTGCCGGGCTGCTGTCGGGTGCCGGCGGCATGCATTGGGCGCTGCTTGTGCCCTTCGTTTGCTTTGCATTCGTGGTGTACTATGTGCAAAGCGGATACCGCATTCAGCAAAAAACGGTGTAAATCCGTGTCCGATCCGTGTAAATCCGTGTCCCGTCCTGCGTGGGATGGGACACGGATTAATGCCGATTAAACCAGCTCCTTTTTGGCTAAGTAGAAGTCCACCATTTCCAGATTGGAGGCGAGGCGTTCTTCCAGTTCGTGCATGGTTTTGGGCGGCGGCACGATCACTTTTTCGCCTTTTTTCCAGTTCAGCGGCATGGCGCACTTGTATTCGTCGGCGGTTTGCAGGGCCACGAGCGCGCGTTTGATTTCCTCCATGTTTCGGCCCACATTCAGCGGGTAGTACATGATCAGGCGAATTTTGCCCTTGGGATCAATGAAAAATACAGCGCGTACGGCGGCAGTTTCACTTTCGCCGGGTTGCAACATGCCGTACAGTTTGGATACCTTCATGTCAATGTCGGCAATGATCGGGAAGTGGAAGTACACCCCGGTTTTTTCGCGGACATTGTTCACCCACGCGATGTGGGAGTGGATGCTGTCAATACTCAGCCCGATCAGGTTGGTGTTGTGTTTTTCAAAAAAGTCTTTTTCGAGGGCAAAGCCCGACATTTCGGTGGTGCAAACGGGCGTGAAGTCGGCCGGGTGCGAGAACAGAATAGTCCATTTGTCCTTGATGTAGTCCGAAAATTTGAGTTTTCCGATGGTGGTCATTGACTCAAAATCGGGCGCCTGATCGCCGATGCGCGGCATAGAATATGCGAAATTTTCCATAAAACGTGGTTGGGTGTGTGGATAAGTAAATGCCCGCCTTCGGGTTCTGCATGCGTCGCAGTTGCTCGAAGACGGGCACAAAGGTCGGCCCTGCGCCGGGGTGGGGTGTAGGATGAGATGGGGCGGATTTTGGACTTTTCAACGCCTGCCGACGGATTTACAGTTTTCGCACCTTGCCGGAGCCGGAAATGTGCGTATCCAGTGCCGGGTTGCCTTCGTACCATACATTTCCGCTGCCGGAAATGTGGGCTTTCAGCAAGTCCGACACCGTCAGCCACACCGAACCGGAACCACTGACGTGTATGTCGCCGACTTTGGCGGAGCAATGCAGTGCATCCACTTCCCCGCTGCCGGATACCTGAATGTCCAGTTCTTCTGTTTGTCCCCGCAACCCGATTTCGCCACTGCCGCTGACATTGGCGGCGATGTAGGGGAACTGCATGTCATCCAGCATCAGACTCCCGGAACCGGACACGCCAAGGTTGAGGGTGGCGCCCTCGAAGGTGCCGTGGGTCAACATTTCGGCGCTGCCGCTCAGTTGTACGTTTTTCAGGTTGGGCATGGTGATGGTGATCCGCAAGCCGTCCACGTCGCGGACGTTTTTGGAAAAATAAATGTGCAGTTCGTTGCCTTTGCGTTCGGTTTCCAGGAAAGGCAGCAGGTTTTCTTCACCCTGAACCAGCACGCTGAAGGTATCGCTTTGCGTGACGCTCACATCGCCGGGCACGGAAATATGCAAGCCGGTGAAATCTTTTACGTCGCGAGTTTCGGAGAGTATCGCGCCGCTTCCGATGAGTGCGGGATCGCAGGAAGTGACCAGCAGGGCGGCAGGAATGGCGAACAGGGTAGCGGTTTTGAAAAAAGATCGGGTAAGCATGGTTGTGTCAATTTGGTGAGCAATACCCGGTCAGACGGGCGAAAAATGCTATGGGTTGCAAATTTTCGGCGCTACTCAATGAGAAGCCCACAAGGCTGGGGCATTTCATTGCTCATTAAAAACGACAGGGAAATAGGGGAAATGGTCTGCGTCATAAAATGTTAAAGAAATCAAAAGCAAAACACGCTTGGAAATACCCCCCCTACATTTGCCGCAAAATAGTTTCTGTTTTAACGGATATGCACCTTTTCAGGAAATACATTGGCAGCGCGGGCATCCTTCGATATAAGGAAGGGATGTTCAAAGCCTGCATGCTGGGGTGCGTAGTCCTCTTGTTGGCTGGTCACAGCAAGAGCGCAGCTGTCGGGCATATTTTAGGTTTGTCGCCGACGACGCATGCGTGGAAAACGGATAGCAACCCTGGGGGGATTGTTCCTTGTTTTACAGCACAACACCCCGCCAAGCGCGTTACGCTTGATTTTGAGAATGTGCTTGAACCCGATCCTGGACCTGGCGGAGAAGGCGGCCAGGGTGGCAAGGATGCAAAAACAGGCGTATATCCTGTGCACGCCCTGCACCTGTTGGTGGTTGTAGAACAGCATCGTACCAAGAGTACCCTGGCCCATTGTACCACCTCACTCCACAGACGTGTCAGGCTTCCGTTGTTTATCCTCTACCACAACTGGAAGGATTTTCCTGCCTGATTCCACTCTTTTTTTCTGATGCATTCGGTCGCTTCTGCCCACGAGGGCGGATAGTCAGGCTGTTGAGGTCGTTACTGACCGTCTGCATACAATCGGAGTTCCAAACCCGGGAAAGGAGTTTTTTCTTTTGCCACAAGCCGTTGTGACACGGTGGGGATTATTACTTCACACAGGGCCAATCGGCCTTCAACCTTTACAAGAATGAAATATTTGTTTTTTTTCCTCTGCACAGCAGCGGGGGTACTAGCGGGATGTGGTCATCAGGCATACGAAAAACATGAGGAACCTGAACTCGCCGTCACCCAGCCCATTCAATTGGATACTTTTATCAATAAAGAGTATGTCTGCCAGATTCGAGCCATTAACCACATCGAATTGCGTTCGCAGGAGCGTGGGTATTTGCAAAAAATATTTGTAGATGAAGGGCAGTATGTCCGACAGGGACAACCCATGTTCCAGATTATGCCGATGATTTATCAGGCGGAAATGGAAAAGTCCAAAGCCAATGTGGAGTATGCTGCTATTGAGTATGAAAACACCAAAGCTCTGGCGGATAAAAATATCGTCTCGCCGGCAGAACTGGCCCTGGCCAAAGCAAAACTTGAACAGGAGCAGGCTGATCTGCGATTGGCCAATACACACTTGGGTCTGACGACCATCCGCGCACCGTTCAATGGCATCATGGACCGCTTACACATGCGGCTTGGTAGTTTGGTGGAAGAGGGTGAACTGCTGACAAACCTGTCGGATAACAGCAAATTGTGGGTCTATTTCAATGTGCCCGAAGCTGAATACCTGGACTACGCGACGCGCCTGAAAAAGGAAGGCCCACAAAAAGTCAGGCTGCTTCTGGCCAACAATGAACTCTATCCGTACGACGGCCTGTTTGAAACGGTAGAAGCCGATTTCAACAACGAAACGGGGAATATCGCCTTCAGGGCAACATTCCCCAATCCGGAGCGGCTGTTGCGCCACGGCGAAACAGGGACGGTGCTGCTGCCTTCGCACCTCAAAAACGCGCTCTTTATCCCGCAGTCCGCCACTTTCGATATTTTGGATAAAAAATTCGTCTTTGTAGTGGATAAAGACGGCACAGTCAATACGCGTCAAATTACGGTTGGAGCAGAAATGCCCCACCTCTATACCGTGACCAATGGACTGAGTACTCAGGACAATGTGCTTGTGGATGGCTTGCGCAAGGTAAAAAACGGCGATAAAATCAAGCCCAAGTTCAAACACTTCCGCGAAGTGGTAGAGGAACTTAATCACATGGAAGTCGAATAATTCACCTTCAAAAAACACCCTTATGTTTGGCACATTCATTCACAGACCAGTCCTTGCCATTGCGCTTTCCCTGGCCATCATTTTTTTGGGCTCATTAGCCATCGTCACGCGGCCTATTTCGCAGTTTCCGGAAATTGCGCCGCCTCGCGTCAGTATTTTCATTGAGTTTCCCGGTTCGAACGCCGATGTATTGGTCAAGTCTACCTTGACCATCATGGAACGTGAGATCAACGGCGTACCGGGCATGTTGTACATGATGTCCGATGCCACGAGCGCCAGCGAGGCTACCATTGAAATTGTATTTCAGCCGGGTATAGACCCGACCATTGCTGCTGCGCGGGTAAAAACGCGCGTAGATCAAATTTGGGCGAACCTGCCCGAATTAGTGCAAAAAGAGGGGGTCATTATCACACCCGTACAGCCGAGTATGTTGATGTACATCAACTTCTTCAGTACCGATAAAAACTTTGACCAAAAGTTTCTCTTCAACTACGCCAACACCTATGTAGTGCCTGAAGTACAGCGCATCAACGGTGTAGGTCGCTCCGAGATCGTAGGCAGCCGTGCTTTTTCCATTCGTGTATGGCTCAACCCCGACCGGATGCGGGCCTATAATGTCTCGTCCGACGAAGTGCTGACCGCCATTGACGAGCAAAGTGTGCTCGGCCGACCAGGAAGGGTGGGATTGAGTTCGGGCAAAACGGCGCAATCGTTGGAATATGTGTTCACCTATAAAGGCTGGTACAATACTCCCGAACAGTACAAAGACATTGTGATACGGGCCAATGCAGACGGTGAAATCCTGCGCCTCAAGGACATAGCCAATGTGGAAGTTGGCAGCGAATTCGTGGACATTTATACCAACAAAGACGGCTATCCGTCGGCTTCGCTGGTTCTGAAGCAAAATCCGGGCAGCAACTCGAACAAGATCATTGACGAGGTAAAAGCCAAACTGGAGGAGCTCAAAAAGGATTTTCCGCCGGGAATGGACTATGAGATCAACTACGACGTGTCCAATTTTGTGAATGCGTCCATTGATAAAGTTTTGCACACGTTGCTCGAGGCTTTTATTTTGGTTTCCCTCGTGGTTTTTCTGTTCCTGGGCGACCTGCGCTCTACGTTGATTCCCACGCTCGCCGTGCCTGTGTCGCTGATCGGCGCTTTTGTCTTTATGCAGTTTTTTGGCATTAGTATTAACCTGATTACCCTTTTCGCACTGGTATTGGCCATTGGGGTGGTCGTGGACGACGCGATTGTGGTGGTAGAAGCGGTGCACGTCAAAATGGCGGAAGAACATCTGTCGCCTTTTCAGGCGGTAAAAAAAGTCCTGAGCGAGATTAGTGGTGCGGTCATCGCTATTACGTTGGTTATGACCTCCGTGTTTGTGCCTGTGACCTTTATGACAGGGCCTGTGGGGGTGTTGTATCGGCAGTTTGCCATCACGATGGCATCGTCCATTATCCTGTCAGGTGTGGTGGCGCTTACACTTACCCCCGTGCTCTGTGCCATGATCCTCAAAAACACGCATGGTCAGCCGAAGCGCCGAACCCCCGTTACGATCTTTATTAACTGGTTCAACCGCAACTTTGACCGGTTATTGGGGAGATACACGCGTTTACTCGGGCTAATCGTCAATCGGCGGGTCATCACGTTTGCTGTGTTGCTGGCCTTTTCGTTTGGCATTATGGGCATCAACAGAATATTGCCCGCGGGATTTATCCCCACTGAGGATCAGGGACAGATTTACGCCATTATTCAGACCCCGCCCGGCACTACGCTGGAACGCACCAATGCGGTATCGCTGGAGCTGCAAAAAATAGCCAAGGAGATAGAAAGTGTTAAGTCGGTGACTTCTATGGCGGGCTACGAGATACTTACCGAAGGGCGCGGCTCCAATGCAGGCACTTGTCTCATCAACCTGAAAGACTGGTCGGAGCGTAAGCAAAACGTGAAGCAGGTTATGGAAGAGTTGGAAGAGAAAACCAAAAACATGGGGGCTATCATTGAATTTTTTGAACCGCCTGCCGTGCCTGGTTATGGGGCATCTTCGGGTTTCGCATTGCGCTTGTTGGATAAAAACAGTGAAGTGGACTATCAGAAGTTTGACCGCGTAAATACGGAGTTTGTGGAAGCGCTGCAAAAACGCAAAGAGCTGACGGGGCTGTTTTCTTTCTATTCAGCCAAATATCCGCAGTATGAAGTCCTCGTGAACAAGGAATTGGCCATGCAAAAGGGGGTTTCGGTCGGCAAGGCTATGGAAAACCTGAACGTAATGATCGGGAGTACTTATGAGCAAGGGTTTATTCGCTTCAACAATTATTACAAGGTTTATACCCAGGCGGATCCCGCTTTTCGGAAAGACCCGGCAGACATCCTGAATATGTTTGTCAAAAACGAAGCGGGCGAAATGGTGCCTTACTCAGCCTTTATGACCATTAAAAAGACGCAAGGACCGAACGAGATTTCGCGCTATAACCTGTACACGTCTGCGCTGATCAACGGAATGCCCGCGCCCGGCTACACGTCGGGCGATGCGATTGATGTGATCAAGGAAGTGGCACAGGAAACCCTGCCCAAAGGATACGACATTGCCTGGGAAGGAATTTCGTACGACGAAGCAAGTCGCGGCAACGAGGCGGCCATTATTTTCATGGTAGTGCTGTTGTTTGTGTATCTCGTACTGGCAGCCCAGTATGAGAGTTTTGTGTTGCCTCTGGCGGTGATCCTGTCATTGCCACCCGGTATTTTTGGTTCTTTTTTGATGCTCAAGGGCATGGGTTTAGCCAACGACGTGTTTGCGCAGATCGGTTTGATTATGCTGGCTGGTTTGTTGGGTAAAAATGCCGTATTGATCGTGGAATTCGCCGTGCAAAAGCACAACGAAGGCATGACCCTCCTGCAAGCGGCCATTGAAGGGGCAAAGGCGCGTTTCCGCCCCATCCTCATGACCTCTTTTGCCTTTATTGCAGGCCTGATCCCGTTGGTCAGGGCTACAGGAGCCGGGGCTATTGGCAATAAAACCATCGGTGCTTCGGCAATGGGAGGCATGTTGTTCGGGACCATTTTCGGGGTCATTATCGTGCCGGGGCTATACTACATTTTTGGCAAAATGTCGGAAGGGAAACAGCTTATCAAAGACGAAGCCGTCAACCCGCTCAGCGAGGATTTTGTCGAACACGAAAAGGAGGTAAAAAGAGAGGCAAGAGTTAAAAAAATAATCAAAAAATTCTTAAAGCAATATGACGCGCAATAGTAAATTCATGCAATATGCAGGACTTGTTCTCGTGATCTTGGGAGTAGCAGGCTGTAAAATACCCAATCTGCCACTTGCTTCCGAGAACAAGATTGTGCCCGCTTATTACAATGCTGCCCATGACAGTACCAATGTGGCGGATGTGAACTGGCGCAGCTACTTTACCGATCCTGTACTCGTGGCTCTGATAGATACGGCTCTGCAACGTAATCAGGAACTACACATCGTCCTACGGGAAATCGAAATCAGCCGCAACGAAATCATGGCACGCAAAGGGGAATACATACCCTTCGGTAGTCTCGGGTATACTTCAGGGGCGGAAAGATCCGGGAATTATACCTGGGACGGCATTTCGGAAGAGGACTTAAAAAACAGACCCGATAAATTACCCATGTTTATTGGGGATCAGTCGCTTTTGGGGATGTTTTCATGGGAATTAGACGTTTGGAAAAAACTGCACAACGCAAAAGATGCCGCTGTCCGGCGTTATCTCGCAAGTGTCGAGGGCAAAAACTTTGTGGTGACCAATCTGGTAGCTGAAATCGCCAATGCTTACTATGAACTGATTGTTCTGGACAATCAGTTGCTAATTGTGCAGCAGAACATTGAGTTGCAAAAAAACGCTTTAGAGATGGTCAAGGTGCAAAAACAGGCCGCCCGTGTCAACGAACTGGCCGTCAATCGCTTTGAAGCGCAATTGATCAGCACCCAAAACCTTCGATACGACATTCAGCAGATGATTGTGGAAACCGAGAACCGGATAAATTTCCTGCTCGGCAGGTATCCGCAACCCATTCAGCGGCCTACCCAGGATCTGCGTACGCTGACCTTGCCGCCACTTGCCGAAGGGATACCCGCCCAACTTTTGGCTAATCGGCCCGATGTGCGTCAGGCTGAACAACTATTAGAGGCCGGCAAACTGGATGTAAATGTAGCTAGAGCGAATTTCTATCCACGGTTCACGTTGCGGGCAGACGTTGGCTTTCAGGCTTTCAACCCGCTTTATTTGATCAATCCGAAATCACTAGCAGTGCATGTGTTGGGTGATGCCATGGCGCCAATCATCAATCGAAATGCCATTCGCGCCACCTACTACAACGCTACTGCTAAACAGGTTCAATCTGTTTTCATGTATCAGCAGACCTTGCTCAACGCCTATTTAGAAGTGGTGAACCAGTTGGCGAGCAACCAAAATTATTCGCAGAGTTTTGATGTGAAGGCTAAACAGGTGGATATACTGAGTCGGTCTATTGATATTTCCGAAAGCCTCTTCAAATCGGCACGTGCCGACTACACCGAGGTGTTGCTCACGCAGCGCGAGGCGCTGGAAGCGAAAATGGAACTGACAGAAATCAAGAAAAAACAGATCAAGGCCGCCATCAATACGTATAAAGCCTTGGGCGGCGGCTGGCGATAAGGGTGTAAGGAAGTGCGCCCGCGTTTCGGCGACGGCGCACTTCCCTTCTAATAGTCGGGCAGGAGGAACATTTACTTTGGTAAAAATGCACGCTATCCGCATGGCTCCCAACCCCGACCCAGCACGGTGGTGCACCGCCATGCCCAAATTAAACTGTAAGCCCCCCCTTCCCATCGGGTATGATACACCGATACTCACATGGCAAACGCATCAAAATTGATGACGACCTCCGGAAGGTCTCGCCTGATTTTGATGAGTTTCCCATGACCGAGTTACCACACTAAAATCTTTTTCCCTGAAAAAATAATTGCCGGTTTTTGCCACCAAATAAAGTTTGCTGCTGTCTATGTGGCCATGTCGCCACAATCCGGCGACTTAAGCATGAAGATGAAAACACGAATCCTCCTTTCTTTCGCACTTGCCCTGTTTGTATCCATCGTTCGGGCCGACCAACCGCCTTCTTTGTTTGAGCGCCTTACTGCCGGAAACGACGTGCGGCTCACGATCTCCACCGATGTGTCGGCGCTGATTGCTAACAAAAACTCCGACGAGTACCAGTCGGCGCTGCTTCTGGCTTCCGATGGCAAGAAGTACGAGGCGGGCGTGAAACCACGTGGCAAGTTTCGCCGCCGCATCTCGGAAATTCCGCCCCTGAAGATCAAGATCAAGAAAAAATTGCTGCTGGCCGAGGGCCTCGACACGCTCAACGAACTCAAATTGGTGCTGCCCACCTCGCTGGACGAAGCCGGCGACGAGCGCGTGATACGCGAATACTTCGCCTACAAAATGTACGAACACGTGTCGCCCTTCCACGTTCGGACGCAACTGATTACGTTGACCTTGCAAAACACCGGGCTTGAGGGAGAAGCGCAATACACCGTCAAGGCAATCCTGCTGGAAGACGAAGAAGAAACTGCCGCACGGCTCGGAGGCAAAGTGATCGAACGCTACGGCATGAGCATGTCGGACTTCGAAACGGAGCAGGCGGCGCTCATGGCCGTGTTCCAGTACATGATCGGCAACACGGACTGGAGCCTGAGCGATTTTCGGAATGTGCGTTTGCTGCAAACGAACTCCGGCGCCATTGTTCCAATCCCCTTCGACTTCGATTTCTGCGGATTCGTGGATGCCCCTTACGCTACTCCCATGAGCGACTCCGGCCTGCGCAACGTGCGCGAACGATTCCTGATGGCTGACGGTCTTGCCGACGAGGCAATCAAAAAAGCGGCGAAAACCTTACAGGAGCACCGGCCTGCCTTTGCCGAATTGTTGCGCGCCGGCCAGGTTTCTGAAAAAGTTGCGGAAAAATGCCTGAAGTATCTCGACTCGTTCTTCAAGGAAAAAATGTAGGCTCAAGCCGCTCAAGCGCCAAAAATCCGGTCAAACGAAGCCGATTTTTCAGGCAGAACGGCACGGAAGGCCTCCGGGAAGGTAAAATAGTGGTGTATCGCCACCGGAAGCGGGTCTTCGACGGGTAGCCCGACGACCGACTCAATATGCTCCCTGGGCATCCGGCTGGCTGCTTCGAGATTGTCCCAGATGCCCTCCGTCTGCAGGTCGGGCCAGGCTTCGTGCGGCCAGGTCAGCATAAACGCTTTGGCGTACTCATGCAGGCCGATATTGTACATGGCGCCGGGCTGCACAAAAGCCGCCATAAGTTGTTCGGCAGAAAAAAGCAGGCAGCCGTCTTCCTGATACAGTTCGGAAGCATGCACCACATCGTGCTCCGGTGAGGGAAACGGCAGGGGGTACACAATGACTTTTTCAAACTTGTCGAACAGGAACACCGGCTTGTTGAACGTCAGGGTGACGGCTTGCACGGCAAGTGCAAATTGTACGTCGGGCGGCACCGCCTCGTCGGGCCAGCCCACCGGCGTCCACTCCGTGCCCAGCATAAACAGGGCTGTCCGCTCGCGAAAACGCTTTTTTCCCGGTTCTTTCAGGCGCAGGTAAAAAATCGAGAAGCGTTCCAGCATGGCGCGAAGCCCGGCGGGCAGCGCCGGCGGGTTACGGGAATACCACCACCAGTTGATCTGCGGGGTAAAAGCCCAGATCAGGGCAGCCACCAGCACGAACGGAATCATGTACGGGGCATAGTCACTGTTTTTCCAGGCGAGGTACAGAAAAAACAGGGCGCCGCCCACAAACGGGGCGGCAAGCAGGTTGGCAAAGGATTGGCGCATATTGGACGCGAAAGTAAGGTGTGTTCCAGGCAAACCCGCAAAGGCAAAAAAAATTGTCGCTTGTACTTTCCTTTTTGCCGGACGTGCTATTACCTTTGCCGCCGCTTTGAAAGAAAGGTACCTTAGCTCAGATGGTAGAGCAACGGACTGAAAATCCGTGTGTCCCCAGTTCGATTCTGGGAGGTACCACAAAAATTTAAACAAAAGTCCCGCAGGAGCATTTCCTACGGGACTTTTTTGTTTTTCAGCCATGTCCGACGATATCGTCATCCGAATTCTCCTGCTCCCGTTTTCCCTGCTGTACGGCCTGCTCGTGGGTATCCGCAACCTGACGTACCGGATCGGGGTGCTCAAAAGTGTGCGGTTCGACCTGCCGGTCATATCCGTGGGCAACCTGTCGGTAGGCGGTACCGGCAAAACACCGCACATCGAGTACCTGCTGCGCTGGCTGGATCAGTACATCTCGGTAGCGGTGCTCAGCCGGGGCTATGGCCGCAAAACAACCGGCTACCGGCCCGTGAGTGTGGTGGATACCGTGGAGCAATCGGGTGACGAACCACTCCAGTTCAAGCGAAAATTTCCAAACATTCCCATCAGCGTCAGCGAAAGCCGCGCCCTTGGCGTGCCGGAGTTGGTCAAACGCAACCCCGAAACCCAGTGCGTTCTGCTCGATGACGCGTTTCAGCACCTCGCCGTGAAGCCCGGGCTGAATATTTTGCTCACGGAATTCAATCGCCCCTTCACCCGTGACTGGCTGTTGCCCTCCGGTCGCCTGCGCGAAGGCCGGTTCGAGTACCGCCGCGCCGATGTCATCATTGTCACCAAATGCCCGCTCAACCTCACCCACCGGCAACGCACCGATATGGTGCGTGAGATTGACCCGTTCCCGCGTCAGCGCGTGTTTTTTTCCCGATACCACTACGGCACGCCCTTCGACCTGCTTCGGCCCGATCTGCGCCGTTCACTGGATTTGCAGACCGATGTGCTGCTTGTGAGCGCCATTGCCAACACGGATTACCTGCTGCAATACCTCGGCCAAACCGTCCGCTCCGTGCAGGTGCTGGAGTTTTCCGACCACCACTATTTTGAGGATGCGGATATGCTCGACGTGCGTCGCCGCTTCGAGGCCATCAACAGCCCGAACAAAATCGTCCTGACCACAGAAAAGGACGCTACCCGGCTCGAAATGCACAGCGATTTTATTTGGAAGCAACACCTGCCAATGTACGTGCTGCCCGCCGAGGTGGAATTTTGCGACAACGACGAAGCCGAGTTTCAGGCTGAAGTGCGCAAGTTTCTGCTCGAATTCAAGGTTTGAACCACTCCCCGAACACGCGTTCCACCTCCGGCCCGTCCCAATTGGATTCGATATCGGGCAAAGCAAGAATCCGGCGGAAAAGTTCGTTCTGGCGCTCGTCTTCGCGCAGGGCAACATGGTAAGGCGTGTTGCTGAACGAAACCATCGAATACACGGGTAAAAAACCGGGGTGCCGTTCGTGCAGGCGTGCGGCAATTTTTTTGCGCAGCAAAAACTTCGGATCACCGACGAGGTCACGCATTTCGATGAAATTGCGCAGGGCCAGTTCGAGAATCGCATCGCCGTCTTTTTTGCGCTGCGCGGAAAAATCGGCGATGATGCGCGCCCAGTCGCCGCTATAGGCATCGTACATCGTGTCGAGAATGGTACAGTCTTCAAAACCGGCGTTCATGCCCTGCCCGTAAAACGGCACAATCGCGTGCGCAGCATCGCCGATGAGCAGGATGCGGTTTTGCCACTGCCAGGGGTAGCATTGGGTGGTCACAAGCGAGGAGGTCGGGTTTGCCCAAAAATCTTCCAGGAGCGTGGGCATCAGCGGCACGGCATCGGCGAAATAGCGGTTGAAAAAAGCCAGCACCGCGTCGTTGTTCGTCAGGTGCTCGAACGAAACCTCGCCCTCAAAGGACAGAAACAGCGTACAGGTGAAACTTCCGTCGGCATTCGGCAGGGCGATGAGCATAAAATTGCCCCGGGGCCAGATGTGCAGTGCATTGGGATCCATGCGGTGCTTGCCGTCGGCGGCGGGCGGGATGGTCAGTTCCTTGTAGCCGTGTTCGATGTAGCGCTGGATGTAGTCGAAGCGGTCAGTGCGCTGGAGGGCGTATCGCACAGCGGAAAAAGCACCGTCGGCGCCGAAAATCAGAGGCGCTTCGATGGTTTTGTGCGCACCCGTGCGCAGGTCTTCAAACGAAATCTGCGGATTTTGCAGGTCTACATCCGTGCAGCGGTGTTCGAAGTGAAATTGCACATTCGGATATGCATCGGCAATTTGCAGCAGTTCGAGGTTCAGCCCGCCGCGCGACACCGAGTAAATCGCCTCGCCCTCTTTCCCGTAGGGCTGGTAACTCAACTGGCCGTCGGCGGCGTGCATCATGCGCCCGGGCATAGGGATGGCTACTTTTTCAATTTTGTCGCGAATTCCCGCCTTGTCAATGGCGGCCCAGCCGCGCGCACTCATGGCGAGGTTGATGGATCGCCCGCCGGCGTATCCGGCGGCGCGCATATCGGGGCGGCGTTCAAAAACGTCCACATGGTAACCGCGTCGTGCGAGGAAAACCGTCCACAAAGCGCCGACAAGACCTGCGCCGACGACGACGGCTTGTTTGGGAGAAGAAGCGTTGGTCATGGTAAATAAAATTAGGAAACGGGGCGAAGGTACGGAGCAAGATGGGGAAACTTGAAAATTCTCCAAAACCGGCATAATCCATATTTGTTACAAAAAACAAAAAAGTCTTTTGCAACTTTGCCATTCAGTACATCATTCTTTCAATCCAACCCATTCTATTATTCACTAAACATCCGTGATTTATGAAGCAAATTTATGTGTTTTGTTTCCTGCTCCTGGTAGCAGGCACGTTATCGGCACAACGGCCCGTTACGGGAACCGTGACCGATGAAAGCGGCAGCGGGCTGCTGGGCGCCACTGTGGTAGCCAAAGGCACTGCCGCCGGTAAAATTACCGACGCCGACGGCAAGTTTTCGTTGACTATGCCGGCAGGCGTCAACACGCTCGTCGTGTCGTACACCGGCTACCAGACCCAGGAAGTGGACGTAACGGGCCAGAGCTCCGTGAATGTCGTACTGCTGGAGGCTGCCGGTCTGCTCACCGAATTGGTCGTAACCGGTTACTCCGAAGTGGAATCCAAAAAACTGGTTTCCTCCGTGGCTGTTGTCGGCGCCAAGCAGTTGGAAAATATCCCGATGACGGACATTAACCAACTGATGCAAGGCCGCGCTGCCGGGGTGTACACTACCGCTACTTCCGGTCAGCCGGGCGCTCAGCAACAAGTACGCGTACGCGGGACAGGTTCCATCACCGCCGGCCGTAATCCGTTGTATGTAGTGGACGGGATCATCATCGAACAGGGCAACTTTTCCGCTCTTGATGCAACCACCAACGCCGTAGACGTACTTGCCCAGTTCAACCCCAACGACATCGAAAACATCACCATTCTGAAAGATGCTACCGCCACCGCCCTGTATGGCTCGCGCGGCAGTAACGGTGTAGTTGTCATCACGACCAAGCGCGGTAAAGCCGGAAGGACCTTGATCACAGTGAAAGCCCAAAATGGTGTGACGATGCCCAACTTCGGCAATTTTGAACTGATGAATGCCGAGGAAACATGGAACTACGAGCGCAAGGTACTCGCCAACAGCGGCCGTACGCAGGAGCAAATTGACGCCACCCGCCCGGCTTCCATGCTGGACAACACCACCGACTGGCTCGACGAGGCTTTCCGCGACGGCAAAACCTACAACGTGGAACTGCAAGCCAGCGGCGGCAATGAAAAAACGCGCTTTTTCGTGTCCGGCGGCTACTTTGATCAGGACGGTATCCTGATCGGTTCCGAATTCAACCGCTTTTCGTTGCGCAGCAACATTGACCACACGGCTTCCGACCGCCTCAGTTTCGGCCTGAACCTGAACGGCTCGTACTCGCAACAAAATAACGCTGTGGACGGCAACCGCTTCCAGTCGCCGATTGCTTCGGCATTCACTACTACGCCGCTGCAGGGCAAAATCAACCCGGCCACCGGCAAGTTGTACACCGGTCTGGAAAATGAATACATCGGCCTTACAGGCGACAACTTTTTGTACTCCTTGCCGCTGAACACAGTGGACATAAATACATTCCGCCTGGTTTCCAAACTTTCGGCTACGTACAAAATTCTCGACAACCTCTCGTTTACACAAAATGCCAACATTGACCTGATCAGCGTTGACGAGGTGGATTACGACGATCCGACGACCGCCGACGGCGTAAACGACCGCGGTACCCTGACAACGGCGTACACCCAAAACCGCGCACTTACCTCGCAGTCCATCCTTCGGTATTTTACGGATTTCGGGCCGGATCACGCATTCGACATCATGGGTGTGTATGAATATCAGCGGACGAATTTCAAAACGTTCAACGCCGGCGGCAAAGGTTTTGCTTCGGGTAAGTTGAAAACACTCGACTCGGCAGCCGAACCGAACTTCGTAGGCGGCAACCAGACCGACTACTCGTTTATCTCCTACCTCGGACAGGTGAACTATGCGTTCAAAGAGCGCTATCGCCTCACGAGCAGTTTCCGCCGCGACGGCTCCTCGCGCTTCGGCGCCAACAACCGCTGGGCCAACTTCTGGTCGGTAGGCGGCTCCTGGCAGATCAGCGAAGAAGGTTTCTTGGAAAATGCCGGCTTCCTGAACAACTTGCGCCTGCGTGCCAGCTACGGTACTTCAGGTAATGCCGATATCGGCAACTTTGTATCGCAGGAACTTTACGGATTTGGCGCCGCCTATCAGAACGAACCCGGCAGCAGCCCGGCACAGATCGGAAACCCGGACCTGACCTGGGAAACATCCAACAACCTGAACGTCGGTCTTGATTTCTCCATACTCGACAGCCGCATCGGCGGTACGGTGGAGTACTACAACCGCACGTCGGAAAACCTGCTGCTGAACGTACCGGTATCGTCCACCAGCGGTTTCACCACCGCTACGCGCAACATCGGCAAGGTGCAAAACCGTGGCGTTGAAGTGACCCTGAACCTGACGCCGTTCAAAGCCACCCGTGCCGGTGGTTTCGACTGGAATGTGAACTTCAATATTTCGTTCAACCAAAACGAAGTGCTCGAACTGCCCGACGGGGAAGATATTCTCAACGGCTTTCAGATTTTCCGCGAAGGCCAGCCGATCCGCGCATACTACATGCAAAAATGGGCCGGTGTGAACCCCGCCAACGGTACTCCGCTTTGGGCTGTTGAAGGTGGCGGCGTGACCGGCACTTACGGTCAGGCAAGCCGTTTCCTCGTAGGCAATGCAGAGCCGGATTTTATTGCCGGTTTGACCAACACCTTCTCGTTTAAAGGCTTCTCCCTGTCGGCATTTTTCTACACCGCACAAGGCAACGAAATATACAACCAGTCGCGCGCCTTCATGGAAAGCGACGGTTTGCGTTTCGGCTGGGCACACCTGAAAGCCGCCGGCACCCACTGGGAAAATCCTGGCGACATTGCCGAACGCCCGCAACCCCGTTCCGGCGGCAACAACGGTGCGCAAAGCACCTCAACCCGTTACCTGGAAGATGGTTCTTTCATTCGCTTGCGGAACATCGTTCTCGGGTATTCACTGCCCGCGACGTGGATGCAACGCGCCCGACTGCAAAATGTAACCATCTATGTGCAAGGCCAGAACCTGTGGACACAAACCAACTACACCGGCCTCGATCCCGAAGCCGATGAAAGCGGCAACGAGTTTTTCCGCTACCCGGTGGGTAAATCCATTACGTTTGGTGTGGACGTCACGTTTTAATTCGTTCCGTTCGCTTAAATTTTTCTCTTAAAAAAACTTGCAATAACAAGATTATGAAAAATATACGAATCTTAACGCTTTTCTCCCTGGCCTTGCTGCTGGCGCCTGCCTGCCAGAAGGAACTGGAACTCAACCCGTCCCAGTCGCTATCTACCGGTGAAGCCCTGTCGGATATTGCTTCCCTCAAAACAGCCCTGAACGGCGCCTACGATGCCATTCAGGCGCTCGGCTACTACGGCCGGAATTACATTGTAATGGCCGAAACCGAGGCCAATCTGGTGTACCTGAGCACCGCCAATTCCAACCGTTTTGTGGCCAGCTATACCTACCAGTGGACAACGGCCAACGCCGACATCACCGATGTGTGGAACAATGGCTACACCGCCATTCTTCGCGCCAACAATGTCATTAACAACGTGGACCGCATTGACGGCGATGCAGCCGATAAGAATCAAATCAAAGGGGAAGCCCTGGCAATTCGCGCCCTGGTGCACTTCGATCTGGTGCGTTTCTTCGGCAAGCAGTACACGAATGGTACCCCGAGCACCGACCCGGGTGTGCCGATCATCCTGACCTCGGGTATCGGCGAGCCGGCCCGGAATACCGTAGCCGAAGTGTACGATCAGGTTATTTCCGATCTGGAAACAGCAAAAGGCCTGCTGCGCAACGAAGGTATTTACCGCTTCTCACCGGAAGCCGCCGAGGCGCTTCTTGCCCGTGTGTACCTGTACAAGGGCGATTGGGCAAAAGCCGAAACCGCTGCTACGTCGCTCATCGGAAATGCGCAGTACGCCCTGTCCGCCAACGTAAGCGCTATGTTCGGTGGCCCCGGTTCTTCGGAGGAAATTTTCACACTGAAAAATGAAGCATCCGAAAATCGCGGCGCCGACAACCTCGGCAACATCTTTATCCCGCAAGGATATGGCGACATTCGGGTGACCACCGACCTGCTCAACCTGTACGAGGCGGGCGACAGCCGCGCCGGTCTGATCTTCCAGCAGCCCAATACCGAGTACTACGTGGGCAAATACCTGGAGCAAGACGGTGTGGTTGGCTTGGCCAGCCCGAAAATCCTTCGTCTGGCTGAAATGTACCTCATCCGTGCAGAGGCCCGTTTCCGCCAAAACGACACCGACGGCGCGCTCGACGACCTGAATGAATTGCGCCTGAAGCGCGGTGCTACCGAACTGATGAGCCTGGCCAACGGCTTCCGCGATATCCTGTCGGAGCGCCAGCGCGAACTGGCTTTCGAAGGGCACGCTGCTTTCGACTACTGGCGTACCGGTACCGATATGGTGCGCACCCAGTGCGGTACCGGCCTCGAAGTGAGCGCTCCCTGCACCATCGCCGCCAACTCGCATCTGACCGTACACCCGATCCCGCAGCGGGAAATGGACGTGAACCAGAACATGGAACAAAACGACGGGTATTAATTTGAAAACCGGAGCAGTCCGGCGGACGAACAAGCGTTCGTGCGCCGGGCTGCCAAAATTGCTCAATAACAAAAACTCACAGTCATGAAAAAAATACTTTCCTACTGCTTTTTGCTCTGCCTGGTTGCGGCAGTTCAGTACTCCTGCAACGACGAAATTCCACTCACCCTGCAGGATGAGTATGTGGCCCTGGATGCCGGCAAACTCAACCTTACCTTTCTGCGCAAAAACGACGGTCAGGCGGTTGACGCCGGGATTCGCGCCATGCTCATTGCCGCCCACAAGTCGTCGCCGGTGAACTACACGTTTGAAATTCTGCCGACTTCCACCGCCAAAGTAGGCGAACACTACACGGTTGGTAGCACCACCGGCTCCATCCCGGCCAATTCGAGTTTCGGCAACCTTCCCATCCAGATTCTGCCCGACAACATCAACCCGGGCGAAACTTGGACGCTGAACCTCAAACTTGTGTCCGCCGATCTGAACCTGGCTAATAGTCTGGTCGTGTCCTATAAAATTCAAGTGTCCTGTCCCTCTTCGTTGGCCGGCATGCTGGATTATGTGCACTCCGACTACTTCTGTGGCGGTCCCTCCTATACCGGCACGACCGAACTGAAGGCCGTATCGGCCAATACCTACACCCTGACTGATTTTGTTTTCAACGCATGGGAAGTCTGTTACGGTGCTGGAAACGGTGGGGCATACCCCACCAATCCCGCTGTTACCCTTCGTATTGAGGACATCTGTGGCAAAATTTCAGTATCCGGCACCGACCAGTACGGCGACACGTACACCTACACCATCAAATCCATCAATGGGCCGACGCTCACGATTGATTGGGAAAATACCTACGGTGAATTTGGAACGGTTGCGTTGACCCGTCAGGACGGCGCAGACTGGCCTCCGCTGAAAAATTAATTGTGCGCGCGTGAAATCCGTTTGCGGTTTAATGGCAACGCGGAGGACACGGATTTGGGCGGATGCCCACGGATATTATGCAGGCAGGGACACAGCCTCTGCCTGCATTTTTTTAATCGTTCGTCACCTCGTAGAGGCCCGTCCGCTCTACGGGCTGTTTACCTGCCTGCATTATATTTAATCCGTTGTAATACGCCCAAATCGGCGTCCTCGGCGTTGCCATTGTTGCCGCGCAGGGAACGGCACACTCAACTCAATACCCCCGCTGTTCCAGCCAGTTTTGGAAACGCCGGGCATTTACCAGGTGCGCAGAATAGGAGGCTGCAAACTGGTGGGTGCCCGATTCGTCCGGCTTGGCACAGAAATACAGGTAATCGTGTTTTTGCGGATTCAGCACAGCATCAATGCTGCTGATGGAGGCCATGCTGATAGGGCCGGGGGGCAGTCCTTTGTACAGGTAAGTGTTGTACGGCGAGTCGAAGGTGGTGTGGAATTGCGTTACGCGCCGCGCCTCGAAATCACGCGTAGCGAACACACAGGTAGGATCGGCCTGGAGCAACATGCCGATTTTTAGTCGGTTCAGGTACACACCCGCGATGGCCGGTTTTTCCGCGACGGTATTGGTTTCCCGTTCCACGATGGAAGCCAGCGTGTACACTTCCTCGGGTGTCATACCGAGCGCGCGCGCTTTTTCAAGCCGGTTGCTTTTGGACCAAAAGGCGTCGTGTTCCTTTACCATGCGTTTCAAAAAGATCGTCGGAGTGGTATTCCAGTACATCTGGTAGGTGTTCGGAATGAACATCGCGATCAGGTTTTCAGGCGTTCGGCCAAGTTCGGAAAGTACAGCCGGGTCGCGCATGGCTTCGAGTAGTTCCAGAGAATCCGGCTCGAGAAAACCGGCCACGCAGCCGGCGACTTCTTCGGGCAGGCGCTCGTTGTTCAGAACCACATTGACCGGCGCCTGTTCGCCCGCACGCAAGTGCTGGATGAGCCGCCGGTTGCTCCAGCCAGGTTCGATCTCAAAGCGTCCCGGGCGCATGGTGGTGCGTTTGTATTTCATCTTTTCCGCCAGCCAGCGAAAACTTTCCGGGTCGCTGATAAATCCGCCTTGTGACAGGCTGTCCACCACCTGATCGAAGGAGGCGCCGGTGGGGATGTACACGAACGGACTTTCCAGACGATCCGGTACGCCGGACAGGTAAATGGCTTTCAGCGGTTTCCAGGCCAGTGCCAATGCAACGAGCAGGACGGCCAACAGGAGCAGGCCCCAGGTTTTTCTTTTCATGGAATAAATCGTGTGTGTTTACTTGTGTGGTGGGTAATGGGCAGTAAAGCGCTCAGTATTGTTCGGATTCATTGGGGAAATCACGACTTTTCACGTCGGCGATGTAGTGCTTGGTGGCATCACCGATGGCATCGAACAGTTCCAGGTATCGCCGCAGGAAACGCGGGCGAAACTCCTTGGTGATGCCGAGCATATCGTGTGTCACCAAAACCTGGCCGTCGGCGTGTGGCCCGGCGCCGATGCCAATGGTGGGAATTTCTATACTTTCAGACGCGGTTTTGGCGAGTTGTGCGGGTATTTTTTCCAGCACCAGCGCAAAACATCCGATGTCGTTGAGCAGGCGGGCGTCTTCCAGTAGTTTTTGTGCCTCCGCGTCCTGTTTGGCGCGCACGGTGTAAGTGCCGAATTTGTAAATACTCTGCGGAGTCAGTCCCAAGTGGCCCATGACCGGTATGCCGGCCATGAGAATACGCCGAATGGATTCTTCTACTTCGGCCCCGCCCTCCAGTTTGACGGCGTGGGCACCCGATTCTTTCATAATCCGGATGGCGCTTTTCAGGGCAATTTCAGAGTTCGACTGATAACTCCCGAAGGGCATGTCCACCACAACCATCGCGCGGTGTACGGCCCGCACCACCGACTGGGCGTGATAGATCATTTGGTCGAGTGTGATGGGCAGGGTAGTTTCGTGGCCGGCCATGACATTGGACGCGGAATCGCCTACCAGCAGGATGTCAATGCCGGCTTCATCGAGGATTCGGGCCATGGAAAAATCATAAGCCGTAAGCATGGCGATTTTCTCGCCCCGGTTTTTCATGGCCTGGATAACATGCGTGGTCACGCGTTTGATTTCGCCGGTTGTAGCAGACATGGTGTTCGTGCTTGGGTGGTGGGATGAACGATTTCGGCGCGAAAGTAGGGCATAAAAACAAAAAACCACGCCTCGTTTGGCGTGGTCGTAAAACAACAAATTATAATCCCATGAACATTTTCAAACCTTGAGGCTGCGGCGGCATTTTCTGCGTTTTGCAACCAAAGTGCCGATTAAACGGCGGGCGGTGGAAAAATGTTGCGGATAGGTCGCTCTTAACAGGGCATTTGATTTTGAAAGAATTTATTGGAAATTCAAATCGCGCTCGGGCGACTGTTTATTCAATTCGGTAATCGTTTCGGCTGTGATCTGGACGTTGGGTAGTATTTTGGTGTTTTTGGCCGTGAAAATCCCGAACCCTTCCGAAAGGTTTGTGTAGGAAGAAACCAGTTCGGCGCCGGTGACTCCGGAATTGGCCGTAGCGGTTTCCAGATAACGCTCGATTTCCTTGCCTCCGCCCTCGAAGTACATGTCCACGCCATCGAATTTCCGGAAACGATCCTGCACTACAGGGAGGTTAGCAACCAGAAAGTTGAAAAATGAGGTCGTATTCACCGTTGCATCACACTTGTAATACTTGTCGCTCACTTTGATGTCCGTCCGGCGCACATTGGGGATAGGCGTCCAAAGCAGGGTGTCGCGTTGAATAAATGCGCCGTTCAGAGCATATTCGCTGTAGCGGATATGGAACTTGACATTGAAATAAACGCCGTTTTCGTCTGTACGCCAGGAGAGAGCGGTAGCCTTTTCACGCTGGAATCCGATCCGGACGGGCGATTGCGAGGGGCTTGGCGTAGTGATCAGAAAGTCGCCAGGGATGGTCGTTTCGGCAGTTATGTCCGGCTGGCCGTCGTTGCGGATAATGCGCAGGCGGTAGGTTTTTTCGGCCAGGATCGGTTCGGTGGTTTTGTAAAGCCAGTTCGGTTGGGTGGCAAAAATTCCACCTTCCCGGACGATACCTTCCAGGTTGCCATCTACCCGGGTTAATGCAAGTTTGTTGCTGCTTCCGACTTCTTCCAGAAATACACCTATGGCGTTTGCCGGGTAATACAGCGAGTCTGCGATCTGGGCAATCTGTACCGCGCTGGTTACCGGATCGAGAAAGGCCTTCTCGACGCGAATGTAATTGACCGAATTTTTAGGTGTGATGATGGCGTACACGACCGGCACTTCTTTCCAGTCGGTCACCAGATCAAAATCGTTGGAGCAGGCTTGAATCAGCAGGGCTGCAAAAGGCAGCCAAAGGAACAGTTTTTTCATCGCAAGGCGCTTGATTGTCAATTGACCCGCAAAAGTATGCCTTCGGCGCGAGACATTGGTCAATTCCTCTTGCCAGTAGCGGACGAATTTGGTCGCGATGCTGCTTGCGCGATAGGAGAGGACACGGATAAACACGGATGGGACACGGATTTACACAGGTTTTCTAAAAGAAATCCGTGTAAATCCGTGTCCCATCCGTGTTTATCCGTGTCCCATTAAATCTCGCGGGCACGTAA
>CAYMQY010000028.1:0-29649 GCA_964392655.1 uncultured Saprospiraceae bacterium
GCTCCAAGGCCGAGTTTTTGTACTTCGACAAAAAATGGGAAGCCGCCACCGAGGCTGCCAAAAACCTGGTTAACAAAGCCGCCGAGGTCCTCATCGAAGACGAAATGCTCCTGGCCAACCTGCTGTACATCACCAAAGACTGTGTGGGTTGCAGCGCATTGGTGGAAAAAATTCTGAAAAAAGACCCCACCCGCAATTACCTGCGCCGCCTGCAAGCCTACTGCGATTACGACAACGGCAAGTTCCCCGAGGGCTTGCGCATTCTCGAAGACTTTTTCAAGCAGGTTGCCCCCGACAAGGTGTTGCCCTCCGACTACGAGTATCTGGCAAAACTCCAGGTCAAATCGGGCCGCGATACGGCCACTGCGATTTCGAACTACCGCAAAACCATCGAACTGGATTCGTCCAAATGGCCGCTGCACGAAGACATTGCACAGTTGTACTACAGATCCAAGGACTACTGCAACGCTGCCATCGCCTATCAGGCGTACATTGACTCGCTGACGGAAACACAGGAAATCGTGAATACATCGCTGTACCTCGGCATTTCGCACTACTACTGCAACTCGGATTCGTTGCATTATGCAAAAGCAGAAAAGGCTTTTGCCAAAATCACGGAACTCGTACCGACGGCCGGTAGCGGTTGGGCCTGGCGCGCCAAAGCGATGTCCAAACTGGAGCCGGATATTGTGAATAATCCGGACGACTCCCTTATGCTTGCCGAATTTGGCAAAGCCAGACCGTATTTTGAAAAGTTTGTAGAAATCGGCGAGAAAGATCCAGTTAAAAACAAAAAGGATTTGATTGCCGCCTATGAGTATTTTGCGTACTACAGTTTTGTGAAAAAGGATGATGCAAAGACACGGGAGTATTTGCAGAAACTGTTTACCCACGACCCGGAAAACCTGACCGGCAAGGAAATTCAGAAGTTTTTGGATGGCGAGACCCCGGCGCCGCCGCCGATAAAGGGCAAAGGGAAAAAGTAGCGCAGTAGTTCATTTCCAAAAAGTCGGAAGCCGCGTCGGGAACATTCCCGGCGCGGCTTCCAGTTTTTCGAAAACCCGCACTCACTTCAACTCAAATCGCACCGGCAAATAAAACCGCACCCGAACCGGGTGCCCGTTCGATTCGCCCGGCACCCAGTGCGGCATGCCGCTTACCACACGACGCACTTCGTTCCCGCAGCCGGCGCCGGGGTCTTTCAGCACGGCAATTTCGCTGATGGAGCCGTCGGCATTCACTACAAACGACACCACCACTTGCTGACTCGAAAGGCCCGCAAGGCGTGCCGCCTCGGGAAAGCGGATGTGTTTGGACAAATACCGCAGCAATTCCTGCTCACCGCCGGGAAAGTAGGGCGGTTTGTGTACCCCGCTCATGTCGTATACGGTCGGGTCGCCTGCAGCGGTACCCGTACCGTCGCCCGAACCAGAGCCGGAGGTGATCACATCCGTCAGGTCGGGCGGGCCATCCGTCTCCCCGGCCTGGTCGCTTGCGCCCACCTCGGCGTTCGACTGGATCAGGTCGGCCTGGGTGTTTTGGGACTCCGGCTCGGGTCCTTGTTCGTTTGAAACGACTAACGGCGGTACGAAGCGTTTTTTAGGATGCAAAGGGCCGGCTGCTGCGGCTTTCGGTATTTGAGGTTTGGGGGCCGGTTCCATTTTCTTTTTATCCTGCAAAATGACAGTCGAGCCTTTGTCGTAGTCGGATACCTCATTTTCCTTGGAACGATTAAGCAGATGTACCGCGAGAAAAAATGCCCCGATGAACAAAAACCCGCCGCCCAGCGCGCGGGCAAGCGCGTCGGGATATGTTCGTCGGAGTTGGTAGGCGCCGTAGGCCTGGTTGCGGTTGGAAAAGACGATGTCCAGCAGGTCGCGATAGTTGCCGGACGCTTGCGGTTGGTGTGTCATGGCTGTACTGGTTTAAGAATGATCGTTGCGGATTAGATGAATTTCCGCAGCATTCTGGTGCATGCACAACCAACTGTTTTTCAGAAAATTATTGACAAATTATTCCGCCTATCGAAACAACGTCAAGTCGCCGTTTTGCCGGATCAGGCGCTGTTGCGGGTCGTTGCCGAGGCGGTAAGTCACGGTCCACAGGTACACGCCGGCGGGCCATTTTTCCCCTTTGGAAATTCCGCTCCAGGGCACAGTCGGGTCGTTGCTTTCAAAAACAAGTTCGCCCCAGCGGGAGTAGATCCGCAGTTGGAACTCGGCGAACGGGCACTGAAACGGGGCTATCTGAAATTGTTCGTTGAATCCGAACCGGTCCGGCGCAAAGGCATTCGGTACAAATACCTGACAACACAAATCCGTGGGAAATTCCACGACGGCCTCCGCCTCGCCGCAGGCATTGGCGGCAGTGACGGAATACCGGCCTCCGTATTCCACGACAATGCCGGTTCCGGTTGCACCGGTGGACCAAACGAGCGTATCGGCATGTTGGGCGACAGCCAGCAAAGGGAAAGGTAGCGCGGAGCAAAAATTGTCGAATGGCGCATGTTCCAGCGCCACAGTCGGCTGCTGCCCCGGTATAACCGAATATGTTTCTACCACCGTAAAGCAGCCGCTCGTGATGCTGACCCGATACTGCCCGGGTTCCGTAACCAGCAATACTTCGCCGGTCGCGCCGGTGGACCAAGTGTACGATTCGCCTTTGCACTCGGGGCGAAGGGCAAGCGTGGTACCGGAGCAAAGTGTTTTTTCCAGGGTATCCCCTTCGATTTCGTGTTGCAAACCATCAAACCAGAAGTCGGCAATATTCACCAAACCGGCAAATCGTCCGTTCTGACTGCCCTGGGCGTTCACAAAAAAATAGAGCACATCGAACAGCACTTTCGGGGCGTCGGTGTCCGGGCACTGGATCACCGAAACACCAACCCGGTCGAAGCCCTGGGTGAAGTTTGTGGCATTGAAATAGATGTTGCCGTCGGGGCCGGTTTGCATGTAGCCGGTAGAATAATCGGCAAGCGTGGCCACCGGTTCAAATTCGGCGCCGATGACGGCATCCTGCAAATCGTAGCGGACTAGGGTGCGCGGAGTGGTTTGGCGAATAGTGTAGAGGTAGCGGCTCGAGGGCGAGAAACTGTACGAATAGTTGTTGGCAAGGTCAATGCTGCACACCCAGGCGATACTTCCGGTCAAGGCATCGAAGCGGTACAGGTCTGTCCCATCGAACAAGTATTGGCCGTTGGGCGACATTTTCAGCACAAGCGGCCCGACAAAAACCTGGCGGGCATGGCGCACGGGGGCTTGTACACCGGTAGCGGTCACGAGTACCGCGACCAAATCGCGGCTTTCAAAATCCACGGTCAGCACCCAGTAATCGGCGCCGTTGCTGTGGCGGGTAGCGGTTATACATTCCGCTGCCGGCAAAAACACCGGCATGTTGCTTTTTATCACACCGCCGTACCCGCCTGCCAAACTCATGTCAATCAGAAAGTACGTCAATCCCCGGTGCGCTCGCGTGGGCGAACCGATACTTTCCAGCTCATCCACCATGAACAGGTAATACCGCGAGCCGGAAGCCGGGTCGGGTACAACAATGCCGCCCTGTGTGGCGCTGATGCCGCCGCCTTGTGTATTATTCAGGTCGAAAACTATTTCCCTATTGCGATTCCAGATGGCGCCGTTGATTTGTTCCGTGCCCCGTTTTCCGCCGCCGCAGTTGGAATAAAAGAGCAGATTTCCGGATTCATCACAGATAACGGTTGCGCCCTCGACGGACGTAATGCCGGTATTACCCAGGGCTACAGGCCTGCCGCAGGAAAAATCCATACCCATGCCGTTGCCGAAATGCCAGATGTTTGCCCGGCGCTGGGGCTGGGCATCCATGCACGGAATTGCCACACCTGCAATACCAAGTGCGAACAGAATCAATTTTAACAAGCCAGGGTTTGTCATCGCCAACAGACAGGGTGGAAAAAAATAACGCCCAAAAAATAACCCACGCATTTCAGGCCAAAAGCCTCTTTTCGTAAAGTTATTTTTTGAGCGTTACCGCAGCAAATGTCGCTGCAAAACACGCGCCGGGTTGCGGTTGGATCACTCGAGTTTGAAACGCACCGGCAGCGTAAAGCGCACTTTGACCGGGTTACCGTTGGCTTCGCCTGCACTCCATTTAGGCATGGATTGCACTACGCGCACGGCTTCCTTGCCGCATCCGCCGCCGATATCCTTCACAATCTGGACATCGCTCACATCGCCTTTTTTACCGACGACGAACGTGAGCACCACCGAGCCTTGAATGTTGTTTTCGCGGGCAAGCGGCGGGTACTTGATGTTTTGTGCCAGATACTTGAGCAGTTCGGCGTCGCCACCGGGAAAACTCGGTGGTTTCTGGATATCGAACATTTCGTACGTTTTTTCCTCCACCTGCTTGGGCGCTTCCACCACGGCAAGTTCCGACGGGTTTTCATCAATTGACGGCGCCGCGTCCTCATTGCCCTGCTTGGTTTCCGCACCTACGTCTGCTTTGGTTTCGATCACCTCTTCGACGGTCGGCGGTTCCTTGTCGGCCACTTCCTCGTCTTTTTTCACGATGGGCGGCACGAACTGTACCGTTGAGCGCGTGGGCGGCGGTGGAGTGGGCGGCGGCGGCGGCGGCGGCGGCGGCGGGTTGTTCGGATCAATATCCGGCGGCGGGCCGAGTTCGGCCGTCACCTCGATCGGCGCATCACTTTTGAGCACATCCGACACCTTGGACATGATATACGGGAACGCGAAGAACAGGATGATGAGCGCAAGGCCCACCCCCAACGCCCGGCCCACATATTGCGGGTAGGAACGCCGAAGCTGGTATGCGCCGTAAGCCTTGTTCCGGTCGGCGAAAATGATATCCAGCATATCGCTGTACGCGGTGGCTCCTCCTTTTGAATCAGCCATATTCGTTGTTTTTAAAAAGTTTGTGACATTAGTTTGGCGACTCCTGAACTTACTTCGTTGTTGCCTGTACTTGTTCCTCTACCGAAAACTTCAGCCCGCCTGCAGGATTCAGGATAAAGTCTTCTTCCTGTTTGGAAATATCCAGCAAGACGTAAAGCGCTACGTTGGTGATTTTCATCTCGTCGAATGCATCCACGAGATTTTTGTAGCGCGATTCCTTCGTCGGTTTGATGATCACGTTGAGTTTGGACACCTTTTTCTTTTGCCCCGGGTTCTTCGGATCATCACGCTCCATATCGCCCCATTGCTTCTGAACACGGTCTTTTTTATCCAGAATTACCTTGCGGAGGCCTTCGGCGGAATAATCGGTCGAGTCCAACTTGGCATCGGTGATGCCTTCGTAGTAGTACACCTTGTCGTTGGCGCCAAGAAGCAGCGTGAGTACCTGGGATTCTTTTGTTGCTTCCAGGTCTTCCTTGTCCAAGTCTTTTTCCGGCATCACCACAGGCATAATCTGTGGTTTGGCCAACGTGGTTGTCAGCATGAAGAAGGTGATGAGCAGGAACGCAAGGTCCACCATGGGAGTTAAGTCCACCCGGGTTGACATCTTTTTGGAACGCACCTTACCGCCACCTTTTTTTCTGGCACCACTATCCGCGGTTTGAATTTCAGCCATGTTGGTATGCTGTTATTTGGTGATGAAATGTTGTTGTGCCGAATAAAAGCGGGCGTCAAAGCGCGTCTTTTTTATTCGGGTCGGCCTCGGTGTTGGTGATCAGGTTGAACTTGTTGACGTTGAAGTCCACCAGCGTATTGATCACCTTTTGCATGGCCGGGTAGGGTGTGTCCTTATCGGCTTTGACCACGATCACGTACTCTTCCTTGACCACGCCTTCCTGCTTTTTCCGGAACTGCGCCCGTCGGGCGTTGTGTACCCAGGGGCCGAGTTCGTTGTTGACGGAGTCGGCAGGAATACCGGGCACATTGGCGCTCAGGCGTTCGTCGTTGGGCAAGGACAGCCATTTTTTCAGGTCCTTGGTTGGTACGCCAAAGGCTCCGTAGATGGCAAATTTATTTTTCTCCTCATCCGTCAGGCGCATACCGTAGTTGGCATCCATGGTGTCTATCAGCAACCTGCGCGTATGCTGCCCGGCCATGTCGAGGAACACCTTGCCTTCTTTATCCACGAGAATCGTCAACGTGCCGGCATCCGGCAGTTTGGTCTCGGAAATGGATGAAGGGGTGTCCACGGCAACCGGCTCCTGCGGCCTGGCTTTGGCCGTAAGCATGAAGAACGTGAGCAGCAGGAACGATACGTCGCACATGGCGGTCATGTCCACGGTAGGCGAGTGTCGGTTTGGCTTATGTTTTGGCATAATGCAAACATTTTTTATGATGAATATCGGGCGAACCCTCCAGGGTTAAATGCCTCAATATTCACTTGTGATCAGTGGTGTTGCGACGCATAAGTCTGCGACAGGCTGAAGCCGGCTTCGTCAATGCTGTAGGTCATACCGTCAATCTTCGAGGTGAAGAAGTTGTAGGTGATGATGCAAATTGCCGAGGTGCCGATACCAAGAGCCGTGTTGATCAGAGCCTCCGAGATACCCATGGCAAGCGCGCTGGAGTCCGGCGCACCGGCGGTGGAAAGGGCCGCGAAGGCGCGAATCATCCCGAGTACCGTTCCGAACAGACCGATAAGGGTAGCCACGGAAGCCAGGGTAGCGAGGATGTTAAGGTTCTTTTCCAGCATGGGCAGTTCGAGCGTGGTCGCTTCTTCCACTTCTTTCTGGATGGCCAGCAACTTCTCGTCTTTTTCCATACCGGTCACTTTTTCCATTTCGGCGTACTTGGTCAGGCCGGCGCGAACCACGTTGGCAACCGAGCCTTTTTGTTTGTCGCATGCCGCAACTGCAGCAGCCATGTCGCCACGATCAAGTGCAGATCGCAGGCTTTTTACAAAGTCATCTACTTTGCCGACACCGGTGGCTTTACCCAGCGTAATGGCGCGTTCCAGTACAAAAACAATGGTGATAAAAAACATGCCCAACAAAATCGGCACTACCCAGCCGCCTTTGTAAATTGTACCAAAGTAATCACCGGGCAGAGGGTCCTTGGTCGGGTCGCCGTCAACGAAGTGCGACGGGTCGCCAAAAACAAACAGGTAGACCAGGATTGAAAGAACAAAACAGGCAGGGATTGCGATGTACGGAAAAATCGAGCCTTTTTGTTGTTGTGGAGCAGGAGTGTTTTTTGCTGCTGTCATGCTGCGTTTTAGTTTTGAATGAATAAATGTAACGTTCAGAAAAGACTCCTTGCTGAAACAGATTTTCGACTCCGGCTTTGCGCATTCCGTACCGTTTGAAACCCGTACAACACCCAAGATGCTGCGAAGGGAAAACGTGGTGTGCGGCAACAGAAAAAAATTGCCGGAGCAAAAACAAGGCTGTTTTTTTAAAGGAGCGGCTTTTTTTGCGGCGGTAAAAATAGTGTAAGCCGTACAATTTCCAATAAACCCCCTTCTAAATTCATATTTTGGACATATTGGATGAGAATACCTCAGAAACGAATAGCCTGGCGGATCCGCACCAATCGCTCCAGCAAGCCCTCCAGGCGGTCGAGCGGAAGCATATTGGCGCCGTCCGATTTTGCTATGGCCGGATTTGGATGGGTTTCGATAAACAGCCCGTCCACGCCAACGGCTACCCCCGCCCGCGCAATGGTTTCGATCAGCGCCGGCTTGCCGCCGGTGACCCCGCTGCTTTGGTTGGGTTGCTGGAGGGAGTGCGTACAATCCAGCACCACCGGCCCGCCGAAGGCCTGCATGGCCGGAATGCCCCGAAAATCCACAACCAGGTCCTGATAGCCGAACATCACGCCCCGCTCCGTGAGCCAGACGTTCGGATTGCCCTCTTCCAGCACTTTTTCCCGGGCAAAACGCATCGCTTCGGGACTGACGAACTGCCCTTTTTTGATGTTAACCACTTTGCCTGTTTGGGCAGCGGCGGCCAAAAGGCTGCTCTGCCGGCATAAAAAAGCGGGAATTTGCAACACGTCCACATACGCAGCAGCCATTGCGGCCTCCGGATCGGTGTGAATGTCGGTGGTCACGGGCAGGTCAAATGCGTCGCCGACCGATTTCAAAATGCCGAGCGCCCGCTCGTCGCCGATGCCGGTGAACGAGTCGCGTTTGCTGCGGTTTGCCTTGCGGTAACTGCCTTTAAAAATGTACGGAATGGCCAGGCGATCGCAAATTTCGCGTACGCGTCCGGCAATGTCGAATGCCATTTGTTCGCCCTCGATCGCGCAGGGGCCGGCGATCAGAAAAAAATTGCCGGAATCGGTGTGTTTCAGGCGCGGAAGGCTTTTTTGTAATGTCATGGTCGGATTGTTTTTGGCCCGCAAAGGTACACGAAGGGCTTGCAAAAATACATTTTGGCCGAAATGCGCCGAAATTGTGGACTTGTACGATGGGAAAACAACCAACCTTTAGCCGTATTTTTTTCGAAAAAACTTTCCATGCTACTCTCCCGCCTTATCCTGACCGTTTGCACGATATTTTATGTCGGCATGGCGCTCCTTCCAGCACAACAGCCCCTTACCCAACCCCGATACGACCTGGTTCGGGTACATTTTTCCGCGACGCATGACGTGCGTCGGCTGGCGGCCCTCGGCATGGAGTGCGACCACGGGAACTACCAGCCCGGGCGATTTCTGGAAAATGTTTTTTCGGAAAACGAACTCGCCCGAATACGCGGCGCCGGGTTTGCCTGCGAAGTACTGATTGAAGACATGGCGGCGCACTATCTGGCGCACCGGTACGATCCCGACCCGGCAGAAGAACGGTCAGCACCCTGCGACGGATTTTTCCCAAATAGAGATTGGAAAACCCCAGCCAATTATACCTACGGCAGTATGGGAGGCTACCATACCTGGGATGAATTGCTGGCTGTGCTCGACGCTATGCGGGCCAAATTTCCGCACCTCATTTCGGTAAAAAAAACCGTCAGCCCGACGCTGAATACGGCGGAAGGTCGGCCAATCTACTGGTTGCGCATATCCGACAACCCCGATCAGGAAGAACCCGAACCCAAGGCCTTGTACACCGCCTTGCACCATGCCTGCGAACCCAGCAGCCTGTCCCAACTTCTGTTTTTTATGTGGTATCTGCTGGAAAATTACGCTGTAGACCCGGAGATAAAAGCGCTGGTGGATCACTCCGAATTGTATTTTGTACCCTGTGTAAATCCGGATGGCTATGTGTACAACCAGACCACCAACCCTTCGGGCGGCGGTTTTGGGCGGAAAAACCGAAACGTCGAAGGCGGCGTGGACCTCAACCGCAACTATGGCTACCAGTGGGGCTACGACGACAACGGGTCTTCTCCCGATCCCTCTGCCGGCACCTACAGGGGCGCCGCACCCTTTTCCGAGCCGGAAACCCAGGCAATAAAACTGCTTTGTGAAAACCACGATTTCAAAGTGGCCCTCAACGCGCATACCTACGGCAACCTGCTTGTCTACCCGTATGGCTACAACAATCAGCCCACCCCCGACCAGACCCTGTTCGACGGCATCAGCACGCTGATGGTATCAGAAAATTACTTCCGAAAAGGACTTGTCATCCAAACGGTAGGATACCGCACCAACGGAAACTCGGACGACTGGATGTACACCGAAACCTCCGAAAAAAGCAAAATACTTGCCATGACGCCGGAAGTTGGGGGGGCATTTTGGCCAAATCCCAACCAGATTGACCGGCTTAACAAGTCCATGATGTGGACTAACCTGATTGCGGCCCACATTCTGCACCACTACGGTATCGTAAACCCGGAGCCGTTGCTGCTGACAGATTTTGCAGGTCAGGTAGATTTCACCATTCGCCGATATGGACTTAAAGACGGCAGCCTTATCGTTTCGCTTGTGCCCTTGTCGGCCAATGTGTCCGGGACAAGTACGGCGCCGGTGTTTTCGCTTGCACCCTTGGCTACAGCATCCGGGAGCATTTCGTTTTCCCTCAATCCTGCTACCCGGCACGGCGACGAAGTTGCCTTCCTGCTCACGGTCACCGACGGCACCATCGTGCATTCCGACACCCTGCGCGGCACATTCAGAGGCAATTCTCCCGAACTGGTCTGGACAACGATTCTGGATGAGCCTGTAATCAGTACCACCAAATGGAATGCCTCAAACGGTTGGTCTACCACAACCCAGCAGTTTGCGTCTGCGCCCGCCTCTATGACCGACACGCCCAACGGAGCTTATCCTAACAGCCGGGACGCTCGCCTGACGTTGAAAAACCCGGTAAGCCTCAAGGCGGCCAAAGCAGCCAAACTTAGCTACTATGCTCAATGGGATATTGAAAAAGGCTTCGACTATGCGCAGGTGCTGGGCAGTACAGACGGGGTAAATTTTGTCCCCCTCTGCGGAAAATTTACCCGACCAGGCTCGGACACCCAGGACCCCGGCCAACCGGTGTACGACGGAACACAACCCGAATGGTTGGCGGAAGAAATTGACTTGTCGGACTTTATCGGAGGCAATCTCTGGCTTCGGTTTCGCATGGTTAGCGATGCCATTCAGGCCGGCGACGGGTTTTACTTCGACAACCTCGAAGTAAAAATTGGCGTTCCCCCCTCTTCGACAATTCCCAAGCCTGAAGGGAAATGGCACTTACTTGTTTCCCCCAATCCGGCCTCGGATCAGGTGACGGCAATGCTCTCGTCGGCTGCGGGCAATGCCGGCAAACAGATCGTCTTCGAAATTTATGATGCTCTGGGTCGTATTCTTACCCGTCGCGAAGCAACAGTCGGCAGCCAGGAGGTTTTTCAAACCGGTTCGTGGGAGCCGGGACTGTACATAATCCGTACCGAAATACCGGGACAATTGCCGATGATCCGGCGGTTTTTGGTGATACCGTAAGTGCTATCTTTGCCGCATGGGCAAACGGAAAAACAGAAAAATTCGGAAAAAGGGACTACCACCCGGAACGCTGATCTACACCGGGCACCGCCCGGAAGCCGGCACGCGGGTACAAACGGTCTGGCTCGACGAAACCGGACACGAGGAAAAGAACCATTACGCACCCGAATGGCGCCGGCGCCCGCAAGGCGTCGTGTGGGTGGACGTGCATGGCCTGACCGATACCGCTCTCGTCGAGCGGGTCGGAGAAGATTTTCAACTGCACCACCTTGCCCTCGAAGACGTGCTGAACACCCAGCAGCGCCCCAAATTAGAGGAGTTCGACAATACCCTGTTCTTCATCCTGCACAACCTGCGCCTCGAAGCCGAGAGTTGCGAACTGTTCAGCGAGCAAATCGCCGTTTTTATTGGTGAAAACTTCGTCGTCTCCTTTCAGGAAGACCCCGACGACACATTCCAATCCATCCGAAAACGCGCCGAAGAAGGCCTCGGACGCCTGCGAAAAAAAGGCTCGGACTACCTCGGCTATGTCCTGCTTGATAACGTGGTAGACAATTACTTCCTGTTGCTGGACGAAATCGAAACCGTCCTGATTGAACTGGAAACCGAACTACACCACAAAGGAACCAACCCCGGCCAGAAAGCCCGCATCTTCGAGCTCAAGCGGGCAATCAATCAGTTTCGCCGGCACCTCCTGCCTCTGCGCGATGCCACCACCCGCCTGTACCGCAGCGAAAGTCCGCTCATCAGCGATTCCAACCGCCTGTACCTGCGCGATCTGGCCGATCATGTCACGCAGATTCTCGACAGTGTGGACAACTACCGCGAACTGCTCGCCGGAATGGAAGCGCTTTACCAGGCCGAAATCAGCAACCGCCTGAATAATGTCATGCGCCTGCTCACCATCATCAGCACCATATTTATTCCACTGTCGTTCATCGCCGGCGTATACGGTATGAATTTCGACAACATGCCCGAGTTACACTGGTACAACGGGTACTATTTCGTGCTGGGAATTATGGCCTCCGCTACGCTCGTCATGCTCGTGTACTTCCGGCGGAACAAGTGGCTTTGAACTACCCGTTCATCAACCGCACGTACTTGATGTAGTCTGTCGACGGTGGATCCGTCAGACCGAAATTTCGGGCCATGGTCACGATTTGCCCGCGGTGGTAGGTGGAGTGCTGCATGCAGTGCAGGATCATCTGATGGCGCGGTCGGGCATCTTCGGTGCCGTTCAGGAGTCGGAACGGGCAGGCTTCCTGAAAAAAGTCGGCGCCCTGTTCCTGAATGAAAGCGTTAAAATCTGCGGAGGTCAGCAGCAACCCGTCAAAAACGTCGGCTGTTGTTCCCGTAAAATTGATCGCGATAAAATTGGTCGGGCTGATCTTTTTCAAACGCTCCAACCACACATTCTCGGCGCTCCAGATGTGCAGGAGTGTTTCCTTCAGCGTCGGGAAACTGGACGGCATTTCGCGGGTCATCAGGTCGGCGGGTTTGGAGCGAAGCCAATTGACATAAGCGGTGTTGGCCCACAGGTTGTAGGCGGTGTAGTCCTTGAGCAGAGAATCGAGCGTCATGGTGGTAGTTTTTTAAAAAATGGCCCCTGCGCAGCCGCACCGGGTATGTGCGTAGCGCAGGGGCCAAAAGTAGGAAAACAGGAGAGAATTAATTGCCGCCAAACAGGTAGGCGACAGAAACGCCGATCACATTGTTTTTGGCACTGAAGTCCAGGTTCTGGTCTTTACCCTGATCCACCTGATCTTTGGGTGCGATGTTGGCCAGGCCGAGGCTGTAGGATGCGCTCACCCGGATGTTGCTGAACTCATAGCCCAGTTCAATACCGGCGCCATAGTCGAGCGATTCGAAGTCGTCGTCTTCCGAAGAGCCAAAGGAAATGTCTTCCGAAGTTTCATCCGTCTGACCGGCGGCCTCGGACTTGGTCGTTACCTTTCCGCCGATTCCGAAACCGATGTAGGGGCCGACGCCGGCATAAAAACCGTTTTTGCGGAACGTGACGGCTATCGGCACCTGCAGGTACATGGGGCGGGCGGTGCTGGAAAAAGAAACGGGCTGGCCAAGGACTGTGCCGTCGCCCGACAATTTGCCGCCTTTCATGCTCAGTTGCAAGCCGGCGCTAAACCCGATCGGACCGCCACAATCAAATTCAGCCTGCGCACCGACATGAAAAGTCGGTACCATACCTGTGGACAAGTCGGTTTCAAGTACGGATTCAGCCAGGCCGATGTAATCGTCGCTGTAGGAAATGCTGGCCAGGTTCAAGCCGGCTTTCACGCCAAAACGAACCTGCGCCGAAGCGCTTTGGAGAAAAAATACGGCTGCGAACAGCGCAAGGACAATACGAATGTTGTGCTTCATTGTTTGAAAAAATTAACGGTGACAGAATTGGTGATATACTGCAGCGATTGACGAGGCTTCCCACAGAGAGGATGCAGTCCAGGCAGATTTTTTTTGAAGCAATTTGTTTTTCTTTGCACAGTCGAAACGGCTATGCGCAAAATCATCCACATAGACATGGACGCCTTTTTCGCGTCGGTGGAGCAACGGGATCGCCCCGAATTGCGCGGCAAACCCGTGGCAGTCGGCGGCGGCGGGCCGCGCGGGGTGGTGGCCGCAGCCAGTTACGAGGCACGGAAATTCGGCGTGCGCTCGGCCATGTCGGGCGCCAAAGCCCGGCAACTGTGCCCCGACCTGATTTTTGTGCGCCACAACTTCGAGCAGTACAAAATTGTATCGCAACAAATCCGCGCCCTGTTCCACGAATACACCGATCTGGTGGAGCCGCTCTCGCTGGACGAAGCCTACCTTGATGTGACCAACCCCAAAGCCGGCCCGCATTCGGCAACACTGATCGCGGAAGAACTTCGGCGGCGCATTTTTGAAACCACCCAACTGACGGCCTCGGCAGGCGTGTCGTACTGCAAGTTTTTGGCAAAAATTGCCTCCGACCTGAACAAACCCGACGGCATGGCCGTCATCCTGCCGCACGAAGCGGAAGCATTTTTGGAAAAACTGCCGGTCGAGAAATTTCACGGAATCGGCCGCGCCACCACTGCCAAAATGCACAAGCTCGGTATCCGCACCGGTTTTGATCTAAAACAACGGACGTTGATCGAACTGGTGCGCCGCTTCGGCAAGTCCGGGCGGTTTTACTACAACATCGTGCGCGGAATAGACGAGCGCCCAGTACGCAGCCAGTGGGTGCGCAAGTCGCTCAGCACCGAAAACACTTTCGCTACCGATCTGGACACAACCGATGCCTTGCTGGAACAACTGGCCGACATCGCCGACGACCTCCAGCGCCGCATCGAACGCGCCGACAACCCGGGCCGAACCCTGACGCTCAAGGTGAAATACGCCGACTTCCAGATCGTCACCCGCTCCAAAACTACCGACCACGACATTTACGACGCCGCGGAAATGATGCGCATGGCCACCCCCTTGCTGGCCGACACAGAAGCCCTCGAACGCAAGGTGCGCCTGCTGGGCCTCGGCGTATCCAACCTGCGTCGGGAGCGCGAAGAACAGCGGGAAGCCTTCGGCCCGGGGGAGCAACTGGTGCTGGATTTTTAACCCGCCGATCAATTTGCAGTTGACGGATAACAAAAACCTGCCGTTTCAAATGGAAACGTGACAACCAACAGTTTACATTTATCCCCGAAAAAACAACCCGCCTCCGCCAAGGCTACAATGAACTGAAACAACCCGCCTCCGTCAAGGCTGCGGCGGGTAAACTATCCAACCTCCTGCATCATGCGCCAGCTCGTAGTACTCATTGCCCTGTTCTCCACCCTCTTTTTTTCCTGTTCCAAAACCGTCAAAGACGAAGCCTACTTGCAGGCCGTCGCCCGCTACGTCGGCGCCTACACCAGCGGCTCCATCGGCAGAAACGACGCCATTCTGGTGCGCTTTGTAGACCCGGCCATTGGTCAGGACAAGGTGGGCCAAAAAGTGCCCTCCGACTGGTTCTCCGTCACTCCGGGCATAGCCGGCGATGCTGTGTGGCAAGATGACCGCACCATAAAACTGCAACCTGCAGAGCCGCTGCCCTACGGCAAACGCTACACCGGCACCGTAGCGCTGGGCAAAATTTTTAGCAAAGTACCGGCTGTGGCTGCCGAGTTCGAATTTGAATTCAGCGTCCGCGAAATCGCCTTCGAGGTGGTGACCGACGGCCTGCGCGCTACCGGCGACCCGAAAAGTCAGGAACTCATCGGCCGCATTTTTACCAGCGACCCCGCCGAAAACGCTGCCGTCGCAAAGGTGCTGACTGCCAAACAGGGCAACAACAACCTGCCCATCCAGTGGACGCACACCGACGACGGACGCACCCACGAGTTTGTGGTGTCCGAGGTGGTGCGCGCCAATATGCGCTCCAAAGTAGTGCTTTCGTGGTCGGGCGAAGCGCTCGGGCTGAGCGGCAAAACCGGCAGTCTGGAGCAGATCGTCCCCTCCCTCGATGAGTTCACGGTGCTCAATGCCCGTGTGGTACAGCAGGAAGAGCAGTACATCCTCCTGAATTTCTCCGACCCGATCCAGACGGCTCAGACACTTGACGGCCTGATCGGTATTGAAAATTTCGACGGCACCTTGCGCTTTGTCGTGGACGGCAACTTCGTGCGGGTGTACCCGAGCAGCCGCCTGAACGGCGCCCGCAAACTCCGCGTGGAAGCCGGCATCCGGAACACCGCCGGCGCCGCCATGAAAGGGCGCAGCGACTGGCCCCTGAATTTTGAAGAACTGAAGCCTGCCGTCCGCTTTGTGGGCCGCGGAGCCATCATTCCGCAAAACGCCGACGGCGGCATCATTTTCCCGTTTGAAGCCGTAGGCCTGCGCGCCGTGGACGTGGAAATTTTCAAAATTTTCAACTCCAATATTTTGCAACACCTTCAGGTGAACGACCTCGAAGGCGACAACGAACTGGAACGCGTGGGCAAAATCGTCCTGCAGAAAAAAATAGCCCTTTCCGACCTCAACCCCAACGCTTCCGGCTCCGTGTGGCAACGTTATGCCCTCGACCTGAAAGACCTCATCCACCAGGACCCGGGTGCCATCTACCAGGTGCGGCTGGCATTCCGGCGTGGTTACACGCTGTACACCTGCGCGTCGGCGCCTGCCGTGTCGGAAAGCGACGGCTCCGGCGGCGACCCGGCATTTGACCAGAACGACGACCTCGCGCGGCTCGGCAGCCCCGACGAAAACGGCAACCTCGTCAGCGTGTGGGGCGGCTACCGCGGCATTTATTTTTCCAACGACGACTACTGGTGGGACGATGAGGGCGGCTACAGTTGGGAAAACCGCGACAACCCCTGCGCCCGCGAGTACTACAATTCCGAGCATTTTGCCAAACGCAACGTGTTCGTCAGCGACCTTGGCATCACGGCCAAACGCGGCAAAGACCGCTCGGTGTTCGTGTGCGTCACCGACCTGCACAGCGCCGAACCCATCGGCGGCGTGGACGTGGAGTTTTTCAACTTCCAGCTCCAGCCCATCGCCAAAGTGCGCACCGACGGCAGCGGTACCGCCACCCTCGACGAAACCCGCGAAACGCCCTTCGTGGCCGTGGCCACCCGCGGCGACCGGCGCGGCTACCTGCGCATGGCCGACGGCAGTACCCTCTCGCTCAGCCGCTTCGATGTGGCCGGCGTGGAACCGCAAAAGGGACTCAAGGGATTCCTGTACGGCGAGCGCGGCGTGTGGCGTCCCGGCGATTCGCTTTTCCTGAACTTCGTGCTGGAAGACAAAACCGGCGACCTGCCCGACAACCACCCCGTTACGCTCGAACTCACTGATCCGCGCGGCTCCTTGCAGTTCCGCACGGTTTCGGCGCAAAGTGTCGGCGGCGTGTATCCGTTCCACTGCGCCACCCGCTCCGACGCCCCCACAGGCAACTGGACGGCGCGCGTGCTGGTGGGGGGCGCCACCTTCACCAAGCCGCTCAAAATTGAAACCGTCAAACCCAACCGCCTGAAAATTGACCTCAATTTCGGGAAAAAAGCCCTCGCTGCGGACGACGCCGGAATCAGCGGAAAATTGCGCGCCACCTGGCTGCACGGGGCTACCGCCAAAGGCCTGAAAACGGTGGTAAAACTTCAACTCAGCGCCGGCAAAACCGAATTCAAAAATTTCAAGGACTTCGTATTCGACGACCCGGCCCGCAATTTCTGGAGCGAACCCGAAACCATCTTTGACGGCTCCCTCGACGACAACGGACAAGCCACAGTGTCGCCCTCCTTCGGCGACAGCGAAAACGCGCCCGGCAGGCTCGTGGCCAATTTCAACATCCGCGTGTTCGAACGCAGCGGCGATTTCAGCACCGACAACTACGCCGTGGACTATTTCCCCTTCGAGCGTTTCGTGGGGGTGTACGTCCCGGCCAACAAGTGGGGCAGCAAAACCATTGACAAAAACGGCGGCCAGATACAATTTGCCGTCGTGGACAAAAACGGCAAACCCCTCCCGGGCCAAAAAATCGAAGTGGGCCTGTACCGCTGTGACTGGCGCTGGTGGTGGGACGAAGACCGCAGCGACAACGTGGCCCAGTTCAACTCGGCCAACCACTTCAACGCGCAGGAAAAAGCGACCCTTACCACCGATTCGCGTGGCCTGGCCACCTGGAAGGTAACGCCCGACGATTGGGGGCGTTACCTCGTGCGCGCCACCGATTCGGAAGGCGGCCACGCCGGCGGCGACTTTTTCTGGAGCGGCACCCCCGACGACCTCAACGACATGTACAGCCGCAATGCCGCCGCCATGCTGCCGTTTTCCGTTGGAAAAGAAAAATACAACGTGGGCGACGAGGTCACGCTCAAGGTGCCGGCAAGCGAAAACGGCCGTATCCTGCTCACGCTCGAAAACGGCGCCCGCGTGGTCAAACACCTCTGGTTCGACGCCAAAGCAGGCGACAACACCCTGAACTTCGAGACCACTCCCGATATGGCTCCCACGGTGTACGCCCACGTCAGCCTGCTGCAACCCCACGCCCAAACCAAAAACGACCTGCCCATCCGCATGTACGGCGTGATGCCGGTGAACGTGGAAAACGCCGAAACACACCTCAAGCCCAAACTCGACATGCCCGAGGTGCTCAAGCCCGGCGAGCCGTTCAGCGTGAAAGTAAGCGAGAGTACCGGAAAGGCCTGCACCTACACCCTCGCCATTGTGGACGAAGGTTTGCTCGACCTCACCCGGTTCCAGACGCCAGACCCCTGGGACGTGTTTTTTGCCCGCGAAGCGCTCGGGGTGAAAACCTGGGACGTGTACGACTACGTGCTCGGCGCTTATGGGGCCGAACTGGAGCGCATCCTCAGCATCGGCGGCGACGCCATCAACCAGAAAGCCAAAAACGGCGCGCAGATCAACCGTTTCAAACCCGCCGTGCTGCACCTCGGGCCGTTCCGCCTGGAAAAAGGCAAAACCGCAAAACACACGCTGAAACTCGACAACTACGTGGGTTCGGTGCGGGCAATGGTGGTGTGTTCGGCGCCCGCGCCGGGCAGCCAGGGCGCGTACGGCAGCGCCGAAAAAACCTGTCCGGTACGCAAGCCGCTGATGATTTTGCCCACCCTGCCACGCGTGCTCGGCCCCGGCGAATCGCTGCGTCTGCCCGTGGACGTGTTTGCCATGGAGAAAAAAGTGAAAAACGCCACTGTGCGCGTGAGCGAAAAATCCGGGCTGGTACGCATCACCGGCCCTTCGAGCAACACCCTGAATTTTGCCCAGCCGGGCAACGAAATGACGTATTTCGACCTGAAAGTGGGCAGCCGCACCGGCGCCGCCAAGTTCATCATCGAAGCCCAGGGCGGCGGTGAAACGACGAAACAGGAAATCGAAATTTTGGTGCGCAACCCGAATCCGGTGCAGACTGCCGTATGGGAAGGAACCATCGAGCCGGGCCAAACCTGGGACGCGAATTTTGACGCAAGCCGCTACTCCGACATCGGCAAAGCCGTGGTGGAAGTAAGCGCATTGCCGCCCATTAACCTGAGCCGCCACCTCGAGTACCTGATCCGGTACCCGCACGGCTGCGTGGAGCAGGTCACCTCCGGGGCGTTTCCGCAGTTGTTCGTGGGTATGCTCACGCCGCTCGACAAAAAGCAAGAGGATAAAATTACCCGCAACGTGACCGCCGCCATCGAGCGCCTGCGCAAATACCAGCAGGGCGACGGCGGATTTTCGTACTGGCCGGGCGGCGGCGGCGTGAACGACTGGAGCAGCACCTACGCCGGCCATTTCCTGCTCGAAGCCAAGGCGAAAGGCTACGCCCTGCCGCAGGGTATGCTCGACCAATGGATCGGCTACCAGACCAAAACCAGCCGGCAGTGGAATCCGTTTGGCCAAACCGACAACGACAACCTCTGGCGGTACTACGACAACGACCTGAACCAAGCCTACCGCCTGTACACCCTCGCCCTCGCCGGCAAACCCGACCTCGGCAGCATGAACCGCATGAAAGAACTAAAGGGTATGTACAAAGAATCGGCCTTGTTGCTCGCCGCTGCGTATGCCCAGGCCGGAAAGCCCGAGGCCGCGCGCGAGATTACCAACAAAAAATGGCGCGACGACTGGCGCTACCAATGGAGCGGTTACACCTACGGCAGCGACCTCCGCGACCGCGCCCTCATGCTTGAAACCTACACCGCCATCGGCGACACCAAACGCGCCGAAGCGCTCGTGCAAGCCGTCAGCAAAGAGCTTGGCGACCAGGAGAATATGTACTGGAATACCCAAAGCCTTGCCACTGCGTTGCGCGCCCTTTCAAAATATGCCGTCAAAAACTTCGGCAACAAAGGCCCCAACTACGCCTACCGGCTGGGTGGCGGCGGCATGCAAAAAGGCGACGGTTCCAAACCGGTATCTGCGGTGGATTTCACCGAAAAGGCCTTTGAAACCGGCAGCATCGGCGTGAAAAACAACGGCTCCGCCAAACTGTATGCCCGGCTCATCGTCGGCGGCCAACTCCTGACCGGGGAGGAAACCTCCGAATCGAAAAACATCGAAGTGGCCGTGCGTTATTTAGACAACTCGGGCAATCCGGTGGACATCACCCGGCTCCAGCAGGGCGCCGATTTTGTGGCGGAGGTGACCATTCGCCGCAAATCCGACCTGAACTTTCCGTTCAACGAACTGGCACTGGCGCAGGTGTTCCCCTCCGGCTGGGAGGTGCTCAACTCCCGCATGACCGGCCTCCAGGCAGGCGGCGGCAGCCCGTCCAAATACCAGGATATCCGCGACGACCGGGTGTACACCTACTTCGACCTGCAGTACCGCTGGAACCACAAGGACAACAAGCCGGGGGAAGTGGTAAACACCTACCGCGTGCAGCTCAACGCCGCCTACACGGGGCGCTACTACCTGCCGGCGGTCAGTTGCGAAGCCATGTACGACAGCCGGATTCGGGGCAGTGTGGCGGGAAGATGGGTGGAGGTGATTTGAGGGCGAAACAAGGTGGTGAGGCAGTTTAGAATACCGAAGGGCGTTTGACGGTTGTACCGCCAGACGCCCTTCGGACAAATCACACGTGCTGCAATGTTTTTTACTCCCGGCCTTTCACCCGCCGGCTTTCCTCGTCCAGCCCGGTTTTGCGCTGGCGGGCGCCTTTGATTTCGGCGCTGCCGAAGCGGTAGGAAAAATTGAGCGTCACCGTCTGGCTTTCCCAGGTGCCGCGTGCGCGCATGCGCAACCCCGGTGTGAAAATATTTTCGCCGCCCCAGCCGGCAGTGCCGAGGATGTCGCCGAAACGGAGGCGCAATTCGCCTTTGCCGTCCAGCACTTTTTTCTGGATGCCGAGATCCATCGCGCCCTGGGCGTCGCTGCGCAGGGTGCCCCAGAAGGCAGGGCTGTTGTACCAGCCGGACAGTTGCACGCTGAAGCCCAAGGGCAGGCGGAAGGTTTGTTCGCCGTACAGGTTGAAGGCGGTGAATGCTTGCTCCGCGGTGAAATTGTCGCGGAATTTGGCTGAAAAATCGCTGTGAAACACCGTCACACTCAGGAAACCTTCCCACCATTTGGCAATGGGCGTCGGCGCGTTGAGCGTGGCGGAGTAGTTTTTCTGGTCGGCAATGTTCTCGTTGGTGATGAACGTGGCGCGCACATCGGTGGTGTCGAGCACTTGCGTGAACAGGTCTTTGGTGTGGCTGTAGCCGAGCGTGATTACCGGGTGCCCCTGGTACGTGGGGCTGATTTCAAAACTGTTGGTGAACTGGGGGCGCAGCATGGGGTTGCCTTTCTGGTAGGTCAGTTCGTCCAGTTTGAACTCGAAGGGGTTCAGGTCCTGGTAACTGGGGCGGTCAATGCGGCGGCTGTAGGTGGCGTTCAGGCCGAGGTTGTCGTTGAACTTGTACGTCAGCGCCGCACTCGGGAATAATTTGGTGTAGTTGGCTTCTACTTTGTCGCCGTTTTGGGGCGTGTTGGCAATCAGGTCGCCGGTGTAATCCGTGTTTTCCACCCGCAAACCCGCTTGCACGTGCAGTTTGCCCAACTGGCGCTGGTAGTTGACATAGCCGGCGCTGGTGCGCTCGCGGTATTTGAAGCGGTTGCTGACCTCCAGGTCTTTCGTTTCCTGACCATTGACGACGTTGAAAAAATCGAACGTGTTGTCGGTTTCCACATTCGCGATCTTGGCGCCTACGCCCAGCGTGCCGTTCAGGAAAGGTTGTTCGTAGTCGGCTTTTGCTGTGGTGATCGCGATGTCGGTCGGGGTCAGGCTGCGGTAGATACGCTCGGAAAGGAGGTTTTCACCGTCGGCAGTGCGGTAGTAGTTCGGCTGAAAACTGTTGCCCCGGATGCGGTACATACCCCGGTCGAGGTCGAGGTTCAGGCTGTGGCCCGAGGTGTCGGCAAAGCGATAGTTGAGGTTGACGCTGCCGTTGCGGCGGTTGTCGTCCACGGTGTTCGTGGCCGAGAGCAGGGTGTCGGGAGCGCCGGTATTTTCAATTTGACCAATGACGGTGTTGCTCGTGCTGCTCCACTCGGACGGCGCCAGGCTGCCGTTGAGCAGCAGGCCCAGCGTGTGTTTGTCGTTGATGCGCCAGTCGGCGCCGAGGCGGGCGCTGTTCCAGCGGCTGGTGTTGAAATTTTTGGCTTGCTGGTCGAACCGCAGGCCGTTTTGTTCGCGGAAAAAGTTCTGGTCGTTGTGCCAGTCGCCGTAGTGGTTGTTGTACGAGCCGAACAGGTTGAGACTTTCGGTGCGGTGGTTGAGGCTGAAGTTCAGGCCGGCCTTGGGTGTTTCGCCCTGAATGGCCTCCAGGCCGATGTTGCCGTTGGTGCCCAGCGCCTTGTTTTGCCGCAATTTGATGTTGATGATGCCCGCGTTTCCGGCGGCGTCGTATTTGGCCGAAGGATTGCTGATGATTTCGATGTTGGCAATATCGGCGGCTTGCATGCCCTTGAGTTGGGCGGCCAGGTCTTTGCCGTCGAGCGGCACTTCGCGGCCGTCAATGAGTACCCGCAGGCCGTTTTTGCCTTTGATCGTGACATTTTCGTTGTTGTCCACCGTCACGCCTGGGGCTTTGCGCAGCAGTTCGAGCGCGTTCAGGCCGGTGGAATTCACGGTGCCCTCCACGTTCAGAATGGTTTTGTCGGCTTTCACCTCGATGACCTGTTTGCGGGCCGTCACCGTCACTTCACCGAGGGTTTTGGAGCCGTCTTCGAGGCGCAGTTCGCCCATGTCGGTGTCTTTGCCGGAGCATTCAAACGCCGGCGACGAGTTTTTTTCGGCACCCAGCACGCTTGCGGCGAGGTAGTACCGGCCCGGCTGGATGCCCGTCAGTTCGTAGGCGCCCGATGCATCGGTCATAGCGCCTTTGACAAGGGTGGAATCTGCCGCCTGGTGCAGGGTGACGGTGGCGTACTCAGCGGCGCTTCCGTCGTGCAGCAGTACCCGGCCGGTTATTTTTTGAGAAAAGGAAACAGTGCCCGAAAGCAGGGCAAGCAAGAACAGAAGGATTGATTTCATAGCTAAAATTATTTTTGTCGGCTAAATGCGAAAGGCAAGACAGGCCAACGACAGCAGAGGTTACACCCGGGCTGCACCGTACCGATGAACCGGCGAATCGCCCCGACGAACGGCTGGAGTTTTTATTACCGAAAACGAGACCTTCCAGGTTTGCCGAACCTGGAAGGTCTGAGCAGCCCCAAAACACAAGCCCCCCGCCACGCGTTATTTTCCCCTACCTTTGTCGCCCGATTTTTTCGGCCTAACATTCGAACACAATGAAATTGTACTTGCTGCGCACTGCCGCATTGCTCATCGTCTTGTCCGGATTTGCCGGCGCCCTTGCCGCGCAAACGCCCAACCCGCAACTCGCCAACCAGTACTTCCAGAACGGCGAGTATCAAAAAGCCGCGGAGCTGTACCTCCAGCTCATGGAGGCCGACCGCGGGCTGTCGGACTACTATTTCGATCAATATTTCAACTGTCTGCTCAACCTCGAACAGTACGAGGAGGGCGAGAAGGCGGTGAAAAAACAAATCAAAAAATCGCCCAACAACCCCAAACTATACGTGCTGTACGGCAGCCTGTACGAGCGCCTCGGTAAGCCTGACGACGCCACGGCCCAATACGAAACGGCTATCGCCAAAATGGCGCCCGACTACGCATCGGTGCGCTCGCTGGCCAAAGTGTTCACCGACAATGCCAAGTTCGATCTGGCGATCAAAACCTACGAGCGCGGCGGCGATATTTTCAAAGACCCCCGCCGTTTTGCCTACGACCTCGCCGAACTGTACCGCCGCAAGGGCAACACGCCCAAAATGATTGAGTACTACCTGCACAATGTGGATGCAGAACCGGCCCGCCTGATTACCGTACAAACCCAACTGGCCCGTTACCTGAACGACGCGGAGTACGCTGAACTGCAAACCCAGTTGTACACCCGGCTGCAGGAGCAGGACAACCCCGATTTCATCGAATTGCTGGCCTGGTCGTTTGTGCAGCGCAAGGATTTCAAAAACGCCCTTCGCCAGTACAAGGCGCTCGACAAACGCCTCGGCGAACCCGGGCAGCGCATTTACAAACTGGCCGGCGACGCCGCCAATGCCCGCGACTACGACGCAGCTATTGCTGCCTACGAGTACATTATTCAGGAAAAAGGTGCGCAAAATCCATTTTTCTTCGATGCCAAACGCGAAGCCATGAACTGCCGGCGCCGAAAAATCACGGAAGGTTTCGACTACACCGTGGAGGAACTGCGCACGCTCGAAGCCGAGTACGAAAGTTTTCTGACCCAGTACGAACGCGGCCGGAACACCGCCCACATCGTGATCCAGTTGGCCGACCTGGAGGCATACTACATCAACGACTTGCCCAAGGCCGTTAAACTGCTCAGCGAACTCATTGAGTTGCCCGGACTGAACCGCAGCGTAGTGGCCCGCGCCAAAATCAACCTCGCGGATTTTTACCTGATGAGCGGCGAAATCTGGGAAAGTACCCTGCTGTACAGCCAAGTGGACAAAGAGTTCCGGGAAGAAATGCTGGGCCAGGAAGCGCGCTTCAAAAACGCCAAGTTGTCGTATTTCAACGGTGACTTCGAGTGGTCGCAGGCACAGTTCAACGTGCTCAAAGCCTCCACTTCCAAACTGATTTCCAACGATGCGCTCGACCTTTCGGTGTTTATCATGGACAACCTGAACACCGACACCACCACCGATGCCATGGCCATTTATGCCGCTGCGGAAATGCTGGTGTACCAAAATCGTTTCCCGGAAGCATTTGCCCTGTTGGACAGCCTGCGCACCACATTTCCCGAAAACACCCTGCAAGACGACATCCTCTACCTCGAGGCGCAGGTGTACGAGAAAAAACGCGACTATCCGAAAGCCGCCGAATTGTACCGCATCGTGGCGGAAAAATACCCGGAGGACATCCGGGCCGACAACGCGCTGTACGCACTGGCCATGCTCTACGAGGAAAAACTCAACGAACCGGAAAAGGCAAAGGAACTGTACGAAAAAATCTTCCTCGACTTCTCCGGTTCCGTGTTTGCCGTGGATGCGCGCAAGCGTTTCCGGATTTTGCGGGGCGACAAGGTGCAGTGACGTTTCGGGGCGTACAATATGCGGCGCCGATGGTGCCGGAGCTTTTGACAAAATCCCCTGACGCGATTCTTCCAACCATTGACACGCACCCCTTGCTTCCGACTATTCCTCCGAAACTGTCAGATGACAGCATTTCCCGTTCTTTTTGTTAATCAGGGAGAACCCTGAAGAATACACCGGAATGCTCGCCGTACATTTGGCACCATCCCCCCGATGTAGCTGTCGCTCCAGCCTGTAAAAATAGCCGACGCGACGGCTGCTTTTTTTTAATCCGAACACTTGGCGCATCATTACTTTACCAACGCCGTATCATTCTCAACCGACTTAAATTTAATCGGATGAAGGTTGTCCCGCCGCTCATGCCTCCCCGGGTATATCCCTCCTGCCTGCTGCCGATTTCCTGCAGTTTGTTTGCCTTGTTTCTGACCACTGCGCCGCTGCAGGGGCAGGTGTGCAACGACCTTTCCCTCGTGGCGCTCGACGAGGACTGCTCGGTGCCTGTCTTGCCCGACATGGTGCTGGAAGGCGTACCCAACGACACCCACTACGTCGTGACCCTGACTGCGCTGAACGGCCTGCCGCTTGGCTCTATCCTCACCGCCGCGCATCTCGGGGATACGCTTCGCGCCACGGTGACGGATACCCTGACCGGCAACTTCTGTCAGGGCCTGCTGGTGGCGGTGGATATGCTGCCGCCTGTGCCGACCTGTGCGAATATCACCCTGCCCTGCGCCGTACCGGATATTTCCCCAAGCTGGTTGTCGGCTACCCTTGGCCTGGCGGCTGCCTATCCCATAGTGACCGATAACTGCGGCGCATTCGACCTGAATTTTTCCGACACCCGGTTCGACCTCGACTGCAACGACCCGCAGGACCGCAGCGCCCGCATTCAGCGCGTCTGGACGGCTGTGGACGGCAGCGGCAATGCCGCGTCGTGCGTCCAGATACTTACCCTGCAGCGCGTACACGCTGCCGACGTACTTTTCCCGGCAGACACCGTCCGCACCTGCACCGACCCAGATACCGACCCGGCGTTTACCGGCGAACCATACGTGGAGGCTTTTGGCCGGAAATTTCCCCTGTTTGCCGGCGCTACCGCCTGCGAACTGAGCATCGGTTTTCAGGACCAGATTTTGCCGCTTTGCGGCGCAGCGTACAACGTGCTTCGCATCTGGACCGTGCTCGACGACTGCCTGCCGGGCGGCCCGGACAATCCCCGCAAATACATCCAGGCTATTGCCGTGCAGGACAAGGCCGGGCCGCTATTTCTTCAGTGCCCGAAAGACACCGTGGTGTCCACCGATCCGTTTGCGTGCAGCCGCACGTTTGACCTGCCCGATGTGTTGCTGTCCGACCTCTGCTCGGACGTATCGGCCCTCGAAATGCGCTGGACGGTGAGCGGCCAAACATATACGCAGGCGGGCGTCTTGTCCGACTTTCCCGCCAACAACTACTGGAATCCCGACACACTCGGAGTATTTGGTTTTGTGCCCGGTTTGCCCGCGGGCGAGGTGATTCGATTCACCTACACCGCTGCAGACGAATGCGGCAATACGCGTACCTGCTCGTTCCGGGTGACGGTTTCGGACGGGGTGCCGCCGTTTCCGGTTTGCGAAGAATTTACCAAAGTAGCCCTTGGCGCCTCGGGCGAATCGCCTGTATTTGCCGCCACCTTCGACGACGGCTCGGAGGACTACTGCTCCGCCGTGCGCTTCAAGGCCCGCCGGGTGGAACCCAATGCCTGCCAGCCAAACGACCGGTTTTTCGATCAGGTCAAATTTTGTTGCTCCGATGCCGGCCAGACCATCGCGGTGATCCTGCGCGTGTACGACGTGGAACCCGACACCGGCGCCGTCGGCCTGACTCACCAGGAGAGCCATTCGGGCGACTGCCTCGTGCAGGTGCTGGTGGAGGACAAACTCAAGCCCACTTGTCAGCCGCCGGCGCATACGACCATTTCCTGCCAGAGTTTCGACCCGACCTTGCACGCCCACGGCAAACCCGTTTCTGCGGACAATTGCTGCCTCGACACCATCGTCGAACTGACGCCGAACTATACGCAGTTTGACACCCTGTGCAACCGGGGCACCCTCATCCGCACGTTCCGGGCCTTCGACTGCAACGGCCTGAGCAACCAGTGTACCCAGCGGGTGGTGGTGCAATATGTGCAGCACTACGCCATTAAATTCCCCGACGACGTGTTTGTGAACGACTGCGACACCACAGGGGTGTACAGTGACGGGCCGGTGATTTACGGAGAAGACTGCGAGTTGATGGGCATTTCATACAAAGACAACGTAAGCACCGCCGGCCTGCTGGCTTGCTACTGGATCGAGCGGCAATGGCAAGTGGTCAACTGGTGCAGGTACGATCCCAACCTGCCGTTTGTCGAGGTCCCCAACCCCAATCCTGCCGAGCATACATTCGACATTCAGAATATTCCCGGGCCGGTGGTAGCTCCCCCAGGCTACGTGCCGGCGCCCACGCTGCGGCGCGTCACGCCCGACGACCCGATGCCCACGGATTTCAGTACCTTCTGGGCCGCCGATGCCAACGGCTACGTGTACCGCCAGACCATTCTGGTGCGCGACGATCAGCCGCCCAAATTTCGCGGCTGTCCCGCGCAAACCGGCCCTGTGGAGATGTGCGACCACACCGAAAACGACGCCGGCTACTGGAATGCCGGCTACTGGAAAAATCTGCACGTACCCGGCAGCACCGATATGAGCGAAGGGCTGGCCAACCTCGCCGCCACTGCCAACGACGCCTGCTCCAAGGGCAACCTCACGATGCGCTACCTGCTGTACCTCGACCTCGACCACGACGGTGATTTCGAGACGGTCATCAACAGCATAAACCCGCCGCCCGCAGGCATGGTACGCTTCGGAAATGCGAAAACGCCGAATTACACCGGTGGCGAGTTGCGGCAGTTTGACCAGCGCCCTGTGCCGCCCGAAGAAAAATATCGCTTCACGATTGTCACCGGCGGTTATTCCAACATCACCGGCTATGTGCGCTGGCATACCGCGAAAGACCCCACCCAGTATATCGTACCGCAACTCCCCCACGGCGACCATCGCATCCGCTGGATTGCCGACGACGGTTGCGGCAATCTGGCCTACTGCGACTATGTGTTTCGCGTGCGCGATTGCCGGGCGCCCGAACTTGTTTGCATCAACGGCCTGAGCACGGATATGCCTACGGAAAAAACGGTGACGCTGTACGCAGAGGATTTCCTCTGGGACGTCAACGACAATTGCACCCCGGCCAACCAGGTGCAGATCGGGGTGCGCAAATCCGACGGCACACCCGGTTTTCCGCTTGGGCCCGACGGCAAACCGATAAAAAGTGTTCGCTTCGATTGCAGCGAACTGGGCAAGCAAGACGTGGAACTGTGGGCTATGGACTACGCCGGCAACATGAGCGTCTGCCAGACCTACGTGCTCGTGCAGGATCATTTTTCGATGTGCTCGGGGGCTTCGGCTTCGGTAGCCGGCGCCCTGAAAACCGCGCAGAACGAAGGCCTGGAAGACGCAAGCGTCCTGCTTACAGGCACCACCCCGCCCCTCCATCTGAGCACCGGTTCCACCGAGGATGGCCTGTTTGAATTCCCCGATGCCGTACCTTACGGTTCCGACGTCACCATTGCGCCGGGCAAAGACAACGACCCGCTCAACGGTGTATCCACCTACGACCTCTCGCTCATTACCAAGCACATCCTTGGCCTTGCCCCGTTCAGCAGCCCGTACAAACTCATCGCCGCCGACGTGAACAACAGCCGCTCCGTCACTACGCTCGACGTAATCGAACTGCGCAAACTCATCCTCGGCATCTACACAGACTTCCCCAAAAATAGCTCCTGGCGATTCGTGGATGCCGATTATGCGTTTCCCAATCCGTCCAACCCCTTTCAGGAAATCTTCCCTGAAACGCGGCAGTTGGCCAACCTGAGTGCCGACGCTTTGCAGGAAAATTTCACCGCCGTGAAAATCGGCGACGTCAGCGGCAACGCCGTAACCAACAGCCTGCACAGCCCGACCGACCGGGCAGCAACGACCACAACGCTGCTCGACGTGTCCTTCGCAGATGGTCGCACCGACGGTTTGGTGCAGGCCGGGGAAGTATTCGACCTGTCGGTGCGGGCTACTGAGGTATTGCTGGGCTACCAGTTCACGCTTGCGCATCCGGGGCTGGAAGTGCTGGAAATTTTGCCCGGCGACGGTATGCTTGCCGAGCATTTTGCAGTATTCTCTGCTGAAGCGGCAATCACAGTCAGTTGGGACGGTCCCGGCAAACCGGCGTTCACGGTGCGGTTCCGGGCCACAGCATCCGGCGCCCTCGGCCAAATGTCGGCCCTCTCCAGCCGGATCACGCGGGCGGAGGGGTATGTCCTTTCGGGCGACACCGGCGGCATGGAGCCGAAGTCCTTAGCGCTGCGATTCGGCGGTTCCGAAGCGCCGGTAGTGAAACCGCAGGGCTTCGAGTTGTACGCCAACGAGCCGAACCCCTGGCTCGACCGCACACACATCCGGTTTTATTTGCCGGAGGCCGGCGAGGTCACACTGACGGTGTTCGATCCGACCGGCAGGCAGGTCTTTTCACAAACCAGCGCGTTCGGCGCCGGTTTTCAAAGCATCGGACTGGATGGCGCGGCGCTGCCCGCCGGGGTGTTTTATTACCGGGTGGAAACGGCGGCGGGGAGCGCCGGCGGGAAGATGGTGCGGGGGTGATCTTTTTGCAAATTCGCGCAGGCGTCTTCAACACCCTTTTTACATTTGCA
>CAYMQY010000029.1:0-7706 GCA_964392655.1 uncultured Saprospiraceae bacterium
TTATCCTTCGTTTTTTTTCATACTGGCAGAATGGCTTGGTTTAACTATTTCATGTGTCTATTGCTCACGGGTGTAATGTCGGCGCCTCTCGCCGCAACGTCCATGTCGCAGCGCAACCCCTCCGGCATCCTTTTGCTGGATTCCATTCCAAAAAAGAAAGCAAAACCACACATGGCATGGATTGATGTAGTTCGGCCGGATACGGTGTGGGGCGTTCCGCAGTGGGTGGGGCGCTACAAAGGCAAACTGCGCGGCGTCACAGACTCGTCGCTCATTTTTGAAACCAAAAAGCCCTTCCCGGACTGGAAAAAAGCAGGGGATTACTACGAAGTTCCCTACTCGGATATCCAGACCATCGCCTTCCGGCGGCGATACTCTCCATTCCTGTGGATCGGAATTGCCTACCTCGCCGGGCCTTTGGCGGGGGCGGTGGTGGGAGTTTCCATCACAAAGGCAAATACCGGTGGCCAGGAAGATTTGGCCCGGGACCTGAACGGTCTGATCGGCGCCACAATCGGTGGAATAGCGGGTTTGCTGTTTTGCCTGATCGTTTTTTTAAAGAAAACAAAGTTCCAGTTGCAGCGGGACAAGGGCGCTTTTGCGCGGTTTCGCGCGACATTGCAGCAATATGTTCAATGAACCGGTACTTCAAGTATACACCATGAATGCAAGACTTCTGCTTCTCGTTTTTACGCTTTACTTTCTGATCCCGGCCGGAGCCAAGGCACAAACGCATTGGGATTTGAACGTGGGCGGCGGCATCGGCAACTACCTCTCTTTGCGCTCCTCCGCCGGTGTTGTGCTGCCGAACAAACTGACCCTTTCCGCTTTTGCTCACCTGAACGCGGATCTGCTCCTGCTGAATGTGTTGAAAAACTCCGGCTCCTACGATGTAGTCAGTTTCGGGCCGATGGCCGGGTATGCGATCGGGTTAGGCCCGGGGAGCAGGTTGAACCTGCGGGGCGGAATCGGCATCAATTCGATCTCCAACGTATGCAGTACCTGCAATTCGGATTCCCGTACGACCGTCGGCCTGATACTGGATCCGAGATTTGAACTGATGCCCGGTCGGCTGATGGGACTTGGCATTGGCTGCTATACAAACTTCAGTAACGCAGGTACTTATCTTGGAATCAGTGTGGACATCATGGTCGGAAACCTGCGGGATTAGCCACCTCAGGTTCGTTTCATCGGAGGGGGCTCATCCGACGAATTTGTCGTCGGATGAATGCGTAACCGCACGATGATAGACCATGCCGGTTCGGCTACGCACTCGTCAGACGAAAAATTCGAGGCTCACACAAACTCCAGCGGCTTGAACCGCTGCCCCAGAATCTTTTCAGCATCCGTACCCAACCAGCGTTCCAGCAGCGTGGCGTATACCTGCCGGAAATCCACATTGAATTTCAGGTCGCCCTGATCGAGGTCGGCGAGGTTGGGCAGGGGGTTGAGCAGCCCCTTTTGCTTCAGGTTTCCACCGAAAAAGAACATCTGGTTGGCGGTGCCGTGGTCGGTGCCGCCGCTGGCGTTCTGCGACACGCGCCGGCCAAATTCCGAAAAGGTGACCACGAGCACGTCGTCCCAGCGGCCTTGCGCTTTCAGGTCGGCGGCAAAGGCCGCTACTGCATCGTTGAATTCGGTGAACAGGCGTTTTTGCTGGAATGTCTGGTTGACGTGCGTATCGAAACTGCCGTGCGAGAGGTAGTACACCGAGGTATCGGCGTCGCCGAGAATGAGCGAGGCCACAGTTTTCAGGTGCTTGCCGAGGCCGGAGTCCGGGTAGGCGCCGGGACTGGGTTTTGCGCGGCTTTTTTCAAAAATATACTCTGCCGAGGCGAGCGTCTCAGTCATGGTTTTGTACAGGTATCCCACGGGCGAATCGTCGTGCGCATGCTCGGTGCCGGCAGCGGCATAATCGGTGAAATAGGGGCTGCGGGCACTTTCGCGCAGTTGTTTCGGCTCCTGCATGGCAAGGCCCTTGCGCTGCTCGCCCTTGAGCGCGAGGCTGAGGGTGTCATCAATTTCGAGCACAGGCGCCTGGCAGGCGTGGCCGGCACATTGCGCGTCGAGGTAGCGACCCAGCCAGCCGGTAGACCAGTATTCGTTGGCCGGGCTGGCGGTGTGCCAGATGTCCATGCTGCGGAAGTGCGAGCGGTCGGGATTGGGGTAACCCACGTTGTGCAGCACGGCCAGATCGCCGGCGTCGTACAGGTTTTTCAGGGCGCCGAGGGACGGATGCAGGGAGGCCTCGTCGGTCAGGCGCAGGGCTTCTGCGGCTTTGATGCCGAGGCGGGGCCGTTCGCGGTAGTAGATGTCGTTGCGCACGGGGATGACCGTATTCAGGCCGTCATTACCGCCGCTGAACTGGATCACGACGAGGATTTTGCCGTTTGGCGCCAGGGCGCCGGGATGGGCATGTGCCTGTAAAAAACGCGGCACCCACAGGGAAGCGGTGGCGAGAGAGGCGGTTTTGAGAAAATTGCGGCGTTTGATCAGCATGACGTCAGGGTGTAGCGTGGTACATTGCTTTCGATCCGGGAAATAGTCGAAAGTTTAATCGAGTACATTTGGAAACATCTCAGCGTCGCAAAGTGGTCTTGAAGGATGGATTACATGATTGTTGATTTTAGAAGTACCCTTGTGGCGTACATCGCGCTCGTTTGGTCAAGGGCGAAGCGGTCAACGTAACACACTTCAACAATCTTAAATCATGTAATCTGCAATCATGTAATCTCAACTACTGCCGCTGCTGCGGCTTCCCGTCCGGCTCCTGTTTTTCGCCCTGGCGGCGACCAAAAATCCGGTCGAGGATATTCCGTTTTTCGCCCGACTCGCCGTTCTCACCTTCCTCTCCTTCACCTTCCTCGCCAAACTGTTGCCGGGCTGCTTCCCGGATGAACTCGTAGTTGCCAGAACGCAGCGAGTCCCGAAGCGTGGAGTCCATCTCGAGGAGCATGCGCAGGGTGTCGGGCGAGATAGGCGCGTAGTTCGGGCAACCAAACTGTGCCAGCACTTCGGGCTTTGGTTCCGGGAACCGGGCCTGGTACATTTTTACAAACTCCCGGTCGTTAGCCATTTTATGCCAGAAAATACCCACGATGGGCAAGGCCATGGAGGCGCCCTGCCCCAGGGCCATGGAGCGGAAACGCACGGCCTGGCTGGAAGCGCCCACCCAGGAACCGGTGACGAGATTGGGGTTGTAGCAAATAAACCAGCCGTCGGCCTGGTTCTGAGTGGTGCCGGTTTTGCCGGCAAAATCGCCCTGATACAAGCCGTAGCCGTAGCGCAGGCGTGCGCCGGTCCCGGAGGTAATGACCGATTGCATCATGCGGGTCATGGTGGCGGCCTGATCGGGCGTCAGGGCTTCCACAATCTCGGCGGGTTTTTCGGCCAGTTCCTGCTTGCGGTCGTACACCACATCGCCGGTGCGGGTGGTAATGCGGGTGACCACCACGGGATCGGGGCGTTTGCCCTGATTGGCCAGTGTGCCGTACACCTGCATCATTTCGTACAGGGAAATATTGGCGGCGCCGAGGCTGATGCCGAATTCGCGGGGGAGTTTGCTCGTGACGCCCATCTTCCGGGCCAGTTGAATGGTGCGCTCGATACCGACCTTTTCGATCAGTTGAGCGGCGATCACATTGACGGAATTGGTCAGGCCACCGTTGACGGAGTAATAGCCGCCGTACATGCCGTCGGCATTATGCGGCTCCCAGTCCACAATTTTGACCAACTCGTTGGGCAGGTAGGAGCAGGGCGTGAACGAGTCCTGAAGGGCCGCAGCGTACACGATGGGTTTGAACGTGGAGCCTACCTGCCGGGTGCTTTTGATGTGGTCGTACTTGAAATACTTGTGGTTGGTGCCGCCCACCCAGGCCCGGATGTAGCCGTTGCTATGATCCATGGCCATAAAGCCGCAGTTGAGCAGGCAGAAGTAGTAGCGCACGCTGTCAATCGGACTCATGGTGGTGTCCTTCTCGAAGCCGCCGTTTTGCCAGGCAAAAATGGTCATGCGAACGGGCTTTTCGAAGTCGGCGAGGATGTCTTCCTTGCTCAGTCCGGCGTCTTTGAGTGTGGCCCAGCGGTCGCTGCGGCGCATTTGTTCTTCGATCCACTTGTCGTCGCCCCAGGGTTTTTCCTGTTTGTAATTCACCCAGTGTTTGTCGAACTGCTCTTGCAGGCTTTTCATTTGCTGCTCCACCGCTTCTTCGGCATAGCGTTGCATCCGGCTGTGCAGGGTGGTGTATACTTTAAGGCCGTCGGTGTACAGGTTGTAGGGTGTACCGTCTTCGCGGGGCCGGTCTTTGAGCAATTTCGGCAACACATCGGTGCGCAGGTGCTCGCGGAAGTAGGTGGCCAGGCCGTCGTTGTTGCTGTCGAATCCGTAGCGTTTGGCGCCGATCGGTTTTTTGATGAGCGATTCGTACTCTTTTTGGGTAATTTTCCCTTTGGCAATCATCTCCCGAACCTGCTCCATACCGGCCTCGTCGCTTTTTACCGACACCTCGAAGGCGCTGTTTCGCACCATCTGATTCAGCACGAGGTTTCGGCGCCGGGTGGCGTTGTCGGGATTCCGAACGGGGTCGTAAAACGTGCTGGCTTTGAGCATGCCGACGAGTGCGGCGGCCTGGTCGGGAGTCAGGTCTCTGGGTTTTTTATTGAAAAAATGCCGGGAGGCTACGCTGACGCCGAAGCGGTCGCCGCCGAAAGGCACGGTGTTCAGGTACAGGTTGAGCAGTTCGGCTTTGGAGTATATGCGCTCCAGGCGCACGGAAATGAAGTTTTCGCGAATCTTGTTGATGAGCATACTCACCCCTGGTACGAGGTAGCGTTTGCGCGGGTACAGGTTTTTGGCCAATTGCTGGCTCAGCGTGGAGCCGCCGCCTTTGGAATCTTTGGTAAAAAGCAGTCCGTACGCTACCCGCGCCCAACTGGTCAGGTCAATGCCGCTATGCTCGAAAAAACGTTTGTCCTCGGTGGCCAGCAGGGCCGTCACGACGTATGGTGATATTTTGTCCAGGCCGATGGTCGTCCGGTTTTCGATGAAAAAGCGCCCGATAAGCACACTGTCGGCGGAGTAGATTTCGGTAGCGTTCGCTGTTTCGATAGTGCGCAACTCGTCGCTGTCGGGCAAATGGCCGAACACGCCGAGCCATACGCCCAGAATCAGTATCAGCAGGAAATAAAATCCCCAGCGAACCGGTACCGCCAGCCAGGAAGCAACCCTGGCCGTTCGCGGAAACCGTTCAGCAAACCGCGCCCACGCGTTGCGCAGGGGCGCGGTTAATTGCCGCCAGCCGTTGCCTACGGGATCGGTCACAGGGGCAAGGGCTGTCTTAATTTTAGCCCACGCATTTCTGACCGGAGCCAGCGCGCGATGCCCGGCTTGCACGTGTTTATTTTCCTTAAAAGGCGATAACAGATTTCGCATAAAAAGTGTGCGTCCGATTTGACGGTAGCCCGGCCGGCGGTAGCAAGTCGGGGGGCGACGGGCGGATATTCACACACACGCCAAGCCTTGGGTCTTGAAAGCCAATTTGTTGGAAAGCGTGTTGCAAACTGCCCGCAGGGCAACCGTACGGATTAGTGTGCTGTTGCGCACGAAAACGCACGAAGGTAGATAAAATTGATAATGTGCAGCAGCGTTAAAAAACCACAGAGACGCAGATGCGCAAAACGTTCGGGTTTAAATGTGACAATCTTGTCGCTACCCGCGTCGTTTGTGCCTGCGAAGAATCATCACACATCAAAATCCATCCGTCTATGCGCTACATCTTCCGCCGGCCAGCATTCGTATTCGCCCCCGTAACCTTGCTGTTTTTCCTGATTTTGCCCGCTCAAAAGCCCGGCAAAACCTCACCGCCGCCCGGCACCACACTCGTGAGCGGATTTTTTATGGACAAACAGGAAATCACCAACCTCGACTACCGCGAGTATCTGGCATGGCTCGGCATGGTGTTCGGCTCCGACTCGGAGCAATACCGGCAGGCGCTGCCCGACACTACCGTATGGCGTACCGAACTTACCTACAACGAACCCTTCGTTTTGCACTACTTCCAGCACCCTGCCTACGAAAACTACCCTGTGGTGGGCGTCACATACGAGCAGGCCGTACAATACTGCGCCTGGCGCACCGACCGCGTGTACGAGCGCGACCTCGTCTTGGCCGGCCTCATCAAATCTTCCAGTGCCTGCCTGACGGGAGGTAAACCCAACCCGACGACTTCCACATCCAGTGCAGCACAGTATTTCACCACCGAACGCTACCTCGCCGGCGAATACCTCGGCCTGAAACCCGACAAAACTATTCCCGTGCCGCGCTACCGCCTGCCGACCGAAGACGAATGGGAACTGGCCGCCAGCGGCAAACTTGACGCCACGCTTTTCCCGTACGGCTACGACCTTTCGGACAAAAAAGTAGCCGGCCAATTGCGCAAGGGACGGCACCTGTTTCACACCAAACGCGCCGTGAAATTGCAGAATGGCCCATACAACCTGAGCGCAGCGCCGGCTCAGTCCGGTTTGCCAAACGGCTACGGGCTGTACAACACCGTGGGCAATGCCGCCGAAATGATCGCTGAAAAAGGGGTGTGCAAAGGGGGCAGTTACGCGCACCAGTTAGAGGAAAGCAAAATCACCGGCCGCATGACCTACGACAAACCCGCCAGTTGGCTGGGGTTCCGCTGCGTGTGCGTGCGGGAGTTGCCAAGGTAAAAATCAGGGCTGCCGCACCAGACGGTTATTATCATCCGGGAACACCGCCACCGGCCGGAAGGAGCGGGCTTCTTCGGGCGTCATCAGGGCGTAGGAAATGATGATGACCACGTCGCCCACCTGCACTAATCGGGCGGCGGCGCCGTTGAGGCACACCACGCCGCTGCCGCGTTCGCCGCGAATGGCGTAGGTTTCGAGGCGGGCGCCGTTGTTGTTGTTCACGATCTGGACTTTTTCCCCCTCCACGATGTTGGCCGCGTCCAGCAGGTCTTCGTCAATGGTGACGCTACCGATATAGTTCAGATCAGCCTGAGTGACGCGTACGCGGTGTATTTTGCTTTTAAAAACCTGGATGAGCATGTCGTTTGGATTGGCTGTAAAAAACAGCGAAACGGTAGTTTGGGTTGCAAAGGTAGATTCAAGAATGCTGAATGCTGAATGATAAATGATGCAGAGAGGAACCATCCCGCTGCAAATTCATCATTCATCATTCATCATTCAGCATTCTTGAGCCTACCTTTGCGCCCAATTTTTTTCAAACGACGTATGAAACGCACGAAAATCGCCGAAATACTCCGCACCGAACCAGTCAACACCGATGTCCTTGTAAAAGGCTGGGTCAAAGCCTTCCGCAACAACCAGTTCATTGCCCTCAACGACGGCTCCTGCGCCGCCAATTTGCAGGTGGTGCTCGATTTTGAAAATACCGACCCGGCGCTGGTGGAGCGCATCAAATTCGGCGCAGCCATCGGCGCGCGTGGCTTGCTGGTGGAAAGCCAGGGAAAAGGCCAGCGGGTGGAAGTGAAAGCCACAGATATTGAGATTTTTGGCGACTGCGACCCCGAGCAGTTCCCCCTCCAGCCCAAAAAACAAAGCCTGGAGTTTTTGCGCGAACATGCCCACCTGCGTTTCCGTACCAACACCTTCGCCGCCGTGTTCCGCGTGCGGCACGCGCTGGCGTTTGCCATACACAAGTTTTTCAACGACCGCGG
>CAYMQY010000029.1:7806-12634 GCA_964392655.1 uncultured Saprospiraceae bacterium
CCGCCAACCTCACCGTTTCCGGCCAACTGGAAGGCGAACTCGGCGCGCTGGCCCTCGGCGATATTTACACCTTCGGCCCCACCTTTCGCGCCGAAAACTCCAACACCACCCGCCACTTGGCCGAGTTCTGGATGATCGAACCGGAAGTGGCTTTTGCCGACCTGACCGACAACATGGACCTCGCCGAAGCCATGCTCCAGTACGTGTGCCAATATGCGCTGGAGCACTGCGCCGACGACCTGAAAATCCTCGAAGAACGCCTCATCGAGGAGGACAAGGCCAAGCCGCAGGATCAGCGCGCGCCTATGAATCTCACGGACAAACTGCGCTTCGTGGTCGAAAACCAGTTCCAGCGCCTGACTTACACCGAGGCGATTGACATCCTGAAAAACTCCAACCCAAACAAAAAAGGCAAGTTCCAGTACCCCATCGAAGGCTGGGGCGCCGACCTGCAAAGCGAGCACGAGCGCTATCTGGTGGAAAAACACTTCCAGAAGCCGGTCATCCTGACCAACTACCCGGCGGCCATCAAGGCGTTTTACATGCGTCTGGACGAGGGCTGCGAGCCTGGTCGTGAAACCGTGTCGGCCATGGACATCCTGTTTCCCGGCATCGGCGAAATCGTGGGCGGCTCGCAGCGCGAGGAGCGGCTGGAGGTGCTGACCGAAAAAATGAACGCCATGCACATCCCGGAAGAGGAACTGTACTGGTACCTCGACACCCGCCGTTTCGGCTCCTGCCCGCACGCGGGTTTCGGCCTCGGCTTCGAGCGGCTGGTGCAGTTCGTGACCGGCATGGGCAATATTCGCGACGTGATTGCCTTTCCGCGATATCCCGGCAGCGCCGAGTTTTAATTCATGTGAAACGTTTCCACCTTGCGCTGAATGACTGCCCGTGACGCGTAAATCAGGATGTGCGCCAGAATGCTGAACAGCAGGATCAGGCCCAGTTCCAGTTTGGATAACAACAGGAAACTGGCCATGGATTTCTGTGAACCGGCCAGCATCTCTTTCCCGATTTCCGACTGAATGTGGTTCAGTTCGCTGAGTTTTTGCGTGGCGGCAGTGAAATACCCGAGGGCTTCCTGCCGGTACAGCACGCCGGCTAAAGCCGTATCGCCCTGCTTCAGGTGATTCAGGACAAGTTTTTCCCGTTGGTTGTAGGCAATCAGGCTGGCTTCAAATGCTGCCAGATGGTCGGTTTCCTTTTTCAGGAAATAGGTTTTTTTGTAGTCAGTCAAAAGCCCGCTGATGGCTGTATTACAGGTGGCAATACGCCGGGGTGCTCCGTCCTGTTGCGCACCGGGTGTCAGCAGGTATTCGATAGCCTCCTGCTTCCGGTGCATGTTTTCCCGAATGTCGAAAATGGCGGTTGCGGGTACTAATCGGTCGGCGTAAATGGACAGGAAGGACTTGTCCATGTGCTCCACTTCGCCCTGCTCTGCCCATTTGGCGAACAGGAGCAGCAGAATGGCGCCGGTGAGGACAAACGCCAGTTTGATTTTGTTGCGGGTGCCGACAGTCCATTTCGATACGTCCATGGTACAACGTTTTTTGCATTGTTAGCCGTTGGCTGGTAGTCATCGGCCACGACGCGGTGAGCAATTGGCATCATGCACCCGGGCACGCCTTTCCAGATCAGAGCGTTTCCTCGTGCCCCAGTTCCGGTATTTCCACCTGGGAAAAACCGTTCTGGTTGAGGTAATCCCGCCATTTTTCCTGCCGGTCCATGGTGCCGTGCACGAGCCACAGTTTTTTGAGTGATTTCTGCTGGTTTCGCAAAAAATCGAGCATTTCCTGCCGGTCGCCGTGGGCGGAAAACGAGTCCATGATTTCCACATCGGCCAGTACCTGTTTGTTTTGACCGAAAAGATACAGGCTTTTGGCGCCCTCGCGCAATTTGCCTCCCGGTGTATTCGGCGAGCAGTAGCCCACCATCAGGAAGGTATTGCGTTTGCTCTCCATGTTGTTGAACAGGTGGTGTTTGACCCGCCCGGCGTTCATCATGCCCGAGGCGGAAATGATGATGCAGGGCTTGTTCGTGGTGTTGAGTTGTTTGCTGGCCTCTACCGAGCGTAAGTATTGCAGCCCGTTGAAGCCGAAGGGGTCTTCGTTTTCCAGCATGTACTGGTGCAACTGGTGGTCGAAACATTCCGGGTGGTTGAGAAACACCTCGGTGGCATTGACGGCAAGGGGGCTGTCCACATACACCGGCACCCGGGGCAATTTACCGGCATGGTGCAACTGGTCGAGCATGTACACGATCTCCTGAGTGCGGCCCACGGAAAATGCCGGAATGATAAGTTTGCCTTTTTTCTCCACGCAGGTGTGGTGTACCACGCGGATAAAGTGGTCAATTTCTCCCGGGGCCGACTCGTGTTCGCGGTCGCCATAGGTGCTTTCGCAAATCAGATAGTCCACCTCGGGCATGGGCAGCGGATCGCCGAGGATGGGGCGGTGCGGCCGCCCGATGTCGCCTGTAAACCCGAATCGGATGGTGCGGCCGCCCTCCTTGATTTCCAGCGTAACACTTGCGCTGCCGAGAATGTGGCCGGCGTCGCGGAACATCACCCGTACGTTGGGGTGCACCTGAAACCATTGCTCGTAGTTGTAACTGGTGAAGTGTTCCAGCGCGCGGCGCACGTCCTCCACCACATAGAGCGGTTTCTTTTCCGGTTCGTCCTGTCGGCGGTGTTTGTTTTTGTAAAACGCGTCGGACTCCTGAATTCGGGCGGAGTCCTGAAGCATGATGGCACACAGGTCGCGGGTGGCGTGCGTGGCGTAGATGCTGCCCCGGAATCCGTCGGCCACTAATTTGGGTACGCGCCCGGTGTGGTCAATATGCGCGTGGCTGAGGATGAGGCAGTCAATGTCTTTGGGACTGTACTGCCATTTGTCGTTGTAGTCCTCCATCGTATGCCCGGCCTCGTCGGCGTCGCCTCCCTGGTACAGGCCGCAGTCGAGCAGAATACGGAAATTGTCTTCAAGTGTGATGAGGTGGCTGGAGCCGGTGACCTCGCGGGCTGCGCCGCAGAATTTGATCTTCATGTTCGGAACGGAATGTTTCGGCGAAATGTAGGGCAAGTTGTGATCATTGTGGTTGTTCCAAGTAAAGAATGTATTTTCTTTGCCCAAAACAATACATCACATGCGGTTCTCCCTGCTACTCATCCTCTTCCTGCCCACCCTGCTTTTCGCCCAACACCCCGCCAAAAAAAACGCAGTTCAAGCGCCTGCTCCGGCTGTGGTAAAACGCCCGCTCGAAATTGCCGACGTACACCGCTGGCGCAAGATCGAGCGCCAGCAGATCACGCCCGACGGCCAATGGGTAGCCTACCTGCTCACACCCACGACCGAGGGCGACAACACGCTTTGCCTCTGGAATGCCCGCACGACGCAAACCACGACCTTCGAACGGGCCGCCGAGCCTAAATTTTCTTACGACGGGCAGTACCTCGTTTTCAAAATAAAACCCGCGCTCGATACGCTCAAGGCGCAACGCCGCCGCAAGGTGAAGGACGAAGATTTGCCCAAAGACTCGCTGGGGGTGTATGCGCTGGCTTCGGGATCGCTGACCAAAATCCCCGAGGTGCGCAGTTACGCCCTGCCGGAAAAATGGTCGGGCTGGCTTGCCTATCAACTGGAACCGGCAAAAGAAGAAAAACCCAAAAAAGAAACTGCTCCCGGTGCGGAAACCCCCGCGCCCGACAGCACCAAAACCACCAAACCCGCTGCGGAGGAAAAACCCAAAAAGACCAAAAAAGAGGACACCAAGGAAAACGGCTCCCGCTTGGTACTGCGCGAACTGGCCACCGGCCGGGACGACACCGTGCCCTTCGTGCGGGAGTACCGCTTCGCCAAACGCGGCCCCGCGCTGCTGCTGCACAGCTCGGGCCGCGACTCGGCCTTTGTTGCCGGAGTGTACCGCTTCGATTGTGGGCAGCGCAGCCTGCGCCCCCTGTTTCAGGCCGAAAAGGGGAAATTTGCCCAACTCGTCCTCGACGACCAAGGCCGCCAGGCCGCTTTCCTTGCGGATACCGACACCACCAAGGCCCGCATCCGCCCCTGGCAACTGCACTACTGGTCGGATGCCCAACTCGTCTCCGGTGTGCTGGCCGATACCGGTAGCGCCTTCCTGCCCACACAACCCGAACGCTGGGGCATCAGCGAACACGCCCGGCCCGAGTTCAGCGAAGACGGCAGCAAACTCTACTTCGGCATGGCGCCGCCGCCGCCGCTCCAGGACACCACCTTGCTGCCCGAAGAAATCGTGCAGGTGGAAGTGTGGTCGTGGACGCAGAACCGGGTGTACACCGAGCAGGCCAAGCGGCTGGAGGCCGACCGGAAACGCAGCTATCCGGTGGTGTGCCATTTGGGGAAAAACATAATCGTCCCGCTTGGTTCGCCGGACATTCCCGACTGGCGGTTCCAGCAGCAGCGCGATGCCGGTCTGGCGCTCGGCATTTCCGAAGAACCCTACGCCCACCTGCGACAATGGGAAGGCGATGCCCCGCGCGATGTGTACGCCGTTGACCTGAAAACCGGCCAAAAACGTCGGATCATCGAGGCGCTGCGCTGCTCGCCGAACCTGTCGCCGGGGGCCGGCTTCGCATTTTGGTGGAGCGACCCCGATACCGCCTGGTTTGCCTGGGATGCCCGGCGGGCACAAACCCTGCGGCTGACCGACAACCGAACGGTACGATTTTTCAACGAAGAAACCGACGTGCCCGATTACCCGAATGCGTACGGTCTGGCCGGCTGGCTCGAAAATGATGCCGCCGTCCTGCTCTACGACCGGTTCGACATCTGGAAAATTGACCCCGCCGGAA
>CAYMQY010000029.1:12734-18158 GCA_964392655.1 uncultured Saprospiraceae bacterium
ACGTTTCCCGATCTTTGGTATACCGCCCCAACCTATGGTGGAGACGGCCGTATTTCAAAAGCCAATCCGCAGCAAGCCGAATACCACTGGGGCAACATCGAGCGGGTGCGCTGGACTTCGCCGACAGGCGAAACGCTGGAGGGGTTGTTGGTCAAACCCGACGATTTCGACCCGAAAAAGCAGTACCCGATGGTCGTGAATTTTTACGAGAAACTCTCCGACGGCCTGCACCTGCACCGCGCACCCGACGTACACCGCTCCACCATCAACTACACCATGTACGCCAGCCGCGGCTATCTGGTTTTCGCGCCCGACATCCCGTACCGCACCGGCTACCCGGGTGAAAGCGCGTACAACGCAGTAGTCAGCGGCGTGACGGCTCTGATGGACAAAGGCTTCGTGGACCCCAAACGCATCGCCATGCAGGGCCACTCCTGGGGCGGGTATCAGGCGGCGTACATCGTGACGCGAACCAACCTGTTCGTGTGCGCCGAAGCGGGTGCACCGGTAGCCAACATGACCTCGGCCTACGGCGGCGTGCGCTGGGAATCGGGCCTGGTCCGGCAGTTCCAGTACGAACGCCAGCAAAGCCGAATCGGCGGTACGCTCTGGGAATACCCGATGCGCTACCTGGAAAATTCACCGCTGTTTTCGTTGGATAAAGTGCAAACGCCGCTGCTCATCCTGCACAACGACAAGGACGGCGCCGTGCCCTGGTACCAGGGCATCGAACTGTTCACCGGCCTGCGTCGCCTCGGCAAACCCGCCTGGATGCTCAACTACAACGACGAGCCGCACTGGCCCGTGAAACTGCAAAACCGGATTGATTTTCAGACCCGTTTGCAGCAGTTTTTCGATCATTACCTGCTGGGGACGCCTATGCCGAAATGGATGGAACACGGGGTGTCGCCTATGGAAAAAGGGATTCGGCAGGGGCTGGAAACGGAGGGGAAAAAGCCGTAAGTTTTTCACGCAAACGGCAGCGTCACCGTAAACGCACTGCCCTTGCCGGGTTCGCTGAGCACGTCCACAAAACCCTTGTGCGCCGTAACGATAGCCTTGACGTAACTGAGGCCGAGGCCGAAACCTTTCACATCGTGTACGTTGCCGGTGTGCACGCGGTAAAACTTGTCGAAGATGTGTTTGCGGGCTTCCTTGCCGATGCCCACGCCTTTGTCCTCCACGGTAATGGCCACACCGTTGGGCACGTTGCGTGTGCGCACGGTGATTTCGGGTTTTTCCGGGCTGTACTTGTTGGCGTTGTCGAGCAGGTTGTGTACTACACTGGCGAGGTGGGTGGCGTCGCCGGAAATGACCGGTTGGGTGGCCTCGAGGTCAAGCGTGAGCGTACCCTCGCGGTTTTCCACTTGCAGGCTGAAATTGTCGGCAGCCTGCCTGACAAGGTCGTGCAGGTTGACATCGGCGAGGCGCAGTTGGAAATCCTTTTTGTCTAATTGCGCGATTTGCAGCACACGTTCCACCTGGCTGTTCATGCGGCGATTTTCCTGCCGTATGATGTCCACGAAGCGTTTGATTTTGTCGGGGTGGTTGACAATCAACGGGCTGGAGATGCTGTCGGTAGCCAGGGAAATAGTGGCAATAGGGGTTTTGAACTCGTGGGTCATGTTGTTGATGAAATCGGTTTTCATCTCCGACAATTTCTTTTGCCGGTAAATGACCTGCACGGTGTACCAGAAGCAAAACAGGATGATTCCGGTGAAAATGATCGAGAGGACGAGCGTTTTCCACACGGAACCGAGTACGAGGCTTGTACGGTTGGGGAAATAAATGGACAGGTGGCCGGGCGACTCGATGTCTTTGGGGAACAGCGCCACGCGGTAGGGTGAAGTGTAAAGCGTAGCTGCCCCGCCGTGAATGACCTTGGGGCTGTTGTCCACCACCACGTAATGGTCGTTGACCACCACAAAACTATTGCGCGCCTTGGCGTACACGCCATACTGGTAGGGGGTGTTGATGCCTCGGCTGTCGAGTTCTTCTTTCAGGGTTTGGGCCAGCAGATCGAGTTGAATGCGTTCGGCCAGCGGTTTGGAATCCACGAGTTGGCTGACTTTCATGTACTCCCACAGGGTCATGTTGTCCTCAAAACTTTGCGAACCGGAAGCGGGATTGGGCAGGCTGTCGGTGCGGGCGATGCGGCGGGTATTGTACCCGTTTTCGAGGTATTTGGCAGCCTGACGAATGTTTCGGTTTGCCTCGTTGGAAAACCGGAAGGTGGCATTGAGGGCTTCAATGGCGGCCAGGTCTTCAAAGTACTGGAGTTTGTCGGCCACGCGGTTGAGCACAGCGAACACGTTTTTGTCGAACTGCTCCTCGTTCAGCCGGATGCTCCAGCCGATCCAGTAGATCTGCAGGCAGATAACTCCGATGAGGGCGGCAGTCATCATGCCGATGATGAGGCGTATGCGTTGGGCGTTCATGCGTGGTTATTCCTCCGGAGATGTTTTTTGTTGTTGCCGAACCCGGGCGGCACGGACAAGTGTTCCGACAGTTCGGCGGCAGAGCCAGACCTGCCGAAACTCGCCGGCTGCGAGCACAAAGATGGCGCTGCCGAGCAGGAAGTTGTGCGCAAGCAGGGATTTTTCGTAATAGTCGAGGAAAAACGGGCGCACGACAAACAACTCAATGGCTACTGCCGCTACTGCCAGAAACGCCAGGCCAATAGCGGTTGCTCGGGTTTTGGCCAACCAGGCAGGCTTTTGGCGGGTCAGGCAGGTATAGAGAAAATGGCGCGCGAAACGGTCGTTTGGATAAATTTTAACGTACTCGCGCAAAATGTGTGTGCTGCGGGCATACTCCCCGAGTTGGTAAAGGGAAGCAGCCTTTCGCAGCAGCAGTTTGGCATAAACATCTGCGCCATCCCGGGTTTCGATGTTTTGTGCAATCACCAATTCCAGCAAGTGGTCGCACATGACGGTGGTCTTGCCATACTGGCCGGTTTCGAGAAGCGCTTCGGTGTAGGTGTAAGCGCAATCAAAATACTCGTCGTCTTCCAGCGCGCGAATCCCGTCTTCGAACCGCTCAAAAAAACGAACGATGCCGTGGTAATCCACGGCATCAATCGCTTTGAAGTTGCGGTACAATTTGAGTCGCTGGGCTGGCAGGTAGTGCATATCAGTACCGTTGGAAAGCCACGGGCATGTTGTCGTCGTACAAGCCGGTCAGCACGGGGGTTTGCACATTGGCAGTGTATTCGCGCACCTTGGCCCGCACGTACGAGTACAGTTCCCGGATGGTGACGATGTTATCGCCGTTGACATTAGCGGCGCCTTTCATGCCGCGCAGGAGGTAGTAGGTGAAAATCCCCTGACGCAGGCCGTGGTCTTCGAGTGAAAGTTCCTCGCCCTTGGACGACATGAGCAGCGCAATACCACCGCTGGACTCTTCGAATGCCTTGTAGTACCGATCCACCGACACCGGCGCCGGGCCTTTGGCGGCAAGACCATAGTTCAGCGTGCCGCTGTGGCAGGCATCGGCGATGCAAAGTTTGTGTTTGGCATTGCTTTGCATCAGGATGTTTTTGACTTCCTCGTGGCGGAGTTTGTTGTTGTGCCCGTCGAAGTCGGTCGGGAGGAAACAACCTTCAAGGCCGTGTCCGCTAAAGAAAAACAGCACCACGTCGTTTTCGTCGGCCTTGAGGAAAAACTTGCGCATGGTGCGCAGGATGTTCTCGCGGGTGGCGTCGTCGTCCACGAGCACGGCAATCTGGTCTTCATTCAAAGCGCCGCCTTCCGGACTTTTCAGAAACGAGTAGATGTGGTAGGCATCGTCGTCGGTAAACCGCAGCGACGGCATGGCGGTGTAGCGGCTCACACCAACGATGACAGCGTAAATTTTCACACTTTTACTGGCCTCCACACGCACGGGGTTGTTGGGCACAGCCTCCTCCGAATCAAGGTCGCGGATTGCGTGCCCGTTTACCCACACGGCGCCGTTGGCGCGTCCGTTGGTGGAGTAGAGTACGCCTTCGCCATGCGGAGCGCCGCCGGCCCACTGGCCTTCGTAGCGGTCGCCGCCGGCATAGTAGCAAATGCCTTTTCCGGCAGGTACGCCGTTTTTAAATTCACCGATCCAGCGCGATCCGTCGGGGTAGTCGTAGTAGCCCGAGCCGCTGCGGCAGTAGATGGAGTTGCAGTTGCGCAGCCCGGACACGTCGGTTTTTCCGCTGGATTGCCGTTGCTGGTTATTGCCGGTCGGCCATTGGGTTGCTGCGGGTTTTTGGGCACTGGCGGTTGCAGGCTGCTGATTGGTCAGTTTGCCGTTGGCCCAGGAGCCTTCCGACACTGTGCCGTCGTTCCGGACAAGACGGCCCTGACCGTGTTTCTGGTTTTGTTTCCAGCCGCCGGTGTAGTAGGCGCCGTCGGGGTAGAACATGGTGCCGGTACCGTCGAATTTGCCGTACTTGAAGTCGCCTTCATAGCGCTCTTTGGAAACCCAATTATACTTGCCTTTGCCGTGTGGCTGGCCGGCGACCCAGGCGCCGGAGTAGCGGTCGCCGTTGGCAAAACGGTAGGTGCCAATGCCGTTGCGGCAGTTGCCGTCGAGGCATTGTGCCGACAGGGAGGTTTGGTTTTGGAGAATAATAGCGATCGGGAGGACGATGAAAAAAACGAGACCCTTCATAAGAATGAGCAATTTTGAGATGTTTAACGAAAGCGGGTGTACAGGAAGGGTGCAAATACTGTTAAACATTGATTAAAGAAAACACAAATCGGTCGGACCGGGTTGAAAACTTGCCGGGTTGAAGACGGGATGCGCATACCCGCCCGGAAAGGTGTTCAAGAACACGGCGACTACCCGAATATTGTGCCAGTCGTATCAGGATCAATTTGAATTTGTACATTTGCGGCAGAAAACAATTTGACAATATTTTGATTTTCAGTAATTTGAAAAAAACGTATTTATGGTAAAAAATTTCTTCTTCGTTTTTGCTTCAGCCATCTTCCTGGCAGCCTGCGGCGGCGACCAGCCCGCTTCTTCCACGTCGGATGATGGAAAACACTTCGGCGCCACCATCACGGCCGACAACGCCATCACCTACGAGGAACTTGTGCCGAAAATGGCCAATACCGATTCTCTGGCCATCAAAATTACCGGCACGGTAGGCGAGGTTTGCCAGAAAAAGGGCTGCTGGATGATGCTGGTGTCCGATCAGCCGGGCGTACCGGAAATGCGCGTAACGTTCAAAGACTACGCTTTTTTCATGCCCAAAGACCTTACCGGCAAGCGGGTGGTACTCGACGGGTTTGCGTACATTTCCGAAACCTCGGTGGAGGATTTGCGCCACTATGCTGAAGATGCCGGTAAATCGGCTGAAGAAATTGCCGCCATCACCGAGCCGGAACGCGAAGTGACCTACGAGGCCTCCGGTGTGCTGGTGGTAAAATAGTCATCCTCCGCACTTTC
>CAYMQY010000029.1:18168-28564 GCA_964392655.1 uncultured Saprospiraceae bacterium
GAATGATTTGACGCCTGCCCGCTCTTCGTCCCCGCCGCGCAATGCAAGCCCGGCGGGGGCCAGTTTTTGCAGGAGCACGGGCAATTCATCGGCAGGGAGGTACACGTCGAGGAGTACGGGATATTCCGCAAACAATTCTTTCCAGGCTCCCGCTTGTGCTCCCAGTAGCGCTTCGGTTTTTTCCGGTGTAGAAAAATCGAGCAGAAAATAGGCTGCGAGCGGTTTGTTCCGGCGCAGCACCGACGCCAGGGTATCGGGGTCTGATGTACCCTGCAGGTACAAAATTACTTCCAGGCCGTCCAACTCCTGCAAATCATCAATTAGCGGTACTTGCACCGCCTCCAGGCTAAAAAATCCGGCGGCCTCGCGCACGACGTGCGCCGGCGTTCGGCTGAACTCCCCGACGATTTTGGGACCTTGCACCCATTCCCGGATCGCTTTCATGTACATGGGGTCGAGGTAACTCTCGGAGTGCTCTTCCAGATTAAAGCCCAGATAGGCCACTTCTCTGGCAGCGAAGTAACGGGCGTCGGTCAGGTTCGTAATGCCGGAGGCTTTGATGAGCATGGTATGCGACGGGTTTGTAAGCGGCAAAGAAAACGAAAATTTGCGCGTTACGACTGAATTCTGCCCGGCGTCGGCTACTTTCGCCCAAAGAAAAAACATGCGCGCCATGACCATCTCTTCACCTGATATCGCCGCGCTTCGGCGCAATTACAGCCAGGAATCGCTTTCCGAATCCGACGTCAAAGCCGACCCGATCGAGCAGTTCGGCCACTGGTTTCGGGAGGCGCTCGAAAGTGAACTGCCCGAACCCAACGCGATGACCCTCGCTTCGGCTACCCGGGAAGGCCGGCCCAGCGCCCGCACCGTGTTGCTCAAAGGCTACGACCACCAGGGCTTTGTTTTTTACACCAACTATGAAAGCCGAAAAGGCGCCGAATTAGACGCCAACCCGCAGGCCGCCCTGCTGTTTACCTGGCTCGAACTGGAGCGACAGGTGCGCATCGAGGGTGCCGTGGAACGTGTGACCGAAGCGGAGTCGCGGGCGTATTTCCAGAGCCGCCCCAAGGAAAGTCAGATCGGCGCATGGGCCAGTCCGCAAAGCCGACCCATCGAAAGCCGGAACCTGCTGGAAGACAAGGTGCACGAGCTGACCACCACCTTCAAACACGACGACGTGCTGCCCTTGCCCCCGTTTTGGGGCGGATACCGCGTGCGGCCCGAACAAATCGAATTCTGGCAAGGCCGGGAAAGCCGGCTGCACGACCGCATCCTGTACACCCGCACGGAGAGAGGCTGGAAAATTGAACGGCTGGCGCCGTGATTTTGCACGAAGCATTATTCATGGCGGAGGCCCAGAGTCGGTAATTTTTCTCCGTGCAGCTGTGGGAGCACTACTCTGCGTGCATTTCCTTCAAAAGGCGCTCGATCGCCCGCACTTTCTTCTGAAGCTCGGGCAGGTTTTTGAACACGACGTAGGCGCGCACGAAGTCGTTGTAGTCAATGGCGGGCGCACCGAAGAGCGCCTGATTGGGTTCGCGCACAGAGGAAGCAATACCGCTCTGCGCTTGTACCCGCGTACCGTCGGCGATGGTGAGGTGTCCGGCAATACCGGTTTGGCCGCCGAGCTGTACGTTTTCGCCGATTTTGGTGCTGCCCGCTACGCCGACCTGGGCAGCCATCACCGAGTTTTTGCCCACCTCCACGTTGTGTGCAATGTGTACGAGGTTGTCAATCTTGACGCCCTCGCGCAGGATAGTGCTGCCGAGAGCCGCCCGGTCAATGCAGGCGTTGGCGCCGATTTCCACACGGTTTTCCAGCACGACATTGCCGACGTGTGGCACCTTTTTCCAGGAATTATCGGGCTGTGGCGCGAAACCAAAACCATCGGCGCCGATAACGGCATTGGGATGCAGCACGCAATTGTCGCCAATGATGCAGTTGTGCATCACACGTACGCCGGGATAGAGTTTGCAATTATTGCCGATTCGTACATTTCGGCCGACGAACACCTGCGGGTACAGGGTGCAGTTGTCGCCAATGACGGCGCCGGCATCCACCACACTGAACGCGCCGACGGCACTTTGCGCGCCGATCTGGGCACTGGAATGCACGCTGGCCATGGCATCCACCTGGGGCGGAATGCCGTTAGGCGACACGATGTCGTTGAAAATTTCGAGCAAAGACGCCAGACTGCTGCGCACATCGTCCACCCGAATCAGCGTGGCCGTTACGGGCTGAACAGGCTGAAACGACTTATTTACCAGCAGAATGGAGGCTTTGGTGGTGTATGCGTAGGATTCGTACTTTGGATTGTCCAAAAAAGCGAAATCGCCCGCCTGGGCCTCTTCGATGCGTGCCGGCTGACGGACGGTGGCAGTGGGGTCACCTTCAAGGGTGCCTTTGAGTAGGGTGGCAAGTTGTGCGGCCGTAATGTCCATGCCGGGAGCAGACTGGGCGTATGATGAAAAAAACGGGATTCCTCAAAAAGTCCGGCAAATGTACGCAATAAGTCCAAAGTAGGCGCCCGACGTCCGGATTACACACGGCTACTTTCCGGCGAATTTTTGCCGGCTTTGTTTTTGCCGGGATTATCAGGCTGTTTTTTCCCGGACAACTTCGGTTTCGCCGGCGCTTTTGAAGCCGATTTGCCGCTATTTTGAGCCTTGGCCCTGGGCAGTTCCTGCCCTTCAAAAATCTGGACGGCCAGCGGCGCGAGTTTGAACGTCAGGGAAAAATCTTTTCCGTGCGAGGCTTTCTTTTCGGCTTTCAAATCACCGTTGAGCGCGGTACCGCTGCCGCCGAAGCGGGTGTCGTCGCTGTTCAGCAGTTCGCGCCAGACGCCGCCGCAGGGTATGCCAACGGTGTAATTTTCCAGAATGCCCGGTTTGAAATGGCAGATTACGAGCAGCACCTTGTCGGTTGGCCGGCCTTTGCGGAGGTAAGCGAGTACGCAGTTTTCGGTGTCGTCGCCGCCGATCCATTCGTAGCCTTCGGGCGAAAATGCGTGCCACCACAGCGCCGGATGCTCGGTGTACAGGTGGTTAAGCGCGCGCACCCACTCCTGGCAGCCTTTGTGAAAATCGTATTTCAGCAGTTCCCACACCACACCGCGGTCGTGACTCCATTCGGTGGTTTGGCCGAATTCGCCGCCCATGAACAGGATTTGCGAGCCAGGGTGCGTCCACTGGTGGCCGAACAGGGCGCGCAGGTTGGCAAATTTTTCCCACTCGTTGCCGGGCATTTTGTACAGCAGGGAAGCCTTCATGTGCACTACCTCGTCGTGGCTAAGCGGCAGCATAAACCGCTCTGAAAACGCATAGACCATCGAAAAGGTTACCTCGCTTTGGTGCCAGCGGCGAAACACGGGCGGGCGTTTGAAGTAGTTGAGCGTATCGTGCATCCAGCCCATCATCCATTTTTGGCCGAAGCCAAGGCCGCCATCCCAGACGGGTTTGCTGACGCCGGGAAAAGCGGTGCTTTCCTCGGCTATGGTTTCGATACCTGGGTAGTTTTTGTAGGCCGCCTCGTTGAAATCGCGCAGAAACGAAATGGCCTCCAGATTTTCGCGGCCGCCGTGGATGTTGGGTATCCACTCGCCTTCCTTGCGGGAGTAGTCGTGGTACAACATGGAGGCCACGGCATCCACGCGCAGGCCGTCAATGTGGTATTTGTCGAGCCAGAACAGGGCATTGGAGATCAGGAACGAGCGCACTTCGTTGCGCCCGTAGTCGAACACATAACTGTTCCAGTCAGGATGGAAACCCCGGCGCATATCGGCGTACTCGTACAGGTGCGAGCCGTCGAACAGGTACAGCCCGTGGATGTCGCCGGGAAAATGGGAAGGTACCCAGTCGAGGATCACGCCGATGTCGGCGCGGTGGCATACATCCACGAAGTGCATAAAATCCTCCGGCGACCCGAAACGGCCCGATGGGGCGAAGTAGCCGGTGATCTGATAGCCCCACGACGGGAAGTAGGGGTGCTCCATGACCGGCATGAGTTCGATGTGGGAGAAGCCCATGTCCTTGACGTATGGCACGAGTTCGTCGGCCAGTTCGCGAAAATTGTAGGAGCGGTTTCCGTCTTCGGGTATTTTTTTCCACGAACCGGGATGTACTTCGTACACCGACCAAGGCTGGGGTTTGCCGGCGCGTTGCAGACGTTTTTCGAGCCACTTTCCGTCGTTCCAGCGGTAGTTGTCGAGGTCCCACACGATGGAGGCTGTCTGCGGTGGAGTTTCCCAGCGCAGGGCGTATGGGTCGCCCTTGTCTAGACCTTTGCCGTTGGGCATGGTGATGTGGTACTTGTACACCGTTCCCTTGCCAAGTTGCGGGATAAATCCCTCCCAGATGCCGCTTTTATCCCAACGGGGCAAGAGCACGTGGCTCTTGGGGTTCCAGGCGTTGAAGTTGCCGGTGACCGATACCTGGCGGGCATGCGGCGCCCATACGGCGAAATACACTCCCTGTTCGCCCTCGCACTCCACGAGGTGGCTGCCGAGTTTTTGATACATGCGAAAATGCTTGCCGGACTGGAAAAGGGAGATATCAAACTCCGTAAGCAGGGAAAATGCTTTGACTGTTAACATGGTAACACAAGTTGGGTAGTGAAAAACGGTGCGGTACGACACAGGCCGTTTTTTGCGCGGGTAAAAGTAAAACCTTGAAAGTCAATTCGCGGCGAAATGCCGGAATAAACACACCCTTGGCATAATTCTTGGTTTGCTGCTACCGTCAACCAATCTTCATTTCTAATCCGTAACAATCTTCTACCATGGACGTACTGTACATGCTACAACGATTCCCAATCCTTTCCGCCTTAACACCGGATGAACTGCGCGAACTTGCCCTTGTGGCCGAACCGCGCACGGCCTACAAGCACGGGTACATTTACCTGGCCGATGAACCGAGCGATTACATCTGCCTGCTGTTGCAAGGCACCATCAAGATCGGCATCTATTCGCCGGATGGCCGCGAGATCATCAAAAGTATCCAGCACCCGCTGACTGTGTTCGGCGAACTGGGCCTGACGGGCGAAGCCCGCCGCGCCGAATTCGCCAGCGCCATGAACCAGGACGTGAAATATTGCACGATCCGGGTTTCCGATTTCAAACAATTCATGGAGCGCAACTTCGCCCTTTCCCAGGCAGTCATGCTGTATCTTGGCGAGCGGCTGCGCCGCGCCGAGCGCCAGTGGGAGTCGCTCATCCTCAAGGATGTGCGCACCCGCATCGTGGAGTTTTTGAAGGAAAGTGCCGGCGCTCGCGGCAGGCAGGTGGGCTACGAGACCCTGGTCAAACATGGCCTCACCCAGCAGGATATCGCCAACCTTGTGGGCGCCAGTCGCCAGACGGTGACCGCCATCCTGAACGAACTGCGCAAATCCAACCTCATCCACTTCAACCGGAACTCGATTCTGATCCGGGATTTGGAGAAGTTGAATTGAAAAGGAGGCAGAGTTAAATGCAAGCAGCCCGCCCGGTTTGTCGCCGGACGGGCTGCTTCATTATAGACCCCTCACCCGTTAATACTCAAAATCTTGATCTCCACGCGCTGGTTGCGCTTGCGGCCTTCGGCTGTGGCGTTGGTTTCGATGGGGAATTTTTTTCCGTAGCCTTTGTACTGCACGCGCTCGGCGGGAATGCCCTTGCCAACCAGCCACTCCGCCACAGATTTGGCGCGGCTGGTGGAGAGAGTTTCGGCAAACTCCGGTGTCGGGCGGTTGTTGGTATGGCCGCCGACTTCGAGCACTACGTCCGGATTTTCCACCAAAAAATCGTACACGACCATGAGGGCGGGCACGCACTCGGGTTTGATGACGTACTTGTCGGCGTCGAAATAGACGTTTTCGAGGCGGATCGTGCTTCCTTTTTTCAAACCTTCCCGGTTGATTTTTTCCGTTGCCTGAGGAGCAGGCGTTTGCACCGGTTTGACCACGATCGCCTGCGTATCCGCCTTTTTGGTGGTGGTGGGGGGCTGTGGTTTTTCATTGTTTACCACCGGCGGGCGCCCCGCCTCCATCGGAGGCAAGTTGCAATCAATCTGCGTAATGGGCGATGCGTTGTCCAGCAGAATGTTCCCGTTGTAGGGGAAAAGCGTAGGGGTTTTGTAGTACGCCTCGATGCAAATGAACGGATACGTCCCTTTTTTCGGGCTGATCCGGAAGGTGTAGGTCAGCCAGCGGGTGGTGGTGATAAGCGGGGTTTCGTACAACATTTCGCGTTTGTCGCAGTAGCCCATGCCGCCCCACACGCGGATTTTAGCCGGCGTGGCGTAGTTCACCTCGTCGCCGGTGGTACGGCTGAGGCTGAGGTAAAGTTCGGCCCGGCAAAGATCAACGGAGAATTCGTAGCATTCGTTGTTCTCCAACGGACGGGGCAAACGCTGGCCGATGGACTCCCAGGTTTCGTTGTCGCGCACTACAAGACCGACGTAAGTTTCGCCGTGGTTGGGCGCTTTGGTTACCTGGAAAAAACCCGGTTGAATGTCGGGCGGGCTTTCATCGGTTTTGCCGCAGTTGAACCAGCCGGAAGGGGCTTCGCAGCATTTTGGGATACCCTCGAAGGACGGGTTAGTAAATGCAATCTGGTTTTCCTTTTGGGAAATAAGGGAGAACGGGAGTGCCAATGCAAGCCCCATCGTCCAGTACTGTTTGCTCACTGCAAGCATGTTGTGCTGTTTTTTGTTGAAATCACGGGTTGGTTGCCGAAAAACCGTGCCGAAACACCGGGAGGATGGTTACCAACTGTCACCACCGGAATGCTTTTTTGTAACGGCTTGCCCAATAAACGCCAACTCCTGTCATTTATGGCCTCGTTTTCGATTAAAAACCGGCAAGCCGCAGCAAAGGGTCGGGTTGGAGGGGCAAAGGTAGCACCACGCGGGGGTTTATTGTTTGGCTACTTGCGGCTGTTGCCCGGCGGCTCCGGCACTGTTCAGTCGGGCAACCATGATACCTGTCTGGCCCTTCTGTGAAATGACGTATTGGGCAAGCGGCTGCCCCGACAAGAGTACGCGCCGGCCCAGCGAGGAAGCGTGAAGCAGGTACACGCGTCCGTTTTTTCGCAGGGCAAATCCCTGATGTGCAATGTCAAGGTCACGTTTTCCGGAGGTCAGCGCCACGAGGTCGCCGTCCTGAATCAGATGCTCCATGGCGGCGATCCGGCCCTGCGGGATGAAGTACCAGGGATGCCGGTTCAGACGCTCCTCCACGCGGCGCATCTGAAGGAGCACATCGGGGTCGCGGAGGGGGGGGTATTTGTCGGGGCGGGCGGTCATGTAACCAATGTTGTTCCGATAGGGTACGCCGCCAAGTTCGCGGGTAATGTCGCGCAGGTAGCCTGCTTTTTCGGCTTGTAGCAGCCAGCCGGAAAAATAGTGGATGCGCGAAGCATAGCCGTTGATGGTGCCGCCCCAGTAACGCAACTGCTGAATGTAGTGCTGAAAAGTGTCGAATCTCGGTTCGCCGGCCTCGGCGGCCAGCGCGATGGCCAGGCTTGCCTCCATGAACGTCCAGCAATCCAGTGCGCGTAAATTGACGGTAAGTTGCTCTTCCGGCCCGGTATTGAGGGTGCCCGTGCGGTAGGGGGTGCCGATGAAAGAACGGGCCACTGCCAACACACGCTCGGGCAGGTTTTGCTCGGCACAGGCAGCATCTGCCTTGTTTTCAAAAAACGCCTGATCCTGCGGGTCGGGAGTCCCGCTCCGGGAAGCACTGTCGGAGCCGGTTGGCAAACCTGTCGAAAGCAGCACAGGCATCCCCCCTGGGTTGGCGGTGTAGAAGGACAACGTTCCAGCGAAAAGCACGGTGAAAAAACGCATCGCAACCATCGTTTTGCTTTATTTTTTTACGCCATTGCGTTCCAGAAAAAATTTCAGGGTCTGGTCGCTTTCGAAGGTTTTGGGTCGGAGAGACGGATCGGTTCCGGCTTCTGCATTAAAGCGGAACGTGGTGTCGCTGGTCCATTCGAGAATGCCGAACAGAGTTTTGCCGACGAGCGGCCCGGTTCGGAACTGAAAAAGATCGAGTTCCACCGGTTGTTTGGCACAATCGTACCGGAAGGCCATAGGCACGGTATCCACCTGGCTGCCGAATCGGGTGAGCCAGAGCGCATTGCCACTTTTTTTGAAAAAGATGGACTGGCCTTCGCGGGTAGACCACTTGCCGGAGAGTTCCGGGCAGGGGCTTCCGCAGCCTGCGCTCGAAAAGAGTGCCAAAAGGGCGATAGCCGCCAGAGCGGCGCGTGGATTTCTGCTGTTTTTTTTCACGTTGTTTTCGCTTTGTCTTAACAATGATTCCAAAGACAGGTTCGCGCAGATCAAGGTGGCAGGCAAAAATATGCCAATTGCCAAACTGCCTCGGCTTTTCGGCTGCTTTTGCTACAACATGCCTTCATCGGCAAAACTGAAATACCCCCGTTCGGACACAATCAGGTGGTCGAGCAGGGGCAGGTCGAGCAATTCGCCGGCCTTGCGCAGTCGGCGTGTGAGGTCAAGATCAGCCTGGCTGGGCTGAAGGCTTCCCGAGGGGTGGTTATGCACGGCAATAGCGGCGGCGGCGCGGGCATCGAGGGCCGTTTTGAACAGCATTTTGGCGTCCACCACTGTACCTGCGGCGCCTCCGGTGCTCAGGCGTTCGCGGGCGATCACTTCGTTTGCTTTGTTGAGTAGCAGTACCCAGAACTCTTCGTGGTGCAGGTCGGTGAGCAGGGGTGCGATGATCTGGAAAGCGTCGTTGCTGCCGGCGATTCGGGGGCGTTCGCGCAGGTCGGACAACTGACGCCGCCGGCCCAGTTCGAGTGCAGCGGCAATGGTTATCGCCTTGGCCTGGCCGATACCTTTGAATCGTTGCAACTCCGAAACGGAGCGTTTGCCCAATTCGTGCAGGTTGCAGCCGACCGAGGCAAGTATGCCTTGCGCCAGTGCGACGGCGCTTTGGCCCACGGTGCCGGAGCCGATCAGGATTGCCAGTAGCTCTGCATCGGTCAGGGCTATTTTCCCTTTCAGCAACATTTTTTCACGCGGGCGGTCTTCCTCGGCCCAGGCAGTGATGGCGCGGTACATAACAGGTTCAGACATGGGTACAATTTCAGGTTGGAAGGTTACGGGTTGGAAATTTGGAAGGTTATTCCGGCGACGAAAGTAGAGATAAACTTTTTGAATGGGAAAAGATGTGATTGCATTTTGTTGTACGGCAAAAAAACACTCCGACTTTTCCCGGGCCAACCTACCTTTATTGCGCCGGGGAGGTTGAGGTGATTTGGCCTTTTCCGACAGTATCAACCAAAGCGTAAAACATCTAATTTTTTCGGTATGAAATGCTCTCTGTTTGTGTACACCGCTGTGTTCATTGCCGCGTTGTTCCCTTCTTTTGTCCATGCACAACCATGGTCGGATCCGGTTCCTGAACCGACCTTACCCGAGATTATCACCATGGAGGTGCCAAATTCCGGCGTACCGGGTACTGTGTTCAGCAATGCTTTCAAGTTCGCTCTGCAGTGGCCGGCGGTTCGATCTACCACTACGCTTAACAACCCGCCCGATCCAATAAACGCTGCTCAGACAGAGGCGCCCCGGTGGCGGTATTTTTGGAAATTCGGCGACCAGACTTACAGCACAGACAGCATGCCGGTGCATACGTTCCGTGCGACCGGTTCCCCGCAGGAGTTTGATGTGGAGGTATCTCTCAAGCCCATTTATTCCGATGATTACGATCCATTCAAGAAAAAGAAAAAAAAGAAGGTAGGCGTTCCAGCAAACAACAGCCCGGGTTTGTATTTCGACAACACGACATACCCCATTATCCAGCGTCCTGATTCTGCAATCGAACTACAGGCCAACTGGCGTGCCACACGACCGGGCAAAGGACTTACGATGGCCATCACCTACCGCTCTGTTGCAGACTCAAAATTTGCTGTTTCCGGTGTGGTCGGGTTTTTATACGCAGACAATGAGATGCAAATCGAAAGTGTTGAGGGAGCACCGGATGGAGGAGAGGTTATTACTGTGCCGGCCAACCGGCAATCCCCTTTTCCACTCCGGGGACTGATGTGGCGCTTTGACGGTCTAAACAGCAAGACTACCGGACAACGAACCATTTTTGTGGATGTAAGCGCCAATAGTGCACTCGGCCAGTTAATCACAAATACTTCCAGTATTCAACGACCCGTATTTGCTTTTATCGCTTACGACGACCCCCAGGGAGGGAACCCGCCGAATCAGCAGTCTTTGCTTGCTTTAATCGGAGCTTCCACATCAGTTGATAATGCAGCTTCAATTCCGGAGGCCTTAGCCGACTCGTATAATTTCTATCAGGAAATAACCGAACCCTTGTCCATCAACTGGGCTGCCGACCCCAACTATATTCTCGTCAGTCCGGAGTACCTGGAGCC
>CAYMQY010000030.1:0-26995 GCA_964392655.1 uncultured Saprospiraceae bacterium
GGACAGATCCTCCGGAATGACAAAAAACTCTGTGAGCCTCCAATAACTCTGTGAGCCTCTGTGACACTTATTTTTTTGCTTAACTCGGAAAAACCTCCAGCGCCATAGCCATGCTCCGGCCGAAAGCGTCGCGGTCGAGCGGCAGGTTTTCGCCGATTTCATTGAAGAAAAACACAAGATTTTCCGTGGCCATGTTGCCGGTCAGGTCGTCTTTTGCCATCGGGCAGCCGCCGAAACCGCGCATGGCGCCGTCGAAACGCCGGCAACCGCTTGCCCAGGCCGACTGGATTTTTTCCCGCCAGTTGTGCGGCTGGGTGTGCAGGTGCGCGCCGAATTCCGCATTCGGATATGCCGGAATCAGGTTGCTGAACAGGTAGGAAATATTCTCCGGGTTGGAGCAGCCGATCGTGTCGGACAACGAAAAAATGCGAATGCCCCAGGGCACCAGCGCGTCCACCCACTTGTGTACGATTTCGGCGTTCCAGGGGTCGCCGTAGGGGTTTCCGAAGCCCATGGACAGGTACAGAACGAGCGTTTTCCCGTGCCGTTCGCACATTTCCTGAATGGCCTTGGTGCGCTCCACGCTTTCGGCAATGGTGGCGTTGGTATTGCGCAACTGGAACGTTTCGCTGATACTGAACGGGTAGCCGAGGTAGGCGATTTCGGGAAACCGGCAGGCATCTTCGGCGCCGCGTTCGTTGGCCACAATGGCCAGCAGTTTGGTGGCCGTTTGTGAAAGGTCTAACTTTGCCAGCACTTCAGCCGTGTCGCGCATTTGGGGGATGGCTTTGGGGCTGACAAACGAACCAAAGTCCAGCGAATCGAACCCCACGCGCAGCAACTGGTTGAGGTATGCAGCCTTTACATCCGTTTCGATAAAATCGTGCAGCCCCTGCATCGCGTCACGCGGGCATTCAATTAACTTGACGGTGGATATTGGACTGGTGGTGGATGACAAGGCTGAAGTAGTTTTGACCGGTTGATGGACTGAACAAATTTGGTGCCTCAAAGTTATGCTGCCTTCCGGCATAAGCCGTGAACAAAAAATAGTTGTATGAAAAATAAAGGACGTTGGATTGTTTTCGGGTTGCTGTTGGTAATTGTGGGCCTTACAGCCATGATTTTGCAGTTGGTAGGCGCCCAATGGGCATTTTTGCAGTTTCTGGAACTTCCGGGCAGGCTATTCGCTTTTGTGGCCAAAGTCATCATGGTCATGGCTGGATTTATCATCATCGCCTTAGCCAACACCAACTGGGACCGCGACCGGCGGGAGAGCAGCAGGTAGTAGCGATGAGCGATGAATGATGAACGATAAGCCGCTCTCATTGGCTGAATCACTCCGTCGCCCAACCTCTCAAGCACTCTGTAAAATGAAACTGCACATTTTCGGCGAACCGATTATTGACCCGAATGCAATCGCTCAGATTCAGCGCTGCGCTTCGGGTCCGAACGACCGCGCTACACTTACTGCCGACGCGCATTACGGCTACGGCCACCCCATCGGTGGGGTAGTGGCGTATCCGGACAAAATCAGCCTTTCCGGCGTGGGATTCGACATTGCCTGCGGGAACAAAGCCTGCCAGACGAACATCCGCGCTGCCGACATTGATACGGAAAACGTGATGGACGAGATTTTCAAAAAAATCGGCTTCGGAATCGGTCGCCCCAATCCGAAACCGATTGACCATCCGGTATTCGACTCGATTTCCAAAGCCGCTTTCAAACCCCAGCGCGACATGATGAAACCGGCCATGGACCAACTCGGCACCGTAGGCTCGGGCAACCATTTTGTGGACCTGTTCGAAGACGAGGACGGTTGGCTCTGGATTGGGGTACACTTCGGTTCGCGCGGGTTTGGCCACAAAACCACGATGGGTTTTATCGCACTGTCCAAAGGCAAACGTTTCGACGAGCAGGCCCCCGAAGGTGGCATGGATGCGCCGCCTATTCTGTTCGACGCCGGCAGCCAACTGGGACAGGACTATCTCGCGGCCATGCGGCTGGCGGGCGAGTACGCCTACGCCGGACGCGATACTGTGGTGGACAAAGTGCTCGAAATCCTTGGCGCAAAACCCGTTTTCGAGGTACACAACCACCACAACTTTCTCTGGGAAGAAGAACACTTCGGTCAAAAATTCTACGTGGTGCGCAAGGGCGCCACGCCTGCGTTTCCGGGTCAATACGGCTTTGTGGGAGCCAACATGGCCGACACGTCCGTCATCATTCGCGGCAAAGACGGCGGAAAAAGCCGCGAGGGCCTGTACTCCACCGTACACGGCGCAGGCCGCGCCATGAGCCGCACGCAGGCTGCCGGAAAAAAACGCTGGAAAAACGGGCAGGTGCAGTACCTCACGAAAGGCAAAGTGGATTGGACGCAGGTGAAAAAAGCGATCAAAAAACAGGGTATTGTGTTGCGCGGCGGCGGCGCCGACGAAGCACCGGAGTGCTACAAAAAACTGGACGAGGTGCTGGCTTACCACGAAGACACAATCGAGGTGGTACACCGCCTGCGCCCAATAGGGGTGGCTATGGCAGCGCCGGACATGTTCGATCCGTACAAGGATTGATTCGATTGTTCCGATTGGGTGTCGGGAATGGCTGCAACCTTTTTTGAGGAGGCCAAGTCCAACTTTTCTGTTGGCGCTAATGCATATCGCAGCGCTGTTTTTTCACTATTTACACAACGATAGCTATGCAAACATCCTCTTTCGCTGCCCGTGGGGCGGCCCTTGCTCTTTTTGCCTTTGCCGTTTTGGGACAGGCGCTTCAGGCGCAAACCAACGCTGCTTCGCCACTTGGCAAAACTAATTTTACCGCCTTGTACCAGGATGTTCCGTTTCCGCCGGCTACAACTACCGAAGCAGCCCGCCGGACGTATGGTGCGGATTACCTGAACCCCGACCTTTTTGCTCTCGAAAAATTCTATCAGCCGTTTACTGATCGGGTAGAGCGCGCGGTGGAAGAATACCGGCAATATTACGCCAACCGCAGTCAGGCGTACATGGCGACGCAAAATGAAGCCACGATGCGCGCCCAATACGCGGCGCAAAGCAACCAAAACCCCATCATCGCCTCGATGGGTGGCATGGATGCCGTGCAAAACATGACCCCGGAACAAGCCGAGGCGGCTGCTCGCAAGGCTGCTGCCGAATATATGGCCGACCCTTATGCGGCCAACAACATGCAATCGGGCGGTATGACGGCGCTGTATCAAAAAATTGCCGCCGACCCGGAATATGCCGCCCGTTTTCAAAAAATGTCGGAGAAAGAGCGCGAGTCGGAATTGCGCCGTTACATGGCCAACGACAAGGTGCAAGCCAAAACGCCCGTTCAAATGCAGCAGGATCAACAACGCATTGGGCAACAAATGAAAGAAGCCGACAAGGTGCGCGCGGCCATGATGTTTCAACAGTACAATGCCGACCTGATGGCAAAAATCGAATCGGCGAGATCACGGTATGAAAACCAGCGTGCACAGATACTGGCCGGCCCGGGAAACCACGACGAGATCGAAGCCGATTTTCAGAAAAAATACGACGCCATTCCGGAAGTGATTATGGGCGAAGGCCGTGAAAAAGAGCCGGTTCAAACTCAAAAACTGTACGAGGCAACCACACTGAAACACCGGGAGTTTGCCATAAAAGTGTTGAAGCAGGAAGCCGTACTGCTCGCCGAACTTCAGGGCGCATTCAAAAATATTGCCGCCGAACACGTGGCTTTTTTGAAGACACATCGCCATGAAGTGAATGGAAATATGGCCGACCAACTCACGGGCACGGAAACCGAAACCATGTTGGCAACTCTCGAAATGGGGCTTGTCGGCCTGGCCGAAGACCTGAGCAAAAACGCACAGCAAAGCACCCGTGAAGCAGCAGCCTGGGAAAAAATCTGGTGGGAACGTATCGGTAGGAATTCAAAATAACTGCATGCTAATTGCCAACAGCCAACTGCTAACAGCCAATAGCCTCTTCAGGCCACTTGTCCGCCGCAACTGGAGCCTGCCCCTGCCGTACAGCCGTAGCAATGCTGGTTCAGTACGATATCGCGTTGTTCCAGTGATTCCAGATCAAAATCGTCTATATGTGTGCGGGTTCCGGACACTTTCAGCCCGAGCATCTGGTTGAAATCGCAGTCGTACAAAAAACCGTCCCAACTGACCGAGATGGTGTTGCGGCACATGACGCCCGCTACTGCAGCCGGGTTGAACGCATCGAGCAGGCTTTGCATGTAGTTTTCGTACTGGCCGGCCTCCAGCAGGTAGTCCAGAAACCGGCTGATGGGCATATTGGTGATGGCGTACAGATTGTTGAACATGACGCCATGCTGGCGCATGAGTTGGGTTTTGAACTCGCGTTCGAGGGCGGACTGGTTTCCGGGCAGGAAGGTTCCTGTCGGATTGTACACGAGATTGAGCTGCAACCCGGAACCTTCCTGCCCGTAACCGGCGGCGTTCAGCAGGCGAATAGCCTCGATGCTGTCGGCAAAAACACCTTCACCGCGCTGGCTGTCGGTTCGGCGGGCGTTGTAGTGCGGCAAAGACGAGACAACCTCCACCTGATGTTCTGCAAAAAACTGCGGCAGGTCTCGATATTTCGGGTTGGACAGGATGATAGTCAGGTTGCAACGATCCATGACGCGTTTGCCCATTGCCCGGCATTCCTCCACGAACCAGCGAAAGTTGGGGTTCAGTTCCGGTGCGCCGCCGGTGATGTCCACGGTTGAAATATTGTACCGACGGAGTATGTCGAGGCATTTTTCAAACGTCGCACGGCTCATGTTTTCCTCCTTGCGGTCGGGGCCGGCATCCACGTGGCAGTGGGCGCAGGACTGGTTGCAGAGTTTGCCCACGTTAACCTGAAAAATCTCGATTCGGCCAGGTTTCAGGCGCCCATCGGCATATCCTGCCTGCCGGATAGTTTCTGCAAACAAGGGGATACGTACATCGCTTACGGCCTTGCCGTTGAGTACTTCCAGTTGAAAAAACGTATCGGAAAGTGCGCTGTGCCGGGAAGCCAGCGACTTGCTGCGTTGGTGAATACTCATGAATTGGAGGTTGAGCGGGTTTAACGGGTTGAACGGGTTTAACGGGTTGAGCGGGTTTTTACTATCGTGCATGGGGTTTGAAGCAACCCGTTAAACCTGCTCAACCCGTTAAACCCGCTCAACCTCCTTAAACCTCACATGGTGAGTCCTTCTGCGTGGTTCATCATTTGGGTGGAAAAAACGAGGCTGGAGCCGGCGCGGATGGCTGCGGCGACGTGCACGGCTTCCATCATTTGCGCTTCGTCGGCGCCTTTGCCGAGGCAGTCGGTTGTGTAGGCGTCGATGCAGTAAGGGCACTGGACGGTGTGCGCTACAGCGAGGGCGATCAGGGCTTTTTCCCGTTCGGTGAGAGCGCCTTCTTTGAAAACCTCGCCATACCAGGCAAAAAATTTGTCGGCCATGGGCTTTTGCCAGTCGCCGATGTTGCCGAACTTTTTCAGGTCGGCGGGGTCAAAGTATTTTTTTTCGGACATGAAATAATATTGTGGTTGAAGGTCGGAATGAATGCCTATAGAAATCAAGGCGGCGCAAATATGCGATTGTCTTTAATCTCCAGGGCACCAAATGCTGCACTTTACAAAACTTGTCCCGCTGCGGACAACTCAAATCGGCAAGTGTCGCAAAATAGCCTTAGCCCTTGAAAAACAGAAAGTAATAAGTGCCATACACAACCCGTTGCAAGCCTTGTTCGTTGGGGGACGATCAAGACAAACGACGAAACTGCCTATGGCACCGAAATTCTACAAATCAGTGCATTGGTTTGCCCTGCTCGCTGCATTTTTTGGGGGGAGTATCCTGACATATTGGGCACTCAACGGTAAACCCCCTTTTATAGCATCGGGTTTTAGTGAAACCCCGATTAAATCGGGTACACCGTGCGATTACACAATATCAAGGGTGAAAGGCTATGAGTTTGTCCGCCCGTTGTTATCTGCCGAACCGGATTGCATATCCGCCGAGTTGACTCAAGTACAAGCACGGGTTTCAGGTGTGATTGACAGCCTGACAACCGCCGGTGCCATCAGTGAAGCATCCGTCTATGTCCATGAGTTTGAGCATGGTCAAAGGTTTTCAAATAACAAGGCCGGCCGTTATCACCCGGCATCCTTGATGAAAGTGGCGTTATTGCTGTCGTGTCTGCGCGTAGCAGAAGCCACCCCGGGCCTGCTGACCACAAAATTGCGGTACGATCCCCCGCCAGCCGAGGTAAGTACACAGTATTACAATTACCCTTCCATCCAGGTGGGGAAGGAGTACACAGTACACGACCTGCTGTACTTCATGGTCGCAAATTCCGACAACCACGCTACCCGGATGCTGGCCTCCCGGGTCAAGCCGGATCAAACACCGAAGTTGTTTTTTGATCTTGGGCTCCCCAAACCTGTGGAAGACAAAGAGCAGTTTACCATGACAGCAGAGGAGGTGTCGGTTTTTTTTAAAGCCATTTTCAACGGCTCCTATCTCAGTCCGGAGTACTCGGATTATGCTGCACGTTTACTGAGCCATAGTGCATTTGAGGAGGGTTTCGCTAAAGGATTCCCCAAAGGCACGCGTATGTGGCACAAGTTCGGGGAGTGGCGGCATACCGGCTACGACTATGAGTTGCACGAGTCGGGTATTGTGTACATCCAGGAAATCCCATTTCTGGTTACCGTGATGACAAAAGGACGGGATACCGACCGGCAGGCGCAAAGCATAGCACTTATCGCTAAAGCCTTGCACAAAGCGCTGGTGGAGCGCAGCGTAAAACCCAAAGTTGGTAGTTTGCCCCGCACCAGTTCGGAGCCGTTAAATCCGTAGCAGTTATTTTTTCCGATTTGTTGCTGCCCGCCGCCTGGGCCAATTGGGTTTCATTAACCGTAGTTCATCATCTGAAAACAACTCGGGGACATCATCGCTATGCGCGCTTTCCAGCATAGGGTTTCCTGCCGAACGGCGTGCAGGGGGCGCCCCGGGCATGTTTCGCTCAATCAACCGGGCTACTTTTACAAGCGTTTCAAAATAGATTGGCGAGGTGGCGTAGCCTGCTTTGGCTATTTCCTGAAAGAACGCATTTGGGTCGTTACCTACTTTCAGTGCCTCGGAGTAACGCTTGTTTACCAAAAAAAAACGGGCGTGGTCGCTGAATGAGCCTTCAGGGGTTTCGTATTTCCGAAACCAGTCTTTGACCCGGTATTTCCATCTTTTGGGCGCTACTTGCTCAACCGACAACACCTCCGGGAACAAATGTCCTTTGTCCGGGCTGTCTAAATATTCCGTTGTCGTCACGAGTTGGCGTTTTTCTTCCGGATCACTGGCTTTGGCTTTTACGCCGAAAAACATGTTACCGACTGCTTTCTCTCCCCAACCGCTTTCCAAAGCGGCCTGAGCCAGAATAGCCACAGCACTGATGTTGGCCATCTCCTGGGTTTTGAGGGCAAACGGCAGGTATTGAAGCACAAAATCCTTAGGTATGAGTTTCATGAACTTTCAGGTTTGGTTGAATTACCAGAATGACGGCAAAGAAAAGTTTAAAAAATAAGTTTTCAATATTTCGGGGTCATTTAATTCAGTCGTGGATATATTTGCCCAAGCATCACCATGACAAAATTTTAAACCATTCACATCATGAGTAAAATTCCACTATGGCTCATTGCCCTCCTGTTTGTGGGGTACTCGATCTGGGCTGTTCAATTCTGGCATTGCCATGTTTGCCAGTGTTGCGACGGTCAGGCGCCTCCCACGGAAACAGCCAAAACAAGCGGTGTTCCCTTGTTCAAATGGAATGCCGACCAGCCCGAGGCCGACCCCAACTTCGGGGCCTGGAAAAAAGCCCTTCTGGGCAGAAGCGGCCAGGGCGACACCCTGTTCATTACCGGCTGGCAACGCCCCGGCGAAACACCGGAACTCGGGCTTGCTCGCGCCAAAGCGCTCAAGTCTTTGTTCCCCGAACTACCCGACAGCCGTGTCAAACTGGCTTTCAAGCCCGTTGAAGATGCCTTGGCAGATGGTGGCCCACCAATGGAGTCCGCGGACTTTTCCTGGCTAAAAATGGTGCTTGCCATGGAAGAGGGCGCCATTATCGAGTCGGACAACGATGTGATTTTCCTCTTCCCGTTTAAGTCTACCGAGAAGGACAAAGACCCGAAGGTGGACGCTTACCTGACCAAATTGGTGGAGAAACACAAAGCCACCAAAGCGACTTTTTCACTCATCGGCCACACCGACAACGTGGGCGAAGACGCAAATAACGTACAACTCGGCCTTGCCAGAGCAAAGGCAATTGCCAAATTTCTCACAGATCACGGCATTGCATCCAACCGCATCAAAGTGGATTCCAAAGGTGAAAGCCAACCTGTAGCCGACAACAACACAGAAGACGGTCGCCACCAAAATCGCCGCGTTGTACTTACCACCGTCAACCGTTAACTGATCAAAACAAACTCAACATCATGTATTTCGCCTATATTTTTCTCAACAGTTTTACCGAAAACCTGCCGGTCGGCCTCGCCCTTTGTATCGTCCCCTTCCTGCTGGGCTGGCTCTTTGCCTACATCTACCACAAAGTGTCGGCACTGAACGATGAAAATGCCGCACTCAAACTCAAGGTGGAGGAGCAAAACAACGCCATCACCGAACTGCGCATGAACCTGTCCAAAACGGAATCCGAACTGGAAACCAAAGCGGCAGATTTGCGCAAATCGAAAGACGCGCTCATCCTGTGCGAAAGCGAACGCAATGCCCTGCGCGAACAGGTTGGCGACGAAGGCAAGAGCAGCAAATCGGTGAAAGCGCCGCCCAAAGCCGCCGAGGTGCGGACTGTCATGTTCGCCGGCGCCAAAGTCAAGTGGGATGATCTGGAAATTGTCGAAGGCATCGGGCCGAAAATTGCCAAACTGCTGCACGATGCAGGCATTACAACCTGGGAACAGTTGTCTATGACCTCGCCGTACCGCTTGCGCGAAGTTCTTGACGGCGGCGGCCCGCAGTACAACATCCACGACCCGGAAACCTGGCCACAGCAGGCCGACCTTGCCTCGAAAGAAAAGTGGGACGACCTGAAAAAACTGCAGGACGAACTCACCGGCGGTAGAGCCTGATTTGGGGATTACGCTTGTTTGAAAAAAACGGCCCGACATCGCAAGATGCCGGGCCGTTTTTATTGTCTCTGAAAACTCGGGAAACTACAGTTTCACGAACTTCTTGGTCAGTGTGCCTTCCGAAGTAGCAATACGAGCCAGATAGGTGCCGGGCGCCAGTTGACGAACCGGGTACGACAGGTTGTCGTTTGTGAGGGCTTCGCGATCTTCAAACTCGATTACGCGGCCGGTCATGTCGGCAATGGTAATCGTGGCGTTGGTCGGCTTGTCGAATGATACCACAAGGTTGAGCATATCGCTCACCGGGTTGGGCAATACCCGCATGGCGGATTCGGCAAGCGGTTTGTCGTCGGTGGTGGTAACCAGGCTGATGTTCATGCGAAGCACGGCATTTTCTTCGACACCAAAGCCGTTGGGATACCATTGGTCGGAGAAGGTAAATGTCGAAGCAAAAAACATATTAATATCTTCGTTGAAGGCATGGTATGCAAACCGGCTTTGGTCGGCATAGCCCACGACTACGAGATAACGAGCGCCTTTGTCTAATTTTACGCCGGGCGTGAACAAGTCCACGTCAAGGAGTTGAACGGTTTGCAGTAAACCACCTGCCATTGTATCCGGTGCGGCGTAGTTTGCCAGACCCTTCCATACCAGATCGGGCGAAAAGAAAGTCGTGCGATCAAAACCACCGGTGGTGGCAAAATTGACCCCGTCTTTTACCCGAAACAGGTAAATGGATGCTTCCACGTCCGTAACCGGGATTTCAGCAGCGTCGGCGCCGAACGTAAAGGTGGCAGTGGTTGCCTGGTAGTTTTCCAGACTTCCGGCACTCATCTGGTAGAGGTTGCCTACATACCAGCCGGTACCAAGAGTCTGCGGGCGGATGGCAGACTGCGCTTGGGCTTCTTTTGAAAAGATGCTGTTGGTCACAAGAAAGAAATCCGAGCCGCTGTTGTCTGCGGGGCGTTCATCCTGCTTGTCGGAACGAACGGTGTACTTAATTTGATAGGTGCCTACGCCAAGTGCGGGCGCATAGCGGTTGGGTAGTTCGAAGAACGAGTCAACGACAGTTGTTGCCAACGTTGGAATCAAAAGGCTGTCTGCCCATAATTCCACATTCGTGTCGGTGGTAACGGCTGCGCGCAGTACCACGTTTGTTTGGTTGTCTGCTCCGGTATTGGAGAGCCAGGCGCCAAAAGCCAATGTGTCGGTTGCGATCTGCGAAACCGGCTGGGCAAAACTCGATGCGGGGTAGAAGAAATCGCCGATAGCAATGTCGTTTTTCGGCGACGGGTTGGCGTCGAACACCTTGACATCATCCAGATCCCACATGTACTCCCAGTTTGCCGTCCATTGCCACTGGATGTACACGGTGGCCTGATTGGCGGCTACCGATGAAATGTCAAGGACTGCAAAATACGGGTTGGGAGAGAAAAAGTTCTCACCGGTGAAAGTGGGGAACGGGGTGAAATTCGTCCAGTTTGTCAGGTTGGTGCTTACGCGCACAATGGCATTCGTAGCGAGCGGCTCCACATACGTTCCGATATGATTCTGGAACTGAAGCCACACCTGACTTTTGCCCGTGCAGTTGATGGCGCTGGTGGTCAGGCGGCTAATGTGACTTGTCGGAAGCGGAGCCGACAGGCCACCGTCGGAGTCTACGTGTACAAAACCCGTAGCGGCAGTTGTGGCGGCAAACGGCTGCTGGCCGTTAAACACCGGGGCGCAGGGGGGAGTCGGGTTCGGCTCGGCACACCATTGCCAGGTGAAGCCCTGACCGGAAGCGTCCGCGTTGGTCCAGCCTGCCGGAATGCCGGCCGAAAATGTTTCAGACCAGAACGGGGTTTGGGCGTGTACGATCCCGCTCAGCAGCAAGGCAAGAATCGGGAGGGATTTGGAAAGCAGTTTCATGTGTAGAACTTGTTTAGTTGAAAAAATAGAATCCCAAAGGTAAGGTCATTGCAAACTGGACACACGCGAACCTGCCCAATATGTGCCCTATTGGCAATAATTGGCAGTTCCGAGTGGGTGGAAGGCAAGCAGTGCCCGGGTGTTACTCCTGTTTTTTGATCTCTTTTGCCCAGGTGTCCTTGAGCGTTACGGTGCGGTTGAATACCGGTTTTCCCGGCGTCGCGTCCGGGTCGGTGCAGAAATAACCGAGCCGGGTAAACTGGTAGTGCTCGCCGGCCCGCGTTTCCAAAAGTGCCGGCTCTACGAGCGCATTTTCCACGATTTCCAGTGAATTCGGGTTGATGGATTTTTTGAAATCCTCCTCCGAAGCCGGGTCTTCCACCTGAAACAGCCGATCGTACAACCGCACTTCCGCCCGGTGTGCATGGGCCGCCGAGAGCCAGTGAATTACGCCTTTGACCTTGAGGCCGCTGGTGTCCTGCCCTGAGCGGCTTTCCGGCACGTACCGGCAGTGAATTTCGGTGACGTGTCCCGCCGCATCCTTTTCCACGCCGGTGCATTCGATGATAAAGGCGGATTTGAGTCGCACCATACCTCCCGGATACAGGCGGAAATATTTGGGCGGCGGGTTTTCCATAAAGTCATCCTGCTCGATGTAGAGTTCGCGCGAAAACGCCAGACTGCGGTTTCCGGCAGCGGGGTCTTCAGGGTTGTTTTCGGTTTCAAGCCACTCCACCTGCCCCTCCGGGTAGTTGGAGATGACCACTTTTAGCGGGTTGAGCACGGCAAACCGGCGCAGGGCGCGTTTGTTGAGGTCTTCCCGGATACAAAACTCGAGCAGGCCCACGTCAATGATATTTTCCCGCTTGGCTATACCCACGCGTTTGGTAAACTCCCGGATGCTTTCGGCGGTGTAGCCGCGACGGCGCATGGCGCTGATCGTGGGCATACGCGGGTCGTTCCAGCCGCGGACGTAATTTTCGTTCACCAACTGGAGCAGTTTGCGTTTGCTCATCACCGTGTAGTTCAGGTTGAGCCGCGCAAATTCGTACTGCCTGGAGGGAAAAATGCCCAACTTCTCGATGCACCAGTCGTACAACGCCCGGTGTGGGATGAACTCCAGGGTACACACGGAGTGCGTGATTTTTTCAATACTGTCCGATTGCCCGTGCGCCCAGTCGTACATCGGGTAAATGCACCAGGTGTCGCCCGTGCGGTGGTGGTGGGCGTGTTTGATGCGGTACAGGTACGGGTCGCGCAGGTGCATGTTGGGCGAGGCCAGGTCAATTTTGGCGCGCAACACGCAGTGGCCGTCGGGGTACTCGCCGTTTTTCATTTTTTCAAATTCGGCCAGATTTTCCTCCGGTGCAGTGTCGCGGTAGCGGTTGGGTGTGCCCGGCACCGTGGGCGAGCCTTTTTGCGCAGCAATTTCTTCCGGAGTGGAAAAGTCCACATACGCCAGACCTTTTTGAATAAGCACCACCGCCCACTCGTACAGTTGCTGGAAATAGTCGGACGCATACAGCACCCGGGCCGGCTCGAACCCGAGCCAGCGCACGTCGGCGAGGATGCTGTCCACGTACTCCTGTTCTTCCTTTGTCGGGTTGGTGTCGTCGTAGCGCAAGTTGCATTTGCCGCCGTATTTCTGGGCAAGCCCGAAATTCAGGCAAATGCTCTTGGCATGGCCGATGTGCAGGTAGCCGTTCGGTTCGGGCGGGAAGCGGGTTTGTACCGACGTGTGCCGCCCGGTTCGCAGGTCCTCTTCGATGATTTCCTCGATAAAGTTCAGGTATTCTGTGCCTTCGCTATGCGTGTTTTCGGTGTTCATCATGTTGTTGGTTAAAAAAAACGAGCGGCAAAGATAACATCCTTGCCTTGTTCTGAAAATCAGAACAACCCGACGACCTTACCGTTCCCGTCCACGTCAATTTTTTCCGCCGACGGGACTTTGGGTAAACCCGGCATGGTCATGATGTCGCCACAAACCATGACGATAAACTCGGCTCCTGCCGACAACCGCACTTCACGGATATTGACGACGTGGCCGCTCGGCGCACCGAGTTTTTTCGGGTCGGTGGAAAACGAATACTGCGTTTTTGCCACACATACCGGGTAGTGGCCATATCCGGCTTCCTCTAATTTTTTGATCTGGCTTTTCACGGCAGCATCCGCGCTGATGTCGGCAGCGCCGTAAATTTTGGTGGCTACGGTTTTCATTTTTTCCCAAAGCGACAGGTTGTCGTCGTACAGGAACCGGAAGTTGTTTTCGGTATTTTCAATCGTATCCACCACAGTGCGGGCGAGGTCTTCGGCGCCTTTGCCGCCTTCGGCCCAGTGGCGCGATACGACCACGGGCACCCCGTACGGCGCCATTTTGTCCTGCAACAATTTGATTTCTGCCGCCGTGTCGAATGTGAAATTGTTGATGCCCACCACACAGGGCAGGCCGTAGTGCTCGCGAATGTTGCGCACGTGCCGCTCGATGTTTACGATACCTTTTTCCAGGGCCTCGAGATTTTCCTGATTGAGTTCCTTCAGGTCGGCGCCGCCGTGGTATTTCAGTGCGCGGAGCGTGGCTACCAGCACGACCGCATCGGGGCGCAGACCGGCTTTGCGGCATTTGATGTCAATGAACTTTTCGGCTCCCAGGTCGGCGCCAAAACCGGCTTCCGTCACCACAAAATCGGCCAGTTTCAGCGCGCTTTGCGTAGCGGTCACGGAGTTGCAGCCGTGGGCGATGTTGGCAAACGGCCCTCCGTGAATGAAAGCCGGGGTATGTTCCAGCGTTTGCACGAGGTTGGGTTTGATGGCGTCCTTGAGTAGCACTGCCATAGCGCCGTGGGCTTTCAGGTCGCGGGCACGCACGGGCTTGCGGTCGGCGGTGTAGCCCACCACGATGTTGCCGAGGCGTTCTTTCAGGTCGGACAGGGACGTGGCGAGGCAAAAAATAGCCATGACTTCGGAGGCCACCACGATGTCGAACCCGTCTTGCCGCGGGTATCCGTTGGCGTGGCCGCCGAGCGAAACCACGATGTCGCGCAGGGCGCGGTCGTTCATGTCCACCACCCGTTTCCAGGTGACCCGGCGCACGTCAATGCCGAGTTCATTGCCCTGGTGGATGTGGTTGTCAAGTATGGCTGCCAGCAGGTTGTTGGCCAGGGCTATGGCGCTGAAGTCGCCGGTGAAGTGCAGGTTGATATCCTCCATCGGGATTACCTGGGCGTAACCGCCGCCGGCAGCGCCGCCTTTCATGCCGAACACCGGCCCGAGGCTGGGCTCGCGCAGGCAGATCATGGTTTTTTTGCCGATCCGGCTGAGCGCATCGCCGAGGCCCACGGTGGTGGTGGTTTTGCCTTCGCCGGCAGGGGTTGGGCTGACCGCCGTGACGAGTATCAGTTTGCTGCCGGGACGTTTGGGCAGGTTTTCGAGGTAGTCCAGCGCGACTTTCGCCTTGTAGTGCCCGTAAGGTTCGAGTGCATCGTCGGGGATTCCGAGTTTTTCTTCGGCGAGGGGAATGATGCGTTTCGGGGTTGCTTGCTGTGCGATTTCGATGTCCGTGAGCATGGGTGTGGTGGATTGTATTCGATCAGGTTAAATTCTATGTCCGGGAATGTATCCTCGAGGCTTTATTATTAGCCCACGGATTCATCCGCAAGCCGTTTTTATTAGCCCACGGATTTATCCGTAGGAAAAAGTGCGCCAAGGTACGATGTTGATTGTGAAAGGCAATGCGGGCACGGCTCAAATCCCTAGTACATCCTCCATCCGGTACACCCCGGTTTTTCCGGCAATCCATTCGGCAGCGAGCACGGCGCTTGTGGCAAATCCCGTGCGGGAGTGTGCCCGGTGTTTCAGGATGATCTCGGCTACGGGACTGATCCAGCGAACGGTGTGTGTGCCGGGGACTTCGCCTTCGCGAACAGCGCGGTGATTCAGCCGCGCTTGGTGTTTTCACCAAGCAGCGCTGTCGCGCTCGGTTTTGTAATGTCCTCCGCAGAGTCTGCTTGGTAAAAACACCAGGCAGGGTGGGAACATACTCTTATTCGGGCTTCTCCACAGACATGGGGCACGTCTTGGCCCTTGAAGGCCGGCGGTTTCCTGTGGAAAATCACGCTTCAGGGAAGCATTTGTGTTCATACCACAGGTGTTTTCATCAAGCACGGCGGAAAATTGGTTTGATCTGATAATTTTTAATTCGGCGGGCCTTGTGCCTGCACTACGCTACAGGCTTCTACATACCATTTGCCATCAATTCGTCGGGAGAAATATGTGCAGGTGGCGAAGATATCTTGCCCGTTTACTTTTACTTTCGAATGAATAATTTTCACCCGAAGTGCCGGGTCCAAATAACGTGTGTGCTTCCAAAGGCGCTCAAAGGTGTCAGCCTGATAGCCTGGACAGGCTTCTTTTTGATTTTTGAACCACTTGGCAATGGCACTACGCCCGTAAATCAATATACCTGAAGCATCTACTACTTCCGCGTTTTTCTCGAAGTAGTCTGTAACCAATCTTGTTGGTTTTTTATTTACCGGCAAAAGTGTTTGGTACAATAAAACATTGAGGCCTGCTGTATCTGCACTTTGCGCAATACTGGAATTTGTAATGGCAATAGAAAGAAAAATTAATAAAAAATGTAAGCCTTTGCTCTTCATCTAAAATTATTATTTAAAGTAGTAAAGATTTTTTTTCTGTTCTCGACAAAGATTTTTTCGCAACAAAAGTAAAAACAAAATTGGCTCGGTCTCAGCGTCGCTTCAAAATATAAACAGACTCAAATCCCCAGTACATCCTCCATCCGGTACACCCCGGTTTTTCCGGCAATCCATTCGGCTGCCAGTACGGCGCCTGCGGCAAATCCCGTGCGGGAGTGTGCCCGGTGTTCGATGGTAATTTCGTCCACAGGGCTGCTCCAGCGAACGGTGTGTGTGCCGGGAACTTCGCCTTCGCGGACGGCGGTGATCGGCAAGTCGCCGGAGCCTGACGGGGTGGGGGAGAGGCTCCAGTTGTCGAGGCGTTTCAGTTGCGCGAGGATGTCCTGCGCGAGGGTGCGGGCGGTGCCGCTGGGGGCGTCCAATTTGTGTATGTGGTGAATTTCAGTAATGTCGGGCCGGTACTCCGGGCGCTCGTCCATCAGTTGGGCAAGGTAGCGGTTCAGGGCAAAAAACAGGTTGACACCCACGCTGAAGTTGGACGCCCAGAGCAAGGCGCCTTTGTGTTGTGTGCACCAGGCCTCGGCGTCGGCCAGTTGTTCCAGCCAACCGGTAGTGCCGCTCACTACCGGCACACCTGCTTCGAGGCAGGCCATGATATTGGCATGAGCCGAGTCGGGGCGAGTAAATTCGATCACGACCGCGGCCTGGCGCAGCAGATCCGGCGTGACGGTATGGCGGTTTTCACGACTGATGCGCCAGGCAATTCGGTGTCCGTGTTCCTGTGCGATGGTTTCGATGGCACGGCCCATTTTGCCGTAGCCGAGAAGGCCTAACTCCATATCAAATTTTACTTCATTTTTACCACAACTGTCTGCTGAAGAGCATCCACACCCTCAGCCAAAACCTGTACGAAATAAACCCCTTCCGGCCATTTTTCGCCTAAAACCAGATGCCCGGTACCGCTGGTTACATCAACTTGTTCCACCAACCGGCCGGTAGCATCAAAAACCCGGATTTGGCCACTGCCCGCATTTTGCGGCAATGCCAGCCGGAAAACATTGGTGAACGGGTTGGGCCAAACTGCCGGCGCGGATAGCCGTGCAGCATCCATTCTTTCTTCAGGTGAATTCTCGTCTTGCAGCGCCTTCAGGTCGGACGAGAGCATCAGCAAGAGGGTCTTGTCGGCAGTTATTTTTTGATTGAATTGCATGGTTTGTCCATAGCCTTCGGCGCCGGCGGCGATGTCGTACAGACCGGGCGGCACGCCGGTTATGGAGAATGTACCGTCCAAGCCCGACTGGGTTGAAAATACGCCACTGTCGGAAAAAAATGCCACAGTGGCATTCGGCACCGGTGTTCCATCCGACTCGCGAAGCACCTGCCCGTCCACGACGAGGCCACCGGACGGGTACAGTGCAATGTTCAGCACCCGTACGTCGCCGCGCTGGAAATAGACGGTGTATTCCTGCGTCTCGTACCCGGTGCGGTTGACCCGTACGGTAAAATATCCGGTTCGTTCCTGTCCCATTTTGAACGTACCGTCGGACTGCGTGGCAGTCTGGGCGCCGCCGACGATACTGATGGTCACTCCGCTGAGCGGGTTTCCGGTCAGGCCGTTGACGATGCTGCCTTCGAGGTAGCAGGCGCGGACGTAGGTGGGCGTGAGTACCCACAGTTCGCCGATACTGCCCGGCGCCGACATGGTGGATGCAATGATATTGCCCGACGGGAAATACGGGTATGCGCCCCAGCACCCTTCAAATCCGCTTCCCACGCCGGTCGGGTAAGTATCATAGTTGCCCACCTGCACGAGGTTGTCGGGTCGGGAAATGTCCACGATGGTAAAACCGTCTTTGTACCAGGAGGTTATGGCGTAATTTCCCAAAATTTCGGTATTGTGGACGACAGAATTTGACCCCGGGTTGCTCTGAATTTTGTCCAAAAGTCGAATGTTGCCCGGGTCGGAAACATCGTAGGCGGCGAGGAAGGAGTTGGCGGTTTCGTCGGTAGTGAGCAGGGTTTTCCGGTCGTTGGCAAGCCAGGTGTTGTGGGTGAAGTTGTTGGGCGTGTTTTGGGTAGCCAGCAGTTTCGGACTGGATTTGTCGGTCATGTCCACCACGGAGAAACGCCCCGAGTTGATGTGCCCGGCGTACATGGTGTCGTTGTCTACATACCCGTCGTGGACGTAGCCGAGTTGGTCAAATTTGCCCACGTAGGTCGGGTTGTACGGGTCGTTTTTCAGGTCAAATACCTTGGCGCCGCCGTTGAACATTCCACCTCCGTAGGCGTACAGGAAACCTTTGGTCTCGTCAATGTGCAAGGCGTGAATTTTGCCGAGTTGGCCCTGAATCGGGCCGTCGCCCGTGTAGTATTTATTGGGCAGATTCGGAGATGGCAAACCGCTCAAATCCACAATCTGGATACCACCGCCGCCTTCCGTCACGATGTAGGCGAAGTGCTCGTAGGTACGGATTTCCTTCCACAGGCTGTTCGGGCCAGGTATCTGGACGATTTGCACCGGTAGGTCCGGATCGGTAATATCGGCAATAATCAGCCCTTTGGATGCGCCAATGAGTGCGTACTCACTTTCAATGGTGCTATATCCCCACACATTTGCCACGGTTTGGCCCGGGAAAGTCATTTTGGAGCGATACACCACATTGGTGTTTTGGGAAAAGCCCGAAACGGTGACGAGTAGAGCAAGTAGCGTGAGCGTGTTTTTTTTCATAACTGACCGGTTTTGACGCGCCGAAGGTAGTGCGAAAGCCGGTGTTGCTTCTGGTGAATTTGGGTTTTGGACAGCGGCTTGCAAGATTGGGCTCCTGTACAACCTGCCGGCAATTCATATTGCCCGAACGGGCAGGAAATGGCGCTTGAAACGGGAAAAAACGGGAACGGGTAAGTGCGGCATCCGCATCGAATCCCGCCTTAAGCATTTTTTAAGCGGACCTTAACCGACCCCTTAGATCAGGTCGCCCAGATTTGCAGAAAATCTGGAAATTGCATCCAAAATATCCGCACCATGCGCGTCTTGTTGATCGAAGATGAAACAGCGATTGCCAACTTCATTGCCGAAGGGCTTGAAGAGGAAGGTTTTGCCGTGGATGTGGCCCATAACGGCAAACAGGGGCTGCAATTAGCCCTGGAAAACCTGTCTGAATACGACCTGATTCTGCTGGACTGGATGCTGCCCGGCGCGAGCGGCATTGAAATTTGTCGGGCAATTCGCAAGGAAAACCAGGCGGTTCCGGTGATTTTCCTGACGGCGAAGGACACTGTAGACGATGTGGTTTTTGGCCTGGAGACGGGAGCCAATGACTACCTGCGCAAGCCCTTTGCTTTTGAAGAATTGCTGGCCCGGATGCGGGTGCTGCTGCGGCGTAGTACCGGCGAACAAAACGTTTTCCGCTATGCCGACATCGAACTTGATGTGGCCACACACCGGGTGACAAGGGCCGGCAACCAGGTGGAACTTACCCCGAAAGAATTCGCCCTGCTGGAATTGTTGCTTCGAAACAAGGGCAAAGCCTGTCGCCGAACGCGTATTATCGAGAAAGTGTGGGACATCAACTTCGACCACGATACTTCGGTTATAGATGTGTACATCAACGCACTGCGTAAAAAACTGGACACACCTGATCGGCCTTCTTTTGTGCAAACCCTTCGCGGTATCGGCTACCGCGTAAACGACAACGCATGAATCTCAATTTCAAAAACCGGATTGCATTATTCACGGCACTGGCTGCTGCCGCTACCATCGGGCTGGTTTTCGTCGTAGTGTATGCAGTTGTCTGGTTCACGGCTTTTGACCATCTGGATCAGGACATACTGGGTGAGCGAGAGGATGTACTCGGCAGTTTGCATTGGGATAATGATTCGATTTTTATCAAATCCATGACGGAATGGGAAGAAAAAGAACACCAAACTGCCGAAGCAAATCCGACTTTTTTGCAGGTGGTAGACCATTTGGGAAACGTACTTTTTCGCTCTGCTAATTTGAATAACGATGCCCTGCGCGTGGACACAAGTCTGTCAGGTGATGTCTTCCTGAACAGCCGGATTGGTTTGCAACGAATCCGTCAGGGGCAGTTCCCCATCAAAAATAATTCGGGGGATGTTATCGGATATCTGGCGGTGGGCGTTTCGCGGGAAGAATCGGCAGTCGTATTGCTCAACCTGCGCAACACTTTGTGTATCGCATTCCCCTTGCTGCTTCTGATCCTGTTTTTAGCCACCTCTCTTGCCGCTTCCACCGGGATTGGTCCGGTTAAAAAACTGATCCGGGCGGCATCGGGCATTGGTGAGAGCAACCTGGGTGTGAGGTTACCGTTGCCTGTACATCACGACGAAATTTTCCAACTGGCTACCACGATCAACGAATTGCTTCAACGGGTGGAAAACGGCATCCAGCGCGAAAAGCAGTTCACCGCCGATGCCTCGCACGAATTGCGAACACCGCTAGCGGCCATTCGCGGCACACTGGAGGTGCTCCTGCGCAAACAACGCGAACCGGCCCAATACGAGGAAAAAATCAGGCGTGTCATTGGAGAAGTGGATCGGCTGCACGCAATGCTCGAACAACTGCTGCAACTGGCGCGGCTGGAAAGCGGCCATGTACCGATCAGTCAAAAACCGGTTGATCTTGCTACGCTCATCGACACCCATTCGGAGGAGTGGCATCCCCGATTGCAGGAAAAAGGGATGGTGTTGCGGGTACAAATTCCACCCTCGACAACGGTACGCACGGATGCCGCCCTGCTGGGTATTGTGCTCGACAACCTCGTCGGTAATGCCATAAAATACAGCACTGCCGGCGGTCTGATTGACTGTGTCTGGCACTCCGAACAGGCTTCATTGACGGTTAGCGACTACGGCCCCGGCATCCCGGAGGCGCAGTTGCCGCACCTCTTCGACCGCTTTTATCGGGTGGATGATTCGCGAAATGCTACTGTTCCTGGCTCGGGACTCGGTTTGGCTATTGCTAACAAAATAGCGGACATGCTGGGCATTCGCTTGACGGTGCGCAGCCGGGAAGGAGAGGGTGCCACTTTTTCCCTGCAGTTTTAAGCCAATCTTTAGATTCCGCCAAGGCGACTTTAAGACGTACCCGGCCACCTTTGTCGTGTCAAAAACAAGTTCACAAAACAGACAAGACAATGAATCAGGCTCATTTGCATTTGCTTCTCAACCACCTGCCCATCCTCGGTACGCTTTTCGGACTGCTAATTCTGGCGGGTGGCTTTATCCTGAAAAACGATGGCGTTAAACGAACGGCTTTGGGATTATTTGTACTTTCGGGCATCCTTGCGATCCCGGCGTACCTCACCGGTGAAGGCGCTGAAGAAATGGTGGAGAACTTTCCGGGCGTGACCGAAAACCTGATCGAAGCGCACGAAGACTTGGCCAATATTTTCCTTTGGATGGTTGGCCTGCTCGGATTGGTTTCTGTGGCCACTTTTTACGCCGACATCAAGTCGAAAAAAACAGGCTCAACCCTGTACGCAATCACGTTCGTGGCTGCTCTTGGGTCTATGGTATATGCCCAACGCGTCGGTTCTTCCGGCGGCGAAATCCGGCATACCGAAATCAGGAGTGGTGCGACGGCTGCTGCAGTGGAGAACGGACAAGCCGGCAGCGAACAAGGAAAAGGAGAGGAAGACGATGACTAAAAACGAAAAAACATGTCAAACCAGCCAGTAGAACACTTTTCTGCCAGTGTCCAGACTGAAGTGGATGCTGCTTTTCTCTACGAAAAAATTGCCGGGGCCGAGAAAGACCCCGGCATTGCAGGTGTCTTTCTGAGTCTCGCAGAAATTGAACGCGGCCATGCGGCAAAAATGCTGGAACGATTGCAACAGGATGGTATCCCGTTCGTGCTGCCGCAGCCTTCGTGGCGTGCGCAGGTACTCAACCGGATCGGGAAAATATTCGGCTATGACTACATCATCGGTGTGATGATGGATACTGAAAAAAGCATCACCCAGGCAATTGTCCGGCAAAAGGAAGCCGGAAAGATTCCGGTGACCGGAGAGGAAGGTAACCACATAAAAATCCTCCAATCGCTTTTGAACAACAAGCACAAAGTGAGTGGAGAAGAACTATCCCGCATCGAAGGTCGGCACAAAACAGTTGGCGGCAATGCATTGCGGGCGGCCGTCCTTGGCGCCAACGACGGTCTGGTATCCAATCTTAGCCTCGTCATGGGTGTGGCAGGTGCTACGAGCGGTCAAAGTGAAATATTGCTTGCCGGTTCGGCAGGGTTGTTAGCCGGCGCTTTGTCCATGGCCCTGGGTGAGTGGATTTCGGTGAAAAGTTCGCAGGAGCTCTACGAACGTCAAATGGCTTTGGAGATGGACGAAATTATCGCCAATCCGGAGGGGGAAATACGAGAGATCGCACTCATTTACATCGCCAAAGGAATTCCGGACGCACAGGCACACGACATGGCGCAGAAAGCCATGTCCAACAAAACCGACGCCCATGCGCTGTTGATCAAGGAAGAACTTGGTATCAACCCCGAGGAATTGAAAAGTTCGGCCTGGGAAGCAGCAATCACCTCTTTCATCCTGTTTGCCATCGGCGCAATCATTCCGCTGGCTCCCTTTTTCTGGGGCGGCGGCTATGTGGCCATTCTGGCGAGTGTCGGATTCAGCACGCTTGGCCTATTTGTAATTGGCTCGGCCATCACGTTGTTTACAGGGAAAAGTATCTGGTTCTCCGGTGGTCGGCAGGTGGTCTTCGGTTTAGCGGCAGCGGCCATTACATTCGGGATCGGGAAACTTGTCGGGGTTTCGATTTCAGGTTGATCAGAAATACGGCAGGCCGGAATTTACGCCCGGCCTGCCGTATCGAACTACTTCGATGATTTCATCGGCTCCAGCGTGGTCGTCACGCTTACTTTGGCAATTTTTCCCACCTTGTCTGCTACAGTCGAGGGGATATCAATATTGTGGTCGGCTAATGCCACGGAGAAATTAGCCGTAGCGCTGACTGCTCCGTTTTTCACCGTAAAGGTCACCGGCACGGTTGCCGGTTTGGTTACGCCATGGATGGTAAATGTCCCGGTTGCTTTGGCCTGGTAGGTGCCGTCTTTGCCGGTATCCACGGCAGCAAAGTTGTCGAACTTGCCGGAAAAAAGCGCTTTGGAGTACTTGTCGCTCTCCATGTAGTTTTCGTTAAAATGCTCTTGCATCAAAGCGCGTTCGAACACAAAACCTTTGATCAGAACGGCTACTTCCACCGCGCCGGTGCTTTTGTCGAGCACACAGGTGCCGGATTTGTTGATGGCCTTGATGGTTTCGGGCGAATTGGCTGCGGTGGCATCGAACGTGACCGTAGCGTTCCGGGTGAAAAGTTTTTGGGCGTTTGCCGAAGTGGAAAAAAGTGCAATGCAGCAGATGGCGAGGGCAACAAAATTTTTGGACAACATGGTCACGAGTTTGTTTGAGTGAGCGATGAATACTGAGGGGTGCCTCGGGCGACGTTTGCCGGGACGGCACAAAATTGGCTGCTATAAATGTTTCAAACCACAGGTTATTGCTGAACGGGAAGTTAATCCTGCTCAAACGGGAAAAAATGAAATCCGAGGCGTCTGCTTGATATGCGGTTCAAAAAAAAGCATCCTCTGCATGCCGGATGCTTTTCAACTCCCCGCGGGCCAGCAGCACGGAGATAATATCGAAGCGGATTTCGCCTTCGTGGCCGATCTGCGCCATAAATGAACCGGCGGTACGCGCGATCATATCCTGCTTTTTTCGGTCCACGGCTTCCTCGGGGCCACCGTACCCGTCGAGCGAACGGGTTTTCACTTCCACAAAAACCAGACAACCTTCCGGCGACCAGACAATGAGATCAATTTCGCCTTTGCCGGCGCGGAAATTCTGGCGAATGATGCGGTAGCCTTTCTCTTCGAGGTAATTGATGGCAATGGTTTCGCCGGATTTGCCAATGTCGAGGTGGGTCATGGGTTACAAGTTTTGATGGTGTCAAGTCATTCCGGGTACAGCAAGTACTTGCGGCGAATTTCCCGGAAGGCACGCAGGTCACCCTCCCAGGTCGCCCGGATATCGGATTCAAAGTTGCCTTCTTCAATTTGTTTGCGCAAGGAACTCGTGCCGGAAAGGCGCTCGAAGTAGCGGTTTTTCAAAAAAAAGTTGTCTTTGTCCGGGTATTCGCAGTAAAAATCAAGCAGCGGTGTCAGATCAAGGCGTGCCTGCCGGAACAAACTGTCCACAGAGGTACTGCGAAAATCGTAGCCGCAGCAGCGTTGCCCTTCCAGCGGCGGGTATCTCGAAGCCGCGTTGCGTTTGGGCGTAAACTCGGCGACACATGGCCCCTGAAATTGCGGATGCCCGGCCAGTTGGAATGGCCATTCTGTACCGCGGCCCACACTGACGGTGGTGCCTTCAAAAAAGCAAAGCGAGGGGTAATGCAGGATGGCACGCAGGTTTGGCAGGTTCGGACTCGGCGGTATCGGCGGGGCGTACATGGTTCGGTGTGAGTAGTTTTCGCAGGAGATCACGGTCAGTTCGGGCCGAACCGGGCCGGTCCAGTATTCTCCGGTAAAGAGCCGCGCCAGTTCTCCGACGGTACAGCCGTGTACGACCGGCAGCGGCGCCACGCCAACAAAGGACCGGAGACGGGTGTCCAAAACCGGTCCGTCTACATAGTGGCCGTTGGGGTTGGGCCGGTCGAGTACGATGATCGGGACATTGTATTCCGCACAGCCTTCCAGCACATAAAACAGCGTGGAGATGTAGGTATAAAACCGCGTGCCAACGTCCTGAATATCAAAAACCACCATATCCACTCCGGCAAAATCCGCTTCGTCCGGACGTTTTTTTTCACCGTACAGCGACACAATCGGCGCTCCGGTAGGTGCATCGGTGCCGTCGCGGATGTGCTCGCCGTCGGGCGCCTCGCCGCGGAAACCATGTTCCGGGGAGAAGATGCGCAGCACGCAGACACCGGCGGCAGCAAGGGTATCCACTAAATGACGGGCGCCCACAAGTGACGAGTGGTTGACCACCAGCGCGACCTGTTTTCCGGCCAGCAAGGGCAAGTAGACGGTTGTTCTTTCCGCACCGGTTCGAATAGTATCTTCGGTCGGGGCAAGCCTTTGTGCAGCCGGAAAATGGTAACCAATCAGGAAAATGCTGAAAAGGAGCAGGCGCATGGGTACGAGCAGGGTGTTATTTCTGAAGTTGCATATGGAATTTGTGCAAACCTAAACCTTTCAACAGGTTCCGAAAAGAAAATTTACCCTTGCCCCGAAATACAACAAGGCGGTGCCTGTCGGTCACCGCCTTGCGTGCTAAAAACTGTATGCGCTCTTAAAACGAATTATTCGATAAGCACCAACCGCCTGGAAATCGTGCCGCTCGTTCCGCGTACACTCACCGTATAAATGCCCGGCGAGGCGCCGGCTTCGCGCAGGCGTACGGACACTGACAGATCTTCCACAACCGGAATGAATTTTTCCCAAACCAGTTGGCCCAGATCGCTCACGATTGAAACGGTAACCGTTTCGCCGGCAAAATCAGACAAACCAATCGAAACCCGGTCGGTGGTGGGGTTCGGTTGCAGGTTAATGGTGTTGCTTGGGCGGCCTGTGATTCTCGGCGGTGTTTTCGGGCCGAAGTTGCTGCCCTGTACGGTGATCGTCTGTGTGTGAAACTTGTTGTTGCCGCATTGGTCGGTAGCCAGCCAGGTGCGTTGCAAAGTGTATCCGCTTACACAGTCGCCGGAACTTTGAACTTCACCCAGGTATGTTACTGTGGGCGAGCCGCAGTTGTCGCTTGCATTTACCGGCGACGGCACCGCAGGGATATTGGCGCAAGTGACGGTTACATCAGCCGGGCCGCTGTTGAAGACTGGCGCGGTCACATCCTGAACCGTGAAAACTTGTGTGGCTAATGCCGTGTTGCCGCAGAGGTCGTCGGCGCGCCAGGTTCGGGTAATTGTATAGTTGTACAGGCAGTTGCCGTCGGTGCGTACTTGCCCAAGGAACGTAATCTGAACATATCCGCCGCAGGCATCGCTGGCCACCGGGTTGCCGAGCGGGGGTAAGGACTGTTCACAGTTGATTGTTGAGTTCGGTGGTACACTCACGAAAACAGGCACTTGAGTATCTGCAACGGTAATAGTTTGGGTGGATGCCGTGGAGTTGCCACAGGCATCGGTAGCCCGCCAGGTGCGTTTCAGTTGGTACAGCCCCGGACACAGGGTATTCGCCGACGTCTGCCCGAGGTAAGTAACCGTCACAGTACCTTCACAGGCGTCGGTGGCGGTTGGCGCTCCCACACCCGGTATCGGATCAACACACTGAATGGTCTGATCAGCAGGGAACGAAGTAAATACAGGTTTGCCGTTATCCACTACTACGATACGTTGGGATACCGAACGGGTGTTGCTGCAATTGTCGGAAGCCGTCCAACGACGAGTCAACGTGTAATTGTTCAGGCAGGTACCGTTGGTTTTGGTCTCGCCATTGTAGGTAATTAAAACGGAAGCATCGCAGTTATCCGTAGCAGTTGGCGTGGCAACGGTGGGAATGGCATCGCATTGCACCGTGACATTGGCCGGCGCAGATGTGAAGTTCGGCAGCTGCGAATCAATGACGTTGATGCGTTGCGTAGCCGTGCGGGTATTGCCGCAAATGTCGGATGCCGTCCATTGGCGGGTAAGGGTGTAGCGGTCAAGGCAAGTGCCGTCAACGCGCGTCTGGCCGTTGTAGGTGATGGTCACGGTACCCGCGCAGTTGTCGGTAGCCGTCGGGTTTCCTACTGCCGGTATGCTGTTGCACTGAACGGTCACATTTGCCGGCACAAAGGTGAACGTCGGTGCGGTACCGTCATAAACCGTGATGACTTGTGTACAGGTTGAACTGTTTCCCACAGCATCCGTCGCCCGATAGGTTCGGGTGCGTTTGAAGCGGTTCAGGCATTGGATATCGTATGGCGCCGAGTCGTTCACGTGTGTTTTGACTGGAACGCTACAGTTATCTGTGGCGGTTACCAGGTTGATGTTCGGCGCCGGATAGTCGCTGGCACAAGTAACAGTGGTCGGGTTGGGGCAGGTGATTGTAGGCGGTGTTACATCCTTGAGCGTTACGGTAAACTGACAATCTGCTGTATTTCCGGCTCCATCGGTCGCCGTGAGTGTGACGGTTCGGAAGTCATTATGGCCCGTCATAACAGTACCTGCTGCCGGGCTTTGCATTTCCATGATGCTAGCCGACGGTGTAGTACAATTGTCCATTTTTGAGACCAAAACCCGAGGGCCCACTAATCCCTGACAATTCGCGTCGGC